>CAYWBJ010000063.1:0-29278 GCA_964456165.1 uncultured Gemmatimonadaceae bacterium | reverse complement strand
CGACAAGGGACACCAGTTCCAGACTCTGCTCGGCGTCACCGGCAGCGGCAAGACGTTCACGATGGCCTGTGCTATCGAGCGGCTGCAGCGACCAACGCTCGTCCTCTCCCACAACAAGACGCTGGCGGCTCAGCTTTACGGCGAGTTCAAGGGGTATTTTCCAAACAACGCCGTAGAGTACTTCGTTAGCTACTACGACTATTATCAGCCCGAAGCCTACAAGCCGAGTACGGACACCTACATCGAGAAGGAGGTCGATCTCAACGAGGAGATCGCCCGGCTGCGACTCAAGGCGATGGAATCGCTGCTGCAGCGCCGCGATGTGATCATCGTCGCAACGGTTTCCTGCATCTATGGGTTGGGATCTCCCAAGGTATTCGAGGAGCAGAAGCTGGAGTTGCGCGTCGGCGACGAGGTGGAGCGTGACGAGATCCTCAGGACCTTGATCGACATCTACTACAGCCGCAACGACCTGGAACTGCGTCGGGGATGCTTTCGGGTGCGCGGCGACATCGTCGAGGTTGTGCCGGCGTCCGACGACCGGGCCCTGCGCATAGAGCTCTTCGGTGACGAAGTCGAGGCGATTGCGGTGATCGACACCGTCACCGGCAGCATTCTCGAAAAACGCGATGAGATCGCCCTGTTTCCGGCCAAGGCTTACGTAACCGATGAGGAGCGCGTTGCCGAAGCCTGCGAGGAGATCCTGGTCGAGCTGGAGTCGCGGCTCTTGGACCTGCGCAGCCAGGAGCGCCTGGTCGAGGCCCACCGATTGGAGACGCGAACCAAGTACGACGTGGAGATGATTCGAGAGATCGGGTATTGCCCCGGGATCGAGAATTACACGCGGTACATGGACGGTCGCGAGGCCGGTTCTCCGCCCTACGTGCTGATGGACTATTTCCCCGACGACTACTTGCTCTGCATCGACGAATCCCACGTCACCATCCCCCAGGTACGGGGGATGTGGAAGGGTGACCGCTCGCGCAAGGAGATGCTGGTCGAGCACGGATTCCGCCTGCCCTCGGCCTACGACAACAGGCCCCTGTACTTCGAGGAGTTCGAGGAGCGCATGGGAGCCACCATCTTCACCTCGGCGACGCCCGGGCCCTACGACCTGGATAAGAGCGGTGGCGTCGTCGTGGAACAGGTGATACGGCCCACTGGTTTGGTCGACCCCGAGATTACCGTGCGTCCACTGAAGGGCCAGATCGACGACCTGCTGGAAGAGATCAAGCTCAGGGCGGAAGCGGATGAGCGCGTCCTGGTCACCACCTTGACCAAGAAGATGGCGGAGAACCTGACCGACTATCTGGATCAGATGGGTGTCCGCGTCCGCTACCTGCACTCGGACATCGAGACTCTGGAGCGGGTCAGCATCCTGCGAGACCTGCGGCTGGGAGAGTTCGATGTCCTCGTGGGCATCAACCTGTTGCGCGAGGGACTCGACTTGCCGGAGGTCTCCCTCGTCGCCATTCTGGATGCCGACAAAGAGGGGTTTCTACGGTCGGAACAGGCGTTGATCCAGACGATCGGTCGCGCCGCCCGCCACGTGAATGGCCGCGTCATATTCTATGCGGACAAGGTGACTAACTCGATGCAGCGAGCGATGGAGGAGACCGAGCGGCGCCGTTCGATCCAGCAGGCGTTCAACCTTGAACACGGCGTGGTGCCGCAGACGATCCAGCGGTCTCGCGAGGAGATCATCCAGACTACATCGGTCCTGGAGAGCGTCAAGGGGATCCTGGCCGTGGCGGTCGCCGAGGAAGCTCCGGAATACGCCGCCCGCGCTAGTCAGGGGGCCGCCGATGCCGGCGAGGACAGGATCGAACAGCTCGAGGAAGAGATGCGCGTCGCCGCGGGCCGCCTCGATTTCGAACGAGCCGCCGAATTGCGGGACGAGGTTGGCAAGCTCCGCCGACGTCAGTTCGGTTGAGCCATTGGATTCGTGCACTCCGACTGTTTCTTCCTTGGGCATTGCTGCAAATTGAGCTGTGGCTGGCGCTATCGCCGCCGCCCGTGGGGCAAACGAGAGAAGAGATGGAAGGCACAAGTAAGTCGGTTCTCATCGTCGAGAACGACAAGACAGTGCGCGATGTCCTGGCGCGGCTCGTGTCCAGGATGGGTGGGGTACGAGATGATCGTCGTCGAAAGGGCGACCCGGGCTGTGTCCGTGCTGTCGGAGCCTCAGGTTGAGACTATGCTGCCGGATCTGCACATGCCGGGACCGCATGGCTATAATCTGCTTCGATTCCTCCAGAAGGGCAACGTCTCTGGGCCTTCCACTTTCCTGGTTTCCGGATTCTTCAACAACGATTCCATCTCTTCGCTGATCGATCTCCGCGTGTGCGGAATCATCGCCAAGCAGTTCGAGCCCGATCGCCTCACCGGCGAGCTGTAACGGGTGCTGGAAGATGGGCAAGAGGGCGGGCTGCTCTTCTGTCCACAGTGCAGCATCTGCGCCCGCAGTGGCGGTCACTTTGCCGCGAATACAGTGATACTTTTAAGCGTGAGCGATACTGTCCGGCCTGCCGGCGGGTGTGCAGCGCCGACAACAAGTTCTGCAGTCAATGCGGTGGAGAGCTGCCGGCAGATCCCGATACGGACTTGGGAGCTGGGATAGACTCTATGCAGTCACTCGGCGCATGATCATCTTGATCCGCGCGTGCAACTCGTCCAGGTCGAACGGCTTGCTGATGTAGTCGTCGGCTCCGAACTCGATACCCTTGACCTTCTGTGGCGTCGCATTCAGGGCCGTGATCATGATGATCGGGATGCCCGACGTGATCGGGTTGCCCTTGAGTGTTTGGCAGACTTGGTAGCCGTCGACCTTGGGCAGGCGGAGGTCGAGCAGGATCAGGTCGGGTTTCTCGGTGAACGTCTTGGCGAGAGCCTCCTCGCCGTCGCCGGCGTCGCAGATGGCGAAGCCGCGGTCCTCAAGGAACTCGCCGATGCTGGCCCGCATGTCGCTCTCATCGTCAACCACAAGTACCTTCAGCCGCTTGTTTGGGTCGGGGCGTGGGGTCGGGGCTGGCGCTATTGGAGCTTGCACTGTACCTGCCGGCACCTCGGCCTGGAGATCCGCCAACTGATCGGCGATCTGCGACAGCGACAGGCCCTGGAGACGAAGCGAGCGCAGGCGATCGCGGACTTTGAGGATTTCATCCCGATCGAACAGGTCCTTGTTGCCTCGCTTGTCCGTCACCCGAATGATGCCAAAGTTCTTGTACTTGCGAATGGACTCTATGGATTTGCCAAATGTGTCCGCAACTTCTTTAATATCAATAAGTTGATCGCCCTCAGTCATTCTCTGTCTCCTCGCCAGATACAGGGCACGGGAGCTTGCGGATCGCGCACAGTATTTGGAATTATACCAGATAGTAACCAGATATTAATTACGATTATACCAGATAGTAATGTATGGAGTCAAGTTATTCTTTGTTGGTATTATCGGCATAATGTGGCGCTTATTTAGTTTTCGAGCTCATAATGCTCCTAATTAGGATATCGGATTATATTCGGACCGAGGCTCTGATCCGTCAGTTCTTGTGGTTTGACTTGCCAGTTTCCCCTGCCTAAATTCACACCTGTCCAGCACTGAAGTTACTACCCAAATCCATCCGAAGTGACCACCAAGGTCTGCCGATGACGAACAGCAACGGCCACGTAATCGTCGATGCCCGTAACATTCAGATGGTGTACAACGCCAAGAACCGCGACGAATCAACCCACGTACACGCCCTGCGCGGCTTGAGCGTCCAGGTCTTCCAGAACGAGTTCTTTGCGATCATGGGGCCTTCCGGGTCTGGCAAGACGACGCTGTTTAATATGATTGGGGCCTTGCAGACGCCGACTGGCGGCGAGGTGTTGATCGAGAGCATCAACCTGGCAACGCTCAGCCCCCAGAAACTGGCGGCGGTGCGCTGCTTCGAACTCGGTTACATCTTTCAGACCTACAATCTATTGCCCGTCATGAGCGCTCTGATGAATGTGGCACTCCCCACGGTGTTCGCCGGCATGACCACCGAGGAGGGGGAGCAGCGGGCCCAGGAATGTCTTGAGATAGTCGGACTCGGAGATCGGTCTCACCATTTGCCATCCGAACTCTCGGGTGGACAGCAGCAACGCGTTGCTATTGCGCGGGCGTTCGTAAACAAGCCAAGGATCATCCTTGCCGACGAACCGACCGGGAATCTCGACAGCAACACCGGTCAGGAAATCATCAATTATATGAAGAAGCTGCAGGAAGAGATGGGTACGACCATCATCACAGTCACCCACGACGACAAGATGTTGAGCGCCGCCGAGCGGGTAGCCTGGATTCGCGATGGGCAACTGGAGCGGCTGGCCAACCGGGACGACGTCGAAATCCAGATGGGCAGCATCAAGGAACACTGATCTTCTCGGGGTGGCGACGGCCAAAGGAAGGGGATCGGCTGGCGGCCGGTCCCCTTTTTTTCTGCTCTGGGGGGCCTACTGGCGTCGCTTCCGCAAGCCTTCATTCAGGAAGAGATCGCGGTTCGCAAAGCCGCTGCGCAGAGTGAAGCCGCCGTCTACCGCTATCAGTTGGCCCGTCATGAACGGAAGCCGCGCGAAGGCGATGGCCGCATCCGCAATCTCTTCGGAGGTGCCGATACGCGGAATGGCCTGAGAGCCCCCCTCGGCCATCAGCTGGTAGATCTCGGCCACAGTCAACTCTTGGTGCCGATCCGGATCTTTCATGCCGCTTGGCCGCGAGGTCAGCGGTGTGTCGATGACGCCCGGACGTAGACCGTTGACCGTTATGTTGTGGGGGCCACCCTCGAGAGCGGCTCCCAGTACCACGTGGTTCAGCGCCGCCTTGCTGGCGCCGTACGGAATGCGTGTACTCTCCGGCGCCTCATCGGAGATGGAAGCGATGACGACCACGCTACGGTGGGTTGGTGCGTCGTCTCTGGCTAGCTCCTCCTCGGCCTGCTGGATCATGTAGTGGAGCGATCGCTGTACGAGCCGATAGGCCCCGAGCAGGTTCAGATTCATGACCTGATCCATCTCGCGCTGCAGGTGCTCCACGGGCGCCTCATGGAAACGGTAGCGCAGCAGATTGCCCTGTTCATCGCGGACGTAGTTGGCGACGCCGCTGTTGCTCACCACCACGTCGAGGCGACCGAAGTGCGCGAACGCCTCGTCGACGAGGTCGAAGGCTGTCTCTTCGTTTGACAGATTCGCCTGGATCGGTAGTGCGCTGACGCCGCTCTGCTCGAGCTCGGCGGCGATTGCCTGGGCGCGATCGCCGCCGGTATTGTAGTTGATTGCGACGTCGTACCCTGCGGCTGCGAACGCCCTGGCCGTGGCAGCTCCGATGCCACTGCTCGCTCCGGTGATCAGGCAGAGGGGGTTGGACACGCTGTTCTCAACTTCTCAGGGAGTGCACCGTTGCAGCAACTCTTTCCTCATCTGGAATCGTGCCGATCTCCATGGTGGGGCTAAACGGCACTGGGACCTCGGCGGCACCGATACGGGCGACTGGGGCGTCGAGGTAGTCGAACGCCTCTTCGGACAGCATCGAGGCGATCTCACCGGTTACCCCGAAGCGCTGGACGCCTTCGTCGACGACTACCGCGAATCCAGTCTTGCGGACCGAGGCGATCAAGGCATCCTTGTCCAGGGGTACGAGGGTGAGCGGGTCGACTACCTCCGCACTGATGCCGTCGGCAGCGAGCAGGTCTGCGGCCTTCAGGGCTACTCCGACCATGCTGGAGGTCGCGACGATGGTGACGTCGTCGCCCGCCCGCTTGATCTCCGCTTCTCCGAACGGTAGCAGATACTCCTCGTCCGGAACCGGTCCGACGTCGTTGTACATCATCTTGTCCTCGAAGAACAGGACCGGGTTGTCGTCGCGGATGGCGGTCTTGAGCAGCCCCTTGGCGTCCCTAGGGCATGACGGAATTGCGACTTTGAGGCCGGGGATGTGACAGAACATAGCGTGTAGGCTCTGGGAGTGCTGCGCTGCCGAGGAGCGCCCGGCCCCCATCGAGAGTCTTACCGTGTAAGGCACTTTGCACTGCCCGCCCGACATGTACCTGATCTTCGCTGCCTGGTTGACCAACTGGTCCATGGTCAGCAGCGAGAAGTCGCCGAACATCAACTCGGCGACCGGGCGCATGCCGGTCATGGCGGCGCCGACGCCGAGTCCGATATAGCCGGCTTCGGCGATCGGCGTGTCCCGCACGCGATCGCCGCCAAAGGTCTCGAAGAGTCCCTCGCTGCACTTGAAGACGCCCCCAGAGGCACCCACGTCCTCTCCCATGAGGAAGACGGTCTCATCGTACTCCATCTCCTCGCGGGTAGCCTCGATGATCGCTTCTCTGAAACTGATCTCGCGGTCAGGCATACAGGTCCTCGTAGGCTTCTTCTGCTGGTGGCATGGGCGAGTTGCGACCGAACTCGATCGCGTCGAGCACTTCCTGGTCGATCTGGTTGTGCAGCGCCTCGAGCTCTTCGCGCTTGGCGACGCGGCGCTTGACCATGTGGTCCGTTAGGAGCTTGATGGGATCCTTGTTGTCCATCCACCATTTGACCTCGTCGTCGGTCCGATACAGCCCGGCGTCGCCAACGTGGTGTCCCCGATAACGGTAGGTCATCGCTTCGATTAGGGTCGGACCGTCGCCGCCGCGCGCTTTGGCCACTGCCTGGGAAACCACTTCGTGCATTCCCAGCACGTCGGAGCCATCCGTCTGCACCCCCATCAGTCCCATTCCTCGCGCCCGGTCGACGATGCTGTTGACCCCGGTGACGCTCTGAAAGGGAGTGTGTTCGCCGTACTGGTTGTTCTCGCAGATGTAGATGGCGGGGAGCTTCCAAATTACGGCCATGTTGACCGTTTCGAGCATGATTCCTTGGTTGGCGGCACCATCGCCGAAGAAGCAGACTGCCACCTGGTCGGTATTCCGCATCTTGGCGGAGAGCGCTGCCCCGGTGGCGATGCCAAAGCCGCCGCCGACGATGCCGTTGGCGCCGAGGATGCCGACAGACATGTCGGCGATGTGCATCGCTCCACCCTTGCCGCGGCAGTAGCCGTCCTCTTTCCCCATGATCTCGGCCATCATACGGTCGAGCTTTCCGCCCTTAGCGATGCAGTGTCCGTGCCCGCGGTGGGTGCTAGTCACGTAGTCATCGTCGCGCAGGGCTGAGCAGGTACCTACTGCGACGGCCTCCTCGCCGATGTAGAGGTGGGCGAGACCTGGCATCAGGCCGCGCGTGTAGACGTCCCAGACGTGCTCTTCGAACAGCCTGATCTCGGTCATCTTGCGGAACATGAGCCATAGTTTGTCCGCATCCAACTTGGGAGTCGGACGCGCCGTGCCGGCAGCCTTCTTGCGAGCGGCGGCCTTCTTCGGCGCGCCGGACTTGGAGCGCTTAGCTTTTGCCATGCTGGAGTCTCGTTACCTGGTGTCTGAACATGTTGCGGACCGCCGGAGGACGGCGGCGGGATAGAGCATAAAAGTTAGGATGGCGGGGGAATACGTCAAGCGCGAAAATGCCGGAACATCCTGTTGATATTCCGGCATTTTCAACTGCTGCTTTGGAATGCTTGTCAGCCGAGCTTCAACGGGTCGGCATTTTCCTTCTTATAAGCTCCCCATTCCTCGGGCGAGTCTTTGAGCTCAAAGTACTTGGCGTTGATTTCGGTGAAGTGGTTCCACTCTTCCGGAAGGTCCTCTTCGGCGAAAATGGCTTCGACGGGGCACTCGGGCTCGCAGGCTCCGCAATCGATGCATTCGTCGGGATCAATGAAGAGCATGGGCTCTCCCTCGCCATCGGTGGGATGAATACAATCGACGGGACACACCTCAACGCAGGCCTTGTCCTTCACATCGATGCAGGGTTCTGCGATGATGTAGGCCATTTCTTTCTCCTATGGTAGCCTATTTTCCGGGGAATTGTGGGCTAAAATAACGACTTGTGCCACTCTGTCAAGAAGCCTCGAGAACTCAGCCAGCGCCAACGTTTTCGAGGACTGCAGCAACTGCGCCGTCGGTGGTTGAGCTGACGCGGAAAGAGGTCCTGTTGCCGGCGTTCTCATCAGCTGTCACGTCGTAGTCCGTGCCGCCGAAGAGACGCTCCAGATACGGATCCAACTCGGCCCGGATCTGCCCGCGCACGGGTTTGCTGTTGGGTGCCAGCAGTCGATCGTTCACCGTGAACACCACCTCGCTCGCGTCGAAACGGACGCGGCCGTCGAGCTCGGGATGCGACTCGAGCCGCGCGCAGGCTTTGAGTGCTGCGGCAAATACTGTCTGGATCCGCTCGGCCAGGGTACCCTGCAGGCCGCGCTTGTGGCTGTAGAGTAGCCCGATGGTGCCGTCGGTGTTGTCGATGCAGTAGTTGGCGTAGTGACCGACCAGCAGGGTCTCAGGACCGTTTTGGACGTGGCGATAGTCGGCCACGTCGATGAGAACCTCCTCGGTGTCGGTCGAGATCCACTGGTTGAATACCTTAAAGATCTCATCGGGGCTGACCTGCCAGTCGGCCAGCGAGACCTTCACGTTGATTCGCTGCAATTCCATCCTCTTACTCCCTTGATGCGGCCGCAGCCGGTTGTCAGGACGCGGCCGCCGACGTATTCATGCCATCGAAGCAGCGGTAGGCCGCTTCGATGAAGAGCCCCGACTCTCCGATCAGGCGACGGGCGAGGTCGACGGTGTACTCGCCGATCTCGGCATCGTGCGCGTTGATCAGGTAGCGGGCGAACTTGTCCTTGGCATAAGGGTCGAAGAACAGTTCGGTATCGACGAAGCGGGTCTGGAACTCTTCGATGATGGCATTCGGGCTCTCGGGGACATCGAGATACTGGGTGCGAACCAGAGCCTTGGCGGCATGCAGCATGGCCAGAAACGCCGCCTTGTAGGCTTTCTCGTGCTCGTCCTCGTCCATGAGCACCTGTGCCTCGAACGCTTCGCGCTCGCAGGCGGACAACTCAAAATGGATGAGCGGCACTACCTCTCCGGCGCATTCGCCCTTGCCCATGTCGCCGGTGGTGAACTCCCGCGGGTCGCCCCAGTCGCTGTAGAAAGACGGATCGACGTCGTGGGCCGGCACGTGGGTGAACTCTTCCAGCATCGCCTTGAGTTCCCGCTTGCCGATACGGCCGATGTAGTCCTGGAAGCTCTCGTCTCCCTCGCGCCCGTGGATAAAGCTCTCGGTGACCTTTGAGACCACGTCGGGGATGCGCTTGGACGGAATGGCCACCATCGGCAGGCCGAACGAGCCGGCGTTGTTCTTCCACTGGCCCCCGAGGACGACCTGGAAATGGGGGACGGTGGTGCCACTGACCTTGCGGCTCATACCGTAGAAGCCGAGATCCGCCGCATGGTGCTGGCCGCAGGAATTGAAGCAGCCGCTGATCTTGATGCGCAGGTCCTTTACCGCCTGGTCGAGCTGCAGGCTCTTCTCCGCCAGGCGCGTCCGCAGCTCGGCTGCCAACCCCCGCGAGGAGGAGATGCCCAGTTTGCAGGTGTCGGTGCCGGGACAGGCGGTGACGTCGACGATCGTCCCCGCACCGGATTGATGCAGACCGAGTTCGGACAGATCGCGGTAGAGTTCTGGGAGGTCGGCTTCGCTGACCCAGCGGAGCAGGATGTTCTGTTCGACGGTAGCCCGCACAGTGTCCTTGACGTAACGCCGGCAGAGCGCGGCCAACGCCCGCATCTGTCCAGAGGTGATGTCTCCGAGGGGGAGGGTAACGGTCGCCACGGCATAGCCGCCCTGCCGCTGGGCCACGACGTTAGTCTGGTTCCACTCGGCGAACCCGTCCGCATGGCCCTCGCCGTTCAGCGGCTGAGCCAGCTTCAGTGGCTCCTCGTCGGTGGCGCCGAGGTCGTCGAGGTAGGCCGTCCATGCCGGGTCATGCGGAAGGATCGCCCGTTCCTCCTCGACCAGCCGGCGGAACTCGTCGATTCCTAGCTTCGCCACCAGGAACTTGATTCGCGCCCGGGCCCGGTTGGCCTTTTCTCCCAGGCGGGCGAAGACCCGGCAGATTGCCTGTGCCGTGGGGAGCAACTCCTCGGCCGGCAGGAAATCGGAGAACAGCTTGGCCTCGTGTGGCACGGCGCCCAGGCCGCCGCCGACGTAGAGCTCGAAGCCCCGCTGCTCCACGCCGTCCACAGTGCGCACGACGCCGATCGCACCCATATCGTGCATATTGGTAAGACCACAGGCCTCGCCCTTGCAGCCGGAGAAGGCAATCTTGAACTTGCGGCCGAAGTCCTGCGCATCCGGATGGCCCAGCAGGAACCGGGAACAGGCCTTGGCGTAGGGCGTAACGTCGAAGGACTCGGTCGTGCAGACCCCGGAAAGTGGGCAGGCGGTGACGTTGCGGACCGAATTGCCGCAGGCCTCGCGGGTGGTCACGCCCACCGCCGCCAGGCGCCGCATTAGGTCGGGTGAATCCTCGACGTGGATGAAGTGCAGCTGCACGTCCTGGCGGGTGGTTATGTGGCAGATTTCATCGGAGTACTCTTCGGCCAGATCGGCCAGGGTTTCCATCTGTGCTGGATTCAGCCCACCGAAGGGGATCTTGATGCGGAGCATTCCGGGGGCGTGCCACACCGTGTCAGGTCCTTTAGTTTCGGCCTCGGGGAAGGTCAAAGGCTTGGTCACGGTGCCGTCGAAGCGCTGGCCGTTGTCGTAGCGCTGTCCGTAGACGCCCCTGCGAAGGCGAGTCTCGGCGAAGAGCTTCTCGTCGAAATCTCCCTGCTTGCGCAGCTCGATCTGGCCCTCGAACACATCGATCTCGTGGCCGAGGTCCGCGGGAATCCGGTCCTGCAACTGGATCTTCCAAGTTGGCGAATCGCTCATCCGAACCACCTGCCTGATTTGGCGTCTAAAGGGGTTTGCGGGAGTGGTTTGCGGGAGAAGCTCTGTAAGATACTGGCGGGGGTGATAGTGTCAAGGAACGGGCAGGGCAGAAGATTCACCCCTGCGCTTCCCGTTGCAGGCCGTCGTCAGGTGTCGCACGCAGCCGTGCGCGCATCGTTTCGGCTATTTCCGCGCCCCACTCTTCATCCTCCAGAGCGTAGTCGAGAAAGGCCTCGTAGTAGCTGCGATGGTTGCCGATGTCAACACGGCTCTCCTCCGGCTGCATCAAGACGGCGCGAACGGGGAGCCCGTCCCGGATGAGCCCCCTGATCGCATCAGTCAGATAGATCTCGCCGTCGGCGGCCGGTGATACGCGGCGCAGCTGTTCGAAGATGTCCGCAGAGAAGGTGTACCGCGCGCTTACCGCCCAGCGGCTGGATGTCCTGTGCGGACCGGGTTTCTCCAGGATGTCGTCGATGGCGCAGTCGCCGGTCTCGACACTGACCTCTGCCGGAACCACGATGCCGTAGCGTCGAGTCAACTCGGCCGCCACCCGGTAGACAGCGATTGTGCAGGCCGCTTCATACCGCCAGTGGCATTCGATCATGCGTTCAACCAGGCTGGGCGTCCCAGCGGAACGGATCAGGCTGTCGCCAAAGGCAACGAGAAACGGCTCTCCACCAGCGTAGGACTCGGCCCGCGCGATTGCGTCGCCGGTACCTAGTGGTTTCGTGCCTCCCGCCGGTATTTCCTGGGTGGAGAACGCGAAGGCGGGACTGTTGCTGGCGGTGGGGAAGGACGACCTGAGGTGGTTTTCTATCGCCTCCTTGCCCTGGCTGGTAATCATTAGGAACCGGTCTATGCCAGCCTCGGTGAGTTCGTCGACGACCCGGTGGATGACCGGCAAGCGGCCCAGCGGCAGCATCTCCTTGGGGATGGATATGGTGGTGGGTCGCAACCGAGTGCCGAGACCGGCGACCGGAACAACGGCCTTTTTAAGGTGCATGAGATCGGGGCGCGGAAGTGACTGGAAGGTGGGAATATGCCGCGGTCATCGGGGGCGGTCAATCGCGGCTCGAGATGCTCCGTTGACCGTCTGACGCGACCTTAAACTCGATTGACATGGGGTTTCGCGGGTGGTATCCTGTGGATCCACCTTCATTACAATATGTCAACACGGGAATACCGCGAGACGCCAATGAGTGCCGAACCACTGCGTTATCCACCACTCTCACAGGAAATTAAGGATCGTGGGTTCATGTCCCTGCTACGGTTCTTCGGGCCGGGTGCGATCATCGCCTCGGTCACCATCGGATCCGGTGAAACCGTTTTCGCCTCGCGCGGCGGCGCCCTCTTCGGCTACGCTTTGCTTTGGTGTTTCGTCGGGGGTGGCATCATGAAGTTCGTCCAGGTTTACACCGCCGCCCGCTACATAACGCTCACTGGGGAGCACCCCATAGAGCGCTGGAAGTACCTGCCTGGCCCCAGCGGCTGGGCCGTGTGGATCCTGGCCGCGATCACGATCCTGTGTTTTCCGCTATGGCTATCGGGCCTGCCCAAGATGCTGGGTGGTCTGACCGTGTGGATCTTCGATCTCGGGGATGCAGGCCAATGGGGTGATGCCAGGGTCTGGGGAACGGCGTTCGTGGTCCTGGCGATCGCGTTAACGCTGGTGCAGAGCTACGCTGCTTTGGAGCGGACCCAGACCGTGATCGTGGGCTTTCTGCTTGTCACCGTTCTGGTGGCGGCCTTCGCTGCCAAGCCGGACTGGCTTGCGGTGTTGATGGGAATAGTCATCCCCGCCGTTCCAGCCTACGAGCCCTGGGTTACGACCAAGTATTCGGGCATCGCGGCCCGCTCGGCATGGATCGAGCTGGGGACCTATCTGGGCGCGATCGGCGGTGGCACACAGGACTACTTCGGCTACATCGGCATGCTCAGGGAGAAGGCCTGGGGGCTTCTTGGCCGCGACGCGAAGGCGGGCGCAGACGGGGTGTCCCTGGAGGCGACCGCAGACAACATGGCGCGCGGCCGAGCCTGGTTGCGCGCCCCGTTTCTCGACGGGGCTATATCGTTCGGTTGCATCGTGATCTTCACCATCGCCTTCACGGTCCTGGGGGCGGCGTTGCTCTTCCCCAAGCAGATCGTCCCTGAAGGCATGCAGCTGCTGTCGGTCCAGGCCGAGTTCCTGACCCTGCTGCATCCGAACCTGCTCTACCTCTACCAGCTCGGCGTCTTCACCGCCTTCATCGGCACCATTATCGGTGCCTACGAGCTGTACACCCGGACGACCTACGAGTGTCTGCGGCCGATCGTCCAAAAGGTGCGGGAGCGTTCCGTATCAGCGCTCCGGCCATACGTAGTTGCCTATTGCGGCATCGGGGGCGTCGCAATCATGTGGCTCGGCGGCAATCCGGTGGAGATCGTGACTCCGGCGGCTATCTTCGGCGGCGTCCTCACCTGCGGGTTGTGGTGCCTGCTCATGGTCTGGACCGACCGCAGATTCCTGCCTGCGCCGCTGCGCATGGGGCCGGTGTTGCTGGTCCTGAACATCGTGAGCGGCACCTTTCTCACCGGCTGGGGCGTGCGCGGCGTTTACGACTTTTTCCTGGGCTAGTCGGCGACGTGGCTTCCCCGGACCCATCCATCTGGACGGACGTCGAAGCCATTCTGGATCGGCGCGTCCCCCTCGCCGTAGCCAGCACTGGCGGTGGCAGCTTGCTCGCCGCCTGGCTCCTGAATCATCCCGGTGCTTCCCGCGCCGTGGTCGAGGTTCAGATTCCCTATCACGCGCGGGCGCTCGAGGCCTTTCTGGGAGAGGGCGGACCGTATCCGGTCGAGGCGGAAACCGCCCGACGCATGGCACTGTCGGCCTACACGCGTGCGCGTGACCTCTCCGGCGAAGATGCGGCCATGGGACTGGGTTGCACTGCGGCCCTAGCGACGAACCGATTGCGGCGGGGTGCTGAGCGGGCGTTTCTTTCACTTCGCACCGAATCGGGTTATGCCTGCTGCGCCGTGCGCTTCGAGGAGGGGCAGGCCACCCGGGAAGAGCAGGAGCACGATCTCAGTCGCACCGCCCTGGAACAACTGCTGGCTGCATCGCAGGATGCGGCGGTGAGGCCATCGTTCACCACCGCCGAAATTTCTCTCGCGCGCTACCCCGTGCACGACGAACTGGAGGCGTTGCTCGACGGGCATGCCGACCACGTGGTCTTCGAAACAGACGGACGTATCTCCACCACGATCGATCCGCCTCCAACTCTGCTGTTTCCAGGCTCCTTCAATCCACTGCACCAGGGCCACGTAGAGCTGGCAGCGGTGGCTGAGGCGAGAACGGGGGCTGCCGTATGCCTGGAGTTGTCGGTTGAGAATGTGGACAAGCCGTCCCTATCCTACGGGGCCGTCCTAGATCGCCTCGCGGGGCTGAAAGGGCGCTTCCGGGTGGTTCTGTCGCGGGCGGCCACCTTCGCGGCCAAAGGGCGTCTGTTTCCGCGCGGCTGCATGGTGGTGGGTTATGACACCGCGGTTCGCCTGCTGGACCCGCGTTATTACGAGGGGGGTGAAGCAGGCCTCGACGACGCGTTGAGGTTTTTCTCCGATAACGGCGTGCGGTTCCTGGTGGCGGGCCGGGCGCAGGAAGGGGCCTTCCGCACGCTGGCGGACCTGCCGGTCCCCGACGCATTCGGCGACTTGTTCGAAGGTCTCGACGAGGGCGACTTTCGCAGCGACCTGAGTTCCACCGAACTACGTGTGAGTTCTGGAACCAGCTAGCTCGAACGGACCGGGAAGATGGATGCTGGGTGCAGCGGGCAGTACCATATATTAATAACCCTGCCGCGGTCTCCGCGGACTGTAACCTCCGCCGTCTCGAATTGACTGTCTTCCGATCTATCGGGGCAACCCGTCACGACGTAGCTGACAACGCCATAGAGGCTGGAGCCGGCTTCCGGCAGGGACTCTGGCATAGCTACAGTGTCACCGATGGTCTGCCCTCCTCGATTATCTTCGACATGCACCAGGATCGCAGCGGCCGCCTCTGGTGTGCCACCGAGCAGGGCGTTTGTGCGTTCGACGGATCCACCTTCAGAACCTTGAACCTGGAGATTCCACTGGGTGGTGCGCCCGTGCAACGGATCAGGGAGGATGGCGGAGGTTGGCTGTGGCTCGCTTCGGCTGCAGCGCTCGCCGGCTACCGGAACGGCAAGTCGCTGGTTTTCTCCGGGCTGGAGCCGGCCGCGCCGGACAGGCGACAGCTCGTGGCCGACGGGCTAGGTCGCATCTGGCTGGTGGACCGGGGTGGGGTCATGCGCGTTGAGGATGACCGCCTTGTAGGCCTGAGTCGCCCCGTGTCCGGAGCGGCTGATATTCGGCTATTCGCCGGCGCCGAATCTGTCTGGATAGGTGGGCCGTCATGGCTGCGACGCTTTGGTGAGAGCGATGCGGACGATATTACCATCCCTCTGACCGGTGAGGAAGCAATTGATCTGCTCGACCTGCCCTCCGGGTCGGTCTGGGTCGCTACCCGGACCAGCGTCAACCGACTCGAGGGTGAGACGCTTGTTCCGGTGGCCCATGGCGAGGGGCTCTTCGGCAGCAGGGTGATGGGATTGCGAACCGACGCAGCAGGGCAGGTCTGGCTCCTGACCGACACGGGGCTCAGCCGCTTCGATGGTTCGACCTTCAGCCTGGAGTCGGGACTGCCGGCGGTCGATGGCAGCGCCCAGGATTTCCACGTGGACCGGGAAGGCAACTCGTGGATCCCCTCGTCCACCGGGGGTGTCCACCACGGCTACGGCAGCGAACTGGTTCATTTCACCAGCGCCGAAGGGCTGGCCCACGACGCCGTCAACGCGGTACTCGAGGATGGAGATGGGCGGATCTGGATCGGTACCCACGGTGGGGGGGTCAGCCGTTACAACGGCGGGCAGTTCCGCGTCTTCACAACCCGCGACGGACTCCCCCACAACGGTATGGATCCGCTGCTGGAGGATCGTGCCGGAATGCTGTGGATCGGCACAGTTGCGGGACTGAGCCGTTTCGACGGCTCCTCGTTCCATAACTTCTCCACCGCGCAGGGGGTGGCTGGCGATACGATATCGTCGATCGTCGAAGGGGCTTCGGGGACGGTCTGGGTGGGAACGCGCGAGCGTGGGCTCTACTCCTACAGCGGGTCTGAATTCAGGGTTTGGCGATGCAGTGGCGGCTTGGTGAACGATTCCGTCAACGCGGTGATGGAGGACAGTCGGGGCCGAGTCTGGGTCGGAACCACGGCCGGCGTGAGCTGCATCGAAGGTGAGACGATTACAAACTACACCGCTGCCGACGGCATGCCGAATCACCACATCCGCGCGGTGTGCGAAGATCGCGAAGGGAACCTTTGGTTCGGCAGCATGGGCGGCGGCGCTATCCGCTTCGACGGTTCGCGGTTCACCGCCTTCACATCCCGCGACGGTCTGCCAGACAACCGGGTACAGGCGTTGCTGGTCGACCGCGATGGCTTGCTCTGGATGGGAACGCGCGGTGGTGGTCTGTGCAGGTACGATGGGACCTCGTTTTCCGTCTTCAACCGCGACCACGGCCTCACCGACGATCACGTCAGGGCCATCACCCAAGACGCCAACGGCCGTCTCTGGATCAGCACTTACGGTGGCGGAGTCGACCGGTTCGACGGCACCGTATTCCAGGCCTTGTCGCGTCAGGACGGACTGGCGAGCAACACGGTCAATCAGATTCTGGAGGATCGGTCCGGCGCCATCTGGATCGCGATCGACGGTGGCTTGACGCGCTACCGGCCTCAGACCACGGCACCCCAGCTCCGTCTCGAGGTTATCGCAGGGCGCTCCTACGGAGAGATCGACGAGGTTCGACTCCTGGAGACTCAGGAGTTCGTCATTTTCGAGTTTGCCGGACAGAGTCTGTCGACGAGTTCCGAAAGGATGGCTTACGTCTGCCGGATGGAAGGCGTCGACACCGACTGGCAGGTAATCTACGGCCGGCGAATCGAATACCACCACGTGGGGATTGGCACGTACCGGTTCTTTGCCCACGCCGTCGACCGCGATCTGAACTACTCTCCGGTGACCGAGGTGCGGCTCGAGGTCGTCCCTGATCCGCGCGAGAAGCAGATCGACGAGCTCGAGACCAGCGTGCGCGCCCGCACGCGCGAGCTAGCCAGGCTCAACGCCGAGCTGGAGAAGCGGGTCGATGAGCGCACGGCCAACCTCAAGACCGCTAACGAACAGCTCAAGTCCTTCGCCACGCGGCTCGGGCAGAGCAACCGGGAATTGCAGGACTTCGCCTACGTGTCATCCCACGACCTGCAGGAACCGCTGCGCAAGATCCAGGCATTCGGCGGTCGCCTCGCCGAGCGCGAGTCGGACCGGCTGTCGGAGCAGGCTCGGGATTACCTGGCCCGCATGCAGGATGCGGCCCGGCGGATGCAGATCCTGATAAACGATCTGCTGACTTTCTCCCGGGTGACGACTAGGGGGCAGCCCTTCGTCCAGGTCGATCTGCACGACACCGCGGTGACCGTGGCTTCCGATCTGGAGGTGAGGCTGGAGCAGACCGGCGGCAGGATCGAAATGGGTGACCTGCCGATGGTGGAAGCGGATCCGACCCAGATGCACCAGCTCCTGCTGAATCTCTTCGGCAATGCGCTCAAGTTCCATCGCGAGGGAGTTCCCCCGCTTGTGAATGTCAGCGCTCGCCTGGCCGACGACGTCTGCCGGTTGACGGGTGTCGACAATGGCATTGGTTTCGAGGAGAAATACCTCGATCGCATCTTCAGCCCTTTCCAGCGGTTGCACGGGCGCTTGGAGTACGAAGGGACGGGTATGGGGCTGGCGATTTGTCGCAAGATCGTCGAGCGGCACGGTGGGGAAATCACCGCGACGAGCAAACCGGGCGTGGGAACCAGCTTCGAGGTGGCATTGCCCCACACCCACAGCTCCCGATGGGACGCCACATGAGAGCAGGACAATCGATTTCGATCCTAGTCGCCGACGACGATCCGGACGATCGCCTGCTGATCGCTGACGCTTTCTCCGAGGCCTCCCTGGCCAACGAACTGAGGTTCGTGCACGACGGCGAGGAGTTGCTGAGTTACCTGCAACAGCGGGCCCCGTTCGTCGGTGCACCCAGGCCAGGGATGGTTTTGCTCGACCTGAACATGCCCCGCAAGGATGGACGGGAGGCGCTGGCGGAGATCAAGGCCGACTCGGACCTGCGCAATATCCCCGTGGTCGTTCTGACGACGTCGAGGGCGGAAGAGGACGTGTTGCGGGCCTATGATCTGGGTGTCGCCGGCTTCGTCGTCAAGCCGGTGAGTTACGTCGCCCTAGTCGATCTGGTAAAGGGATTGGCCAATTACTGGTTTGAGATCGTCGAGCTGCCTCCCATGCCTGAGTCCTGAGCATAGAGCGAGGGAGGGCGCAAAGGACGGATTGCATGACGGAGCACAAGCTGAGAATATGCCTCGTCGACGATGACGAGGACGACTACGTCCTGATAAACGCCCTGCTCGGGGACGTGAAGGCCGGCGGCTACGAGCTGACCTGGGTCTCGGACTTCGAAGCCGGCAGGGAGGCGATTCTCAATCAGGAATACGACGTTTTCCTCGTTGACTTCCGACTTGGGGAGGGTGACGGCCTCGAGCTTTTGCGGGAGTCCGCGGCGCATGGCGTGCAGCGACCGATCATCCTGCTGACCGGCCAGGGGGACTACGAGATCGATCTGGAAGCGATGCGGACCGGGGCGGCGGACTACCTGGAAAAGGAGTGGATCGACGGTCACATTCTCGAGCGTGCTATCCGCTACAGCATTGGCGCGAAACGGGCCCAGGCCGAGTTGCTCACAGCGCGCGACGAGCTGGAGCGCCGCATCGAGGAGCGGGGCAGCGATCTGCGGGCCGCCTACAGTGAGCTGGAGCAGCTGGCATATGTCGCCTCCCATGATCTGCAGGAGCCCCTGCGGGCGATAGAGGGGGTGCTGAAATTCCTCACGGAAGAGTATAGCACCCAACTGGATGACCACACCCGCCGCCACATCGACCGCGCCGTCGATGGCGCCGGCATCATACGGCTGCTCAACAACAGGATGCTGGCCTATGCCGGTGCGTCGCGAGAGACCGGCGCACCAGGCCTCATAAAATGCAGCGAGTTGCTCGGGTCGCTAGTCGCGCAGCTGGAAAATGGGACAGGTTTGCCGAAAGGCGCGATTAGCTGGGACGAAGACCTGCCGACCGTGGTCGCAGATGCCGAGCAGCTGGGACAGGTCTTCAGACACCTTATCATCAACGCCCTGAATCACCGGGGCGAGGCGACGCCGACGGTTCACGTCAGTGCTGTGGCCGAAGAGGCTCACTGGGTGTGCTCCGTCAGCGACAACGGGGTCGGCATCGCCCCCGATCAAGCCGAGGAGATCTTCTACCTGTTTTCCCCCTACCACAATCGCCAGGCGACGCTCGGATCGGGGATAAGCCTGGCCGTCTGCAAGAAGATCGTCGAGCAGCATCGCGGGCAGATCTGGGTCGAGTCGACAGTGGGCGAGGGGGCGACTTTTCGCTTCACCCTACCGCGTCAGCCGAATCAGTCTCCTGAGCACAGTCGATGAACCCCCACTGCTATCTCGACGCAAACCAGCGCGGACTGGAGCGCTTCCTGCAACGACTGGTGAGCATCGACACGGTGAATCCCCCGGGGCGGAACTACGCTGAGCTCGTTGCCATTCTGGAGCAGCGTTGCCGTGGCCTGGGATTGAAGACCGCGAGGCATCAGGTGCCTGCAACGGAGGTCAGGAAAGTGACGGGCGAAGCCGATCCGCTGCCGCGGTACAACCTGATCGCGCGGTGGGATGTAGGTGCTTCAGAGACCGTTCACTTCAACGCCCACTACGACGTGGTGCCGGCAGCTGGCAAGTGGCGGTTCGGCGATCCGTTCGAGCCGGCCATCGCGGGCGGCATGGTCTACGGGCGAGGAGCGGGCGACATGAAAGGCTCGATCGCAGCACTGCTCATGGCTGTGGAGGCAGTGCAGCGAAGCGGCGCGACGCCGGCCTTCAACATCGAGTGCTCCTTCACCGCGGACGAGGAGACCGGCGGTGAGCTAGGCGCTGGATATATCGTTCGGAAGGGACTGGTGCGAGCCGATTACGCCGTGGTTTGCGAGGGGGCGGCCGGAACCCGGGTCGGCTTGGGGCACAACGGCGTGTTGTGGCTGCGGGTTAGCCTCAAGGGAAAGTCGGCTCATGCGGCCAATCCCAACGACGGTGTCAACGCCTTCGAGGCGATGGCTCAGCTGGTTGCGGAGCTGGGTGCGGTCAAGAAAAAGCTGGCTTCACCGCGGCGGGGGTACGTCGATCACGCCGGCAGCCAGCGGCAGCCGACGATTAACGTGGGTGGTGTCTTCGCCGGTGGCGACGGCGACAAGGTCAACACGGTCCCCGCTACGGCCTTTTTCTCCATCGATCGGCGCATTCTGCCCACCGAGTCTGTCGCCCTGGCTGAGCGGGAGCTGCGAAAGACGATCAAGTCCTGGTCCGAACGGCATCGGGCGGTTCGGTGCCGGGTGGAACGCCAGTTGCGGATCGACCCCTGCGTGGTCGATCAGGAGGAAACCCTGCCAGTCGCGTTCTCCGGTGCTGTCCAGTCGGTGAGGCGCCACGCGGTTGCGTTTCGCGTCACTTCGGGCTTCACGGATCTTCACTATTTCGTCCACGATCTCGGACTGCCGGGCGTTGGCTACGGCGTGAACGGCCAGAATGTGCACGGCGTCGACGAGCGGGTTAGGAGCCGCGACCTGTTGCAGACGAGCAAGGTCTACGCCGAGTTCATGATGCGTGGGCTGCGGCGGGGATGAGGTGGAGGTTGCGGTGACTGCCCCGGTAGAGTTGGTAACCGGCGCCGAGATGGCCGCCATTGACCGTTGCACCATCGCAACCACCGGAGTCACGGGTGCGGCGTTGATGGAGCGCGCCGCGGCAGCCGTCGTCGAGGCGATCGAGGCCCGCTGGGATGGACTGGACGGTCTTACGGTGGTCGTCGTCTGCGGCAAGGGCAACAACGGCGGCGACGGCTTCGCGGTGGCCCGCATCCTGCGTGAGGTCGGTGTCGACGTCGGCGTATTCCTCTCCCACCCCACAGAACAGATCGACGGTGACGCAGCGGCGCATCTCGAACGCCTGCTGGCCACCGGACCGGTCCTGCTGGCTGCCGGCGACGCGGGCGTCGCCGCGCGCGAGGCCGCGCTCGGCGATGCCGACGTGGTAGTCGATGCCCTGCTGGGGACCGGTACTCGCGGGGCACCGCGGCAGCCCATAGCTCGGCTTATTGAAGGGATCGTCGGAGCTGGCAGGCCGGTGGTGGCGGTCGACCTGCCTTCAGGAGTGGACGCCGACAGCGGACAGGCGCCAGGTCCGTGTATCGCCGCTGTCCTTACGGTTACCTTCGGTTTGCCCAAGCGGGGACAGCTGCTGTACCCTGGACGCTCCCTGTGTGGGACACTGCAGCTGGCCGACATCGGGCTCTCCCGCGCGGCGATTGCCCGGGAAGGGGTCTCTACCTTTCTGGTGACCGAGGAGTCGGCGAGCACTCTGATACCAGAACGCCCTGGTGACGCGCACAAGGGCAGCTGCGGCAGCGTCGCGGTGATCGCCGGGTCGGTGGGGATGACCGGGGCTAGTGCTCTGACTGCGGAGGCGGCGCAACAAGCCGGCGCGGGAAGAGTGGTTTTGGGCGTTCCCGCCAGTCTCAACGACATCCTGGAGGTCAAGCTCACCGAGGTGATGACCTTGCCGTTGCCGGAGCTGCGGAAGCGGCGCTGCCTGGCTCTGCGGAGCCTGTCCGCCTGTCTCGAACTGGCGGAACGCAGCGACGTGACAGCTGTCGGTCCCGGTCTCGGCCGCCACCGCGAGACGGCCGAGCTTGTCCGCCGCCTTCTGCCGGCCGTGGCGGGGACCCTGGTTCTGGACGCGGATGGCCTCAACGCCATCGCCGACGGTGCAGAAATATTGAAGGAAAGAACCGGGGCAACGGTTGTCACACCCCATCTTGGCGAGTTCGTCCTCCTTTCAGGCTGCCGGATGGAGGCGGTGCGTGCCGACCCGGTGGAACACGCACGCGCGTTCGCTACCGAGTATGGCGTGACCCTGGTGCTCAAGGGAGCGCCGACCATGGTGGCGGCTCCCGACGGCCGCGTTCTGGTCAATCCGACGGGAAACGCCGGCATGGCTACTGCTGGTTCCGGCGATGTGCTGACTGGTCTGATTGCCGGGTTTCTGGCTCAGGACGACTCGGTGGAGGGGGGCGCCGTGCTTGGCGTCTTCGTGCATGGCCGGGCTGGGGATATGGCACGGGATGATCTCGGTGAATGGGGGATGCTGGCCGGCGACATAGGCAGAAGGGCCGCTGTGGCGATTCGAAACCTCGCGTGCGTTGGCGCCGGTGACGACGAGGCTGTTCACGGGTCATAGACGGGTAGCGCTGGTGCCCCCGCCCGTGCTTGACATCGCTGAGGCGAAACTGTAATCTATGGAAGGCCGGTGAGGGCAGGCGCGTTTGAGCGTAGGCTGGCTGTGGGTAAGTCCCTCATAGACAACTATATATCCCATTATTTCAGGCCTCAATGGCAGACGTCAAGGAAGCGATAAACGAGCTGATTGAAGAGTCCTACCTGCTGGGGCTGTCGGAGCAGGAAATCCGCTCCGATTTCGAGCAGTTTATCGAGACCTGTTTCGACGTCATCAAGGATTGCGTCAAGGATCGGGAGGCGGTCAACGGCCTGGCGGAAAGCCTGGCTCGCGAAAAGACGGTTATCCTGATCGCCGATCACTCGGGCAGTACCGAGGCGGCCCCGGAGGACGATGAGGAGCGCTCGGCCACGATTCAGTTCGCCGAACGCGTTGCTCGCCGCAAGAGGCTCATTCTCAAGACCATCGCCGAATATGATCCCGACCTGGTGCGGCTCATCGATGAGCAGCGGTTCCAGGGAAAGGTCGAAGACGAGGTAACGCGACCTAAGTTCAAGCTGCGTAAAGGTCCCGACTGGGAACAGATTCGCCTGCTTGCTCTCAAGGTGGGTTATGCTGCGACGATTGGCTTGATCGTGCTGCTGATTCTCGGTTTCATGCAAAGTTCCTGACACCGTTTGTTTCGTGTCGGCGCCGTCCGCCGCGATGCACAAGTAGAAGATCAACTGACCACAACAGACCCCTTCATCCCAGGATTGAGCGACGTCTCAATCTGGGGCGCGCTCACTGCCGCGCCACCAGGTTAGGCGCCGTTTCTTTGTACGCCGATGCCAAGACGAGATGACATACAGAAGGTGATGCTAATAGGTTCGGGCCCGATCGTGATCGGACAGGCCTGCGAGTTCGACTATTCCGGTACGCAGGCCTGCAAGGCCCTGAAGGAGGAGGGGTACGAGATCGTCCTGGTTAACAGCAACCCGGCCACGATCATGACTGATCCCGAGATGGCTGATCGCACCTACGTGGAACCGATCACGGCTGAGGTCTGCGAACGCATCATCGAGGTCGAGCGTCCCCAGGCACTGCTGCCCACGCTCGGTGGACAGACGGCCTTGAACACCACCGTCGAGCTCGGGGAGCGGGGTACCCTCGAGCGCTACGACGTCGAGCTCATCGGCGCCAACCTGGACTCGATCAGAACAGCCGAGGACCGGCAGCTGTTCAAGGCCGCGATGGACAAGGCCGGTCTGGAGATGCCCCACGGCCACTTCATCCACGACCTCGAAGAGGCGATGACCCACCAGACGGAGTTGGGTTATCCCTGCATCGTGCGGCCGTCGTTCACGATGGGGGGGTCGGGGGGCGGTATCGCCTACAACCGGGAGGAGTTCGAGCGGATCGTCGTCCACGGTCTCGATCTGAGTCCGATCACCGAGGTGTTGATCGAGGAGTCCGTTCTCGGTTGGAAGGAGTACGAGCTCGAGGTCATGCGCGACCACAACGACAACGTGGTTATTATCTGCTCGATCGAGAACTTCGATCCGATGGGAGTACATACGGGCGACAGCATCACAGTGGCGCCGGCTCAGACGCTGACCGACAAGGAGTACCAGGTGATGCGGAACGCCGCGATCAAGGTCATAAGGACCATCGGCGTGGACACGGGAGGATCCAACATCCAGTTCGCCGTCGAACCCGACACTGGTCGCCTCGTGGTGATCGAGATGAATCCGCGGGTGTCGCGGAGTTCGGCCCTCGCCTCCAAGGCTACCGGTTTTCCAATCGCCAAGATCGCCGCCAAGCTGGCAGTGGGATACACCCTCGATGAGATCACCAACGACATCACGCGCGAAACGCCGGCGTCGTTCGAGCCGACGATCGATTACGTGGTCACCAAGATCCCGCGCTGGACCTTTGAGAAGTTCCCGGACACGCCGGACGTCCTCGACACGCAGATGCGGTCGGTGGGGGAGACGATGGCGATCGGGCGCACCTTCAAGGAGTCGTTGCAGAAGGGCTTGCGCTCGCTCGAGATCGGGCGAGGAGGCTTCGGGGCCGACGGCAAGGACATGATACCCGACAGGATTGCCGACAAGGAACTCCAGGAGCGTCTGTCGGTCCCTAACTCCAAGCGGCTTTTCTTTCTCAAGGTCGCCATGGATAAGGGCTACTCTTTGGAGCGCCTGCACAAGCTGACCCGGATCGATCCCTGGTTTCTCGACAACCTGTTCCAGATCGTCGAGGTCGAGCGGCGACTGCGCGCTGAGGACGCCTTCGCCGATTCCGGCCTGCTGCGTCGCGCCAAGGAATTCGGCTTCAGCGATCGCCAGCTGGGCTTCCTGCTGGGGTGTAACGAGCAGACGGTCCGTACGCGCCGGATCGAGGCGGGCGTCAATCCGGTGTTCAAGACGGTTGATACCTGCGCGGCCGAGTTCGAAGCCTATACGCCTTACCACTACTCCACCTACGAGAGTGAGAACGAGGCGGCCAGGAGCGACCGCCGAAAGATCATGATACTGGGGGGAGGGCCGAACCGGATCGGTCAGGGGATCGAGTTCTAGTACTGCTGTGTCCACGCCTGTATCGCACTGCGCGAAGACGGTTTCGAGACCATCATGGTCAATAGCAATCCGGAAACCGTCAGCACCGACTACGACACCGCCGACAAGCTGTACTTCGAACCACTCACCGTAGAAGATGTGCTCAACATCGTCGATCACGAGCAGCCTGAGGGGGTGATCGTGCAGTTTGGAGGTCAGACGCCGCTCAACTTGGCGCGTGACCTCGAACTCGGGGGGGTCGACATCATCGGCACCTCTCCCGCCAGCATAGATCTGGCCGAGGATCGCCAGCTCTTCGGGAAGCTGTTGCGTGATCTCGGCATCCGGCAACCGGAGAACGGCATGGCAAGTAGCGTAGAGGAAGCTGTGGCCGTCGCCGAGCGTATCGGCTTCCCCGTACTGGTGCGTCCCTCGTACGTGCTGGGCGGCCGCGCGATGGTCATCGTCTACGAGACCGGCGCGCTCGAGACCTATATGCTGGAGGCGATAGACGTATCCCCCGAACGCCCGGTGCTGATCGACCGCTATCTCGATGGCGCCCAGGAATTCGACGTGGACGCGGTTTCCGACGGCGAGGACGTCGTCATCGGCGGCATCATGCAGCATATCGAGCAGGCCGGTGTCCACTCGGGCGACAGCGCCTGCGTCCTACCGCCGTACGACATCTCCGATGCGACCCTGGCGACGCTGCGCGAGTACACCCACGACCTGGCGAGGGCACTCAACGTGATCGGCCTGATGAACGTGCAATACGCGATTCACGACGACACGGTTTATGTCCTGGAAGCCAACCCCCGTGCGTCGCGGACGGTCCCCTTCGTGAGCAAGGCCATCGGCAAGCCGCTGGCCAAGATCGCCGCGCGCACGATGGTCGGGCAGACCTTGGGCGACCAGGGGATAACCGAGGAGATCATTCCCCGACACGTCTCGGTAAAGGAGGCAGTGCTGCCGTTTATCAAGTTTCCCGGTGCTGATAGCCTTCTGGGACCGGAGATGAAGTCGACCGGCGAGGTCATGGGTATTGGTGACGGCTTCGGCGTTGCTTTTTCCAAGGCCCAACTCGGGGCTGGGTCGGGGCTGCCCGGGCAAGGCGCGGTATTCATCAGCGTTGCGGATCGGGACAAGCCGGCCGCCGTCGGGGTGGCGCGCGACCTGCAGCGCGCTGGACTCAGACTGGTCGCGACGCAGGGAACGCGCCGGTTCCTGCAGGACAACGGGGTCGAATCCGAGGAGATCCTCAAGGTCCACGAGGGGCGGCCGCACGTCGAAGATGCCATCCGCAGCAACATGTTTTCGCTGATCATCAACTCTCCTCAGGATGATTCCTCGCTGCGCGACGGCTACGTCGTGCGTCGGGCCGCCGTGACGCACAACATCCCCTACACCACGACGATGGCGGCGGCACGGGCTGCGACGGCAGGAATTCTGGCGCAGAACAGGGAGAGCGTCGCCGTCCGGGCCCTGCAGGACTACCACACCGAGTCCTGAGCCAGGCTGTGCGGCCGACGATCAGCCCAGTCAAATTCATCCCTTTCCTGGCCGCTCTGCTGATTGGTGCGGACGGTTGCGTCTACTTCAACACCTTCTACAACGCGCAGAAGTACTTCCGCCAGGCGGAGAAGGCTCGCAAGGAGGAGACCGAGCGGCAGCGCCAGCGCGGCGCATTCGAGGAGGAGGAGAGGCGAATCCAGCTCTCGGCTAAAACCGAGGATCTCTACGAGGAGGCCGCGCGCAAGGCGTTCGTCGTGCTCGAGGATTATCCGGAGAGCGATCTGGTCGACGATGCTGCCTTTCTGATGGCTCGCGCCTTCTATTGGCAGAGCAACTACCTAAACGCCGTTCGCACGCTGAAGGATCTCGAGGACAACTTCCCCGACAGCGAATACTACGACGAAGCCCGCTACTGGCGGGCGATGGCGCACGAGCAGCAGGGGGATCGGACCGCCGAGGGGATCTACCGCGATCTCTTTGCCGGGGGCGATGAAGACCTAGGCCCGAAGTCCGGGTTCAGACTCGGGGAGATGGCCTTTGCCGCCAAGTTGTATGCGGAAGCAGTCCAGGAGTACCGGACGACTCTGGAGGCGTACCCGCATTCAGATTTGGAGGCTGAGTTGTACCTGCGATTGGGCGAAGTCCTCTTCGCTCTGGCGGACTCGTCGCGCTACGAGGAGGCGGTCGCCGCGTTCGCCCGGGTCGGGAGTTCAGCCGAGCGCCGGATTGAGTATTCTGCCCGGCTACATGTCGGCGAGGTGGAGTATGCGCGCGGAGACGACGAGGGCGCGCTGGAGACCTTTCAGGGGTTGTTGAAGGAGTCCAAGTACCGCCCCTTCGAGGGGCGAACTCGGCTGGCCATCGGCCAGCTGTATCGGGATCGCAGTCAAACCGAGGCGGCCCTGCGGGAATTCGAGAGGGTGCGCGACGATTTCCCCGGAAGCGAGTCGTCCGCTATGGCCCTGTACCGCACTGGTCTGGTCTATCTGCAGGATTTCGGCGACACGGAACGCGCTGAGGAGTACTTTCGCGAGACCCGCGAGGAGAAACCCAGCTCGGAGGGGGCTCGGCTGGGCCAGCTGATCGTCAAGGATCTCGACGAGCTGCAGCGGCTCCGCCGCCGGATCTTCCGTGCCGACTCGCTGCAGATCGGCCATGGCAACGAGATCTACCCGAGCCAGGAGTCACTCGGGCAGGAGTTGGTGCTGGAGACGTCGCCCACTGCCCATTCCGCGACGGGCTCCGATGCCGACTCGAGCGCCATCGCCGAACCGGATTCGCTGGTCGCGATGTTCACGCCGGCCCCGGCTGTGGCCGACTCCACCGCCGTCGAGCCGATCACCGAGCTGGTTGCGACCGATCCGATCAGTGCCGAACCGGTCCCGACAGTAACTGCACGGGTGGATTCTGCTGCCGCCGAGTTGGAGCGTACAGCACCTTTTGGGGGCGACGAGGTCCCTGAAATTTCCGACTCCGCGTCAGTGGTGTTCGCCGGCGCGACGGGTGTTTCCGAACCGGGAACGCGAGAGGCGCCCTCCTGGTTCTTCGCCCTGCCGACGCGGACCGGAAGCGTTCCTCTGGAAAAGCGCGATGAGGAGATCGCCGACGACCTGTTCACCATGGCCGAGATTTTCCGCGCCAAGATCGAACATCCCGACTCCGCAGCGCACTACTTTTCCGAGATCGTGCGGCGTTACCCGCGCTCGGAACATGTGCGGCGGGCGCTGTTCGCGATTGCCTGGGTCCATATGGAGATGAGTCGAGCCGAGGGGGCGGCTCGGCCCTTCCTGGACGTGATCCTGCGCGACTATCCAACGTCCGAGCAGGCCAATGCGGCCAGGCGGTATCTCGGCTTCGAGGTTATTGCCACGGACGAGGAATTGGCCCTGGCAGAGTTCATTGAATTAGAGCAGATCCTCGTGTCCGAGGCCGAGCGCCGCGACCGCTACGTACCGCAGATGGACAGCCTCGCGGCCCGGTACCCGGATACCGGGATCGCGGCGCGGGCCGCTTTCCGCGTAGCCTGGCAGTTCGAGAACGTCGCCCGGGATACCGTCGAAGCGGTTCGCCGCTACGACCGGCTGCTCATCGACTTTCCGACCTCCGAGTACGCCGAACTTGTGGAGAAACGGCGCGAGGCCGAGAAGAGCGGATTGATCGAAAAGCTCGAGCGCGAGCTCAAGAGCGTGGGGGGGGTGTTCGCGCCGGGCGAGTATATCGATCTAATTGCCGTCGAGCCTGACTCGGCCGATTCGGTCATCCTTTCGCAGAAGCACTTCCGCTTTGGCTTGCGCGCCTACAACCGGGGCCTTCTCGACCGGGCGCGGGAAGAGTTCGAGCTCAGCATCGAGCAGCAGCAGCGCAATCCCGATGCCCTCCACCTGTTGGGCAACGTGTTGTGGCAGCAGGGTTATCCGGGCGATGCGATCGACCGCTACCAGGAGGTATTGCGCTTCAACGGCAACCATCTCGGGGTTCGCTACAGCATGTTTGGGGTCTACGTCGCCGAGGGTGTAGCCGATTCTGCCAATCACTACCTGTCCATCATCGTGAATCAGGACCGGAGCAACCCGCAGGTTCAGTTCCTGCTGGAAGAGTATTCGGAGCTGGATCCGTCCGATCGGGAGGAGCTGGACATGTACAGGCTCGAGCAGATCGAATTCGAACCTCCGGAAGACAACCTGGCCCTCAGAGAGCGGGAGTTGCGTCTGGCCGAGCGGCCGCTGGTCCGCCGGCCGCACCTGCCGGCCTACCCGGCCGGTGGTGATGTCGACTCGGCCGAGGTGATCCTGGATATTCTGATCGGTCGCAACGGGCAGCCGAAGGATGTCGAAGTGTTCGCGGGTGAGGAGCCGTTCCGGACTGCAGCCCTGGAAGCGGCCGAGCAGTACCAATTCTACCCGGCCACTCGCCGCCACCGC
>CAYWBJ010000062.1:0-22976 GCA_964456165.1 uncultured Gemmatimonadaceae bacterium | reverse complement strand
GCCGGTGACGCGCGGTCGGAGCATAGGTGGCTTCCTGACCGGCGAAGGGGTACGGGACTGGCCGAACGAGACCTGCTCCGAGATGTACAACACCCTCAGCCTGCCGCCGGGCCGGATGATCCGGAAGGACCAGTGGAAGCTGGTGCACTACCACGGCGACGACCGGCTGATGCTATTCGATGTGGAGCGGGATCCTGGGGAGCTGAACGACCTGGGAGCAGACCCGGCACACATCGATGTGCGCCAGAACCTGCTCGCCCGGCTCATGCGCGAGTGGGACGGCGACCGGGTCGAGCGGGAGGTGAACCGCCAGCGCACCCGGTACGCGCCCTACCTGAGGGCCTGGGGCGAGGCGACGGCGCTCGAACATCCCGAGTACTGGCAGGGCCGGAACGAGATGAATCAGTTCACGCCGCCCAGTGGCCGCAGCGGTGATGGTCATCCAGGAACGAACCGATTCTCCAGCTGACCCGCCCGGCGGCCTGGCGTCAGCCGGGCAGCTCCAGCCTGTTGATCAGACTACCCTGGTTGACCCGCTCGAACCGGTCCATCAGCGCTCTGAGGTCGTAGAACTGCGAGCTGTCGTAGACGAAGCGGTAGCGGCCGTCGCGATCAAGCCCCATCTCTAGCGCCATGGCATTGATGCCCTCAACGTTGCCGTAGGCCGGCCACTTGACGCCGTTCTGACAGTAGGAGATGTCGATGAAGTAGCGGGGACGGCCCTCGCCGCCGGGCTTGGGACGGCGGGCGTGCCACAGCGCCGAGTGCACGATCACCGCCGAGCCCGGACTCAGATCGTCGAAGCAGAGCGAGCCCTCCAGGGCGGCTGTGCCGAGAAAGGTCAGATTCCGCTCGGCGATCACGTTATGCGAGCGCGGAAGCACAAGCAGGTCGCCCACCTCGCCGTTGAGTCCGTTGAGGTAGCAGAAGATGTGGACCATCAGGTGGGAGCGGTTGCTGTGGGGATGCTGCTCGTAGTCCTGGTGCCAGCCGACGCCGCCGGCGCCGGCGGCGAAGCGGACCGAGTGGATGTGGTGCATGGCGAACCGGTCGCCGTCCATGAGCTGAGCGAGGATGGCCATGGCCGGCGGATAGGAGGTCAGCATGCCCATCTCGCGGTAGGAAACCACCATGCGCATGTCGCCGGCGTCGCGGTGGGCCATCATGATGTCGACTTCGTCCTTCAGGCGCTGGTTGAACCCCGGATCGATGAAATCCGGCAGCACCAGGTAACCCTCGTGCCGGAAGTGATCCAGCTGCGCGGTGTCGAGCGGTTGCTGGCTGTCCATTAGCTGGTCTCCGGAGCGAAAAGGTGGGGAACATCAGATGGCGCACTAGTGCCGTCAAGAAGGGAGCGGTAGTGCGGGAACCGGCCGCCTCCACCGCGATCTGGTCCATGATCCCCTCCGGCACCGGGATCTCGAACCAGCCGCAGTTCGGCATCGCCAGCATCGCGTGGAAGCAGGTGGCCTGCGCCAGCGCATTGCCCCAACTCAGGCGGGATCAGTCGATGAGAGAGAACGGCTTGGTGTCGCGCTCGACTAGGGTAAGGGGGGTGAAGATGTGGCCCTTGGCGTCGTCTATTCTCATGAACTCTCCGGCCGCAGCTCATCGGGTTCGGGCGGTCGTTGAAGTCGCCGGCATTGGTGTGGACCTGGACGATCATGGTGACGTTCTGGCGTTCGAGGCCTTCGAGGGGGTCGAGCCGGTGGCGCGAGAGCGGTAAAGTCATGCGTGCTTCCCCGTCAGGGCGGCGAGTCGAGGTAGTCCATGCCCGACAGCAGCGGCCAGCGGTACTGATCGGGGGGCCGCACGCTGGCACCCCAGGTGGTGAGGAGGCGCTGATCGGAGCGCCGCGCTGCCATCTCCCGTTTCACCCACTCTGGATCCCAGTCGCGCAGGACCAGCTCCAGCAGCTCATCCCGAACGCTCTGGCAGGTCGGGTCGGCGGTGCGGTCGTCCAGCTCGCGTGGATCCTCGCGCAGGTTGAAGAGCTGGCAGGGCAAGCCGTGGTAGTAGTTGAGCTTCCAGTCACCGTGGCGGACCATGCGCTGGACGACTCCATCCTCCGGCGCCGGGCCGCCACTGCCGCTGCTGTCGAGGCAGAACTCGGAGAAGGCGATGTCTTCCCAGTCGCTGTCGCCGCCGCGCAGCAGGGGCAGGAGCGAACGGCCGCGGGAATGGGGCAGGGGGGGCGCCTTAAGGGCGTCAATCATTGTAGCATTGAGATCTAGCGAACTGACGACCCGGTCGCACCGCTTCCCGGCCGGCAACTGCCCGGGCCATGACAGGATGGCAGGCACGCGCACCGAGTCCTCGTAGAACGTCTGTTTCCACCAGAGACCGTGCTCGCCCACCTGCTCGCCGTGGTCGGAGCTGTAGAGAATGAGGGTGTCGTTGGCTAGACCGTTGCGGCGCAGGGCTTCGAGAATCTCGCCGATCATGAGGTCCATGCGGGTCACCAGCGCCCAGTAGGCAGTGCGGGCCCGAAGGATCTCCTCGTCGGTTACCTCGGCGCTGCCGGTGTCACGGCGCCAGGCGGCGATGTGGGGATGCAGATCTTCCGACCAGAGCTCGGGCGTTCGCGGCATGGTCATGCGGCCTTCGTAGAGGGTGTAGTCCTCGCGCCGGGCGACGAACGGCTGATGCGGCAGCATGAAACCCACCGAGATCGAGAAAGGTCCGTCGCTGATTCCCGAGCGCTTCCTCACCCCCTGCCGGTTGAGGTAGTCGACGGTGGCGGCGGTGACGTCCTCGTCGTGGACCTGGTAGGAACTCTGCCCGGGACCTGAGTTGGTGATGCTGACGCGGGCAGGACCGGCGCATCCGTTCAGAGCACCCCGGTCGGCACCGCTGCCGCCGCCCAGGTGGTTGGCGCCGTGGTCGCCGACCAGGCGTTCGGTGTAGCCGTGCAGCTGGTCGGGCCCCAGCGCGTGCATCCGGCCGATGAGCACCGGCCGGTAGCCGCCGGCACCCATTGCGTGGGCAAAAGTCGGGATCGCCGAGTCGAGGATGTGGGAATTGGTCCAGACCCGGTTCTCGAAGGGATGGCGGCCGGACAACATCGACATCCGCGATGGCACGCAGATGGGTGAGGGGCAGTAGACGTTGTCGAGCGCGACGCCGTCGGCGGCGAGGGCGTCCAGGTGGGGTGTCTGTACCAGCTCGTCGCCGTAGCAGCCGGCAACGAAGGGGCTGTGCTGGTCGGAATGGATGTAGAGCAGATTCGGTCGCGATGCCATGAACGGTACCAGGAGGTGTGGACGGATCGGAGGATTAAGGCCATACCGGCGGTGCGGGTCAAGTCGACGCGAGTCTGCCCTTTCCGTTATTAGTAAATTACTAAGGAATCGACGCGGGCAGTCGCTGGCCGGACAAAGGGAGCGCACCATGGAGCAGGAGCTGATCCATCTCGAAACCGCCGAAGCCGTGCTCGGCTTCGATCCGGAGAGCGGTCGGCTCGTTTCCTGGATTCCGCGGCAGAGTCCACGGCAGGAGTTTATCGCCAGCGCTGCCGCCCATCCGGTTTTCGCGATCCAGTACCTCGACGCCGACCGCCGCTACCGAAGACTTGATTCCTTCGTCGCGACAACACGGTCCATCCGCTGCGATCAGGTGCCGGGCGGGCAACTGCTGAAGATGGATTTTACCGGCATTGGAGGTCTGGACCTGACGCTCAGCGCACAGGTGCGGGCATCCGCCGCGAAGCCGATGAGCCGGTGGTCGCTGACGCTGGACAACACCGCCGGCATCGAGGTGGTCGACGTGCAGTTCCCGTTTGTAGTCGCCGCCTACCAGCCGGGCGGAGCCCCGGCGGCGGAAGGACTTCTGTTGCCTCAGCGCACCGGCTCGCTGATCAGAACCCCGGGACCGGGGGACGTGGAGCCGGACGTAGACGCGGCCTGGGAGTTCCGTCCCGAGAACGGCAGCTACAATCACTACCCGGGACGGGTGTTCGCCCAGTTCATGGCCTTCTACAATGAGGCCGCCGGGCTGTACCTGGCCTGCGACGACACCGCTGGCCACGTCAAGCTCATTAAGGCCCTGCACCGCGACCCGGGTATGCGATTGGGAGTCGCCCACGTGGGAGACTGGCCGCGGAAGGGGGAGCGCCGGCTGGAGTACGACGTGCTGTTGGGCGGTTTCAGTGGCGACTGGTACGCGGCAGCGGAGCTCTACCGCAGCTGGAGCCTGGAGCAGAAGTGGGCGATCCCCCTGCATCGACGCGACGACCTGCCGGAGTGGCTGCTGGGCTCGCCGCCCCACATCACCATCCGGCTGCAGGGGCAGCTCGACGACGGCCCGGTCTTCCCGGTGGAGGAGTTTCTTCCCTACGAGAAGGCACTCCCGCTGCTGCAGCAGGTGGCCGACCGCGTCGAAGCGCCACTGGTCGCGGTGATCATGTCGTGGGAGCGAGGTGCCCCGTGGGTCTATCCGGACTGCTTTCCGCCGGTGGGCGGCGAAGAGTCGGTTACCCACTTCGCGGCGCAGGCGCGCGCGCGCGGCTGGCATGTCGGCTCGTTCTGCAACGGCACGCGCTGGGTCATGGCCCACGGCGAAGCCGGCTACGATGGCCGCCGGTTCTTCGCGGATCGCGGAGGCGCCCACAGCGTCTGCCGCACTCCGGACGGCGCAGCCTGGGAGGAGGACTGGGACGCCGACTGGCGGCCGAGCCATCCCTGCTGCCTGGGGGCCGAGCTCACCCGCGATACCGCGACCGACTTCGTGCGTCGGCTCCTGGGCTGGGGATTGGAGTCGGTGCAGTTCTTCGACCAGAACTTCTCGGCCTGCACTTTCCCCTGCTTCTCCGCCGAGCACGACCATCCGCCGGTGCCGGGCAGGTGGATGGCCGCGCGCATGGAAGCAATCGTGGCGCGTTTTCACGCGCTCGCTCGGGAGGCCGGTGAAGCGGAGGCGATCCAGTCGGTGGAAGGCCCCATAAACGAGTACTGCCTGCCCCTGTTCCAGCAGTGCGATGTGCGTGTCAACCCACCGACCAGCGAAGGGGATCCCCACTTCGTCCCGGTGTATCACTACCTGTTCCACGAGTGCACAATCATGCACGGCATGATGGGTAATGGACCGGAACCCCATCATTTGCCGATCCGTAACGCGATGAACGGCGTTCTGGGCGAGATCCCCGGGGCGGTGCTCACCGGCGACGGCACCCTGCTGAACAAGGACACCGAGAACTGGGCCCCCTGGGAGCCGGCGGTTGGCAGCGACGACGACGCTCTGGAGATGATCCGCACGATCACGGCGATGCGGCGGGGCGCAGGGCGCCCCTTCCTCCTGTTCGGCCGCATGCTGGCGCCGGCGACGATCGCGGGCATCGAGCTGGTGCGCTGGCGCTGGGAGGGCCGGGACCACGAGGTGCCGGCGCTGTTCCACGCGGCGTGGCAGGCGCCGGACGGCGGTGTAGGCGTGATCATCGCCAACTGGACCACCGAGGCACGGACTGTGAGCCTGACCGACAGCAGGCTAGGGAGCCGGGCGACGGTGCACACGGCCGGCACAACGCTGACCTCGGCGACGACCGCAGTGACCGACGCCGGCGTGGCGGTCGAGGTGCCGGAGCTCGCCTGCGTGCTGGTTTCGTCAGGCGTCTGAGCGAGACGGGGGGAGCCCGTACGGACGGATTGCACTCCGGGATGGAACGAACGAAGTTGCTGCCGGCTTCGCCTAAACATCGGCGTCACGCTGCCGTGGTCCATTTATATGGGTTGAATAATATGGGTATATTACTCGACTTGATGGTGATCAAGACGACAGTCGAGATTGCCGACAGCTTGCTGGCGCGGGGCAGGAAGCTGGCCAGAGAGCAGAATTTGACCTTGGGAAGACTCACCGAGGAAGGACTGCGAATGGTCCTCGAGGAGCGCTCAGCCATGCGCAAGCGCGCAGTCAAGCCCGTGACCTGCCGCGGCAACGGCCTTTCGCCGGAGTTTCGGGGGGCGCCTGGGAACGGATCCGGGATGCCGCCTACGACGGCTAGGGAACTTGATCGCGGTCGACACGAATCTGCTTGTCTATGCGCATCGGGAGGATGCGGATCTCCAAGGAGAGGCGTTTGCCGCGCTGCAGAGCCTGGCGGAAAGCAGCATTAGATGGTCTATTCCATGGCCGTGCCTGCACGAGTTTCTCGCCATCACGACTCACCCCCGGATCTACGATCCCCTAACACCCGGCTCCTGGCTCTGGAGGCGATGGACCTATGGATATCGGCGGGGTACGAGATGATCGGTGAAGACCCCGGCTGCTACGAGGTGCTGAAAAGGCTCACCGTCAACGGCAAGATCGCCGGTCCGATGATCCACGACGCCCGGGTCGCTGCCCTGTGTGTGCATCAGGGTGTGCGCGAGCTCTGGACCGGAAATCGCGATTTCTCCCGGTTCGGCTCCCTGAGGACTCCCAATCCCTTTGCCCCACGGAGTGTAGATTGAAGCCCGACTGGAAAGCCGCCGACCGCCACCTGATAGGCGAGGCTTGGATCGGCTCGCGGGTGGCTGAGCACGCCCGCGTCCTGTGCGAACAGATAGGACCCCGCTGGTCTTCGACGGAGGCCGAAGCGACGGCTATCGAGTACATTCGCGAGCAGATGGGGCGTGACGGCCTCGACCGTGCCGACGTCGAGACGTTCGAGCTGCACACCTGGTCCTGCGAGCGGGCCGCAGCCGTGAGCGGCGATGGCAGGGCGATCGACCTGACGCCCTTCAACCGGTGTCCGCCGTGCGCGCTGAACGCCGCGCTGGTGGATGTGGGGTTCGGCACCCCCCGCGAGGTCGAGGCGGTCCGCAACGACCTGGACGGGGCCATCGCCATCATGAACATGGGGCACGAGCCGTTCACGACGCCGATTCCCCACAACGACCGGTTGGTCGAGATTGCCGCCGCTGGCGCGGCCGCCGCCATCTGCGTCGACACCAAGACCGGTCGGCGGGCCGAATACCACAACGCCGGCGAGTGGCGCTTCCCCGAGACGGCTGAGCCGCCGCTGCCGCTGGGAACCACTTCGCGCGAGCACGGGGCGCTGCTGCGGCGGCTGGCGGCGGCTGGCGTGAAGCTGCAGCTGATCGTGGAAAGCAGTCTCTACGACGCTCGGAGCGCCAACGTTGTCGGGCAACTCGACGGCTCTCTGTGGCCGGAGGAGCAGCTGGTGATTGGTGCCCACCACGACACAGTCATGGGGGCTCCGGGCGGCAACGACAACAGCTCGGGCACGATCGCGGTGATGGAGACGGCGCGGGTGATGGCTGGTCTCAAGCGCGACCTGGGCACCGCTCCCGGCCGATCGATCCGCTTCGTCACCTTCGCTGCGGAGGAGCAGGCGTTTCAGGGATCGCTGGCCTATGTCGAGCGCCACTGCGGACGGGAGCGGCCGCCGCGGCTGATGCTCAACCTCGACGAGCTGTCCACTGGCTACATCAAAGGCGTAGTGCTGGCCTTCGATCACCTGCGCGACCTGATCCAGAGCCAGTTCGACGACATGGGAGACGGGCTCAAGTGCCACGTGATGGCACAACTCGATGCCTCTTCCGACCACTTCCCGTTCGTGCGGCGGGCGATCGATGCCGGGCACCTGTGGCGCTGGCGCTTCGTCGGCCGCAACGCCGACGCCGACTACCATCACGAGGCGGCCGACACGGTGGACAAGCTCAACGTTCGCGAGCTCAAGGAGTACGCCGGGCAGCTCGCCCGGTTGTTGCTGCGACTCTCCCATGTGCCACCAGCGGATTGGCCGGAGAATCCGCTGACCGAGGAGCAGGTGGCGCGGCGGCTGGAGGAGGAGCGCGGCACCGTGGTGCGCGTCTTCTAGCCTCGGACCCAGCACAGCCTGCGGGTACACTAAGCCGACGCTCGATAAGCCGCTTTATTCTCCCTACAGGCGCGGTGAACGCTGAGAGTGACTACTCTGCGCTGGTATCGGACCGACGCCAGGCGGCTATGGCTTCGAGCTCACGCACGAAAAATTCGTCACCGCTGACCGCCAGATGGCCCCAGGTTTCGGCGTCGGCCACCGCAAGCTCGTCGAGCAATTCGAAACGATCGGGATTGGCTGCTAACAGATAGAGCACTCCATCACTGTCGAGTGCCAGAATTCGATTCTGGCGCCAGACCATGCTCCAGTACTTGCCAAAAGAGCGGCGGCTGCGCCAGCGCGAATCGCCGGTCGCCAGGTCGATGCATTCGACCCGTCCATTGCCCAGATGCAAATACGCGTAGTCACCGATAACAACCGGCGACGACATATAGCCGCTCGATTTATTATCCCAGGCGACGACGGTGGATAGACCGGCTGAACTGGACTGGACATCGATCCGATAGGAGCGCTGCCGGTAGGGACTGGTGAAAATCGCATCGCCCCAGACCAGCGGCGTGAGGATGTGCATGCCGCGAAAATGGGGCAGGGGCTGACCCCATAGTGCCCGTCCATCCTCAACATCGACACCATAGAGCGCATCCCGATTTATCGCCACCAGCTGCTCCTGACCGACCAGATTGGCCAGGATCGGCGACGAGAAAGCCCCATTGCTGGCAATGCCCGATTCGATTTCCAGACCTCGCCAGATGCTGCGCCCGGTGTGTTTATCGAGTTTGACCAGCGAATTGGCAGCCTGGATGTAGAGAAAATTGCCAACGACCAGCGGAGAAGAGGCGAAGCCGAAATCGGGAACTGGAGTATCGTAGCGCGCGGGAAAATCGACCCGCCACAATTCGGCGCCCGTCGCCCCGTCGAGCGCCACCAGCACCTCACTCATATCGCCGACATAGAGCGCCTTTCCATCCCAGGCCGGAGTCGAACGCACCCAGTCGCCGTTGGAACGGGCGAAGAACGGAACATTGCCGGTCGCAGGCCAGGTGATCTGCCAGAGCACCTGGCCCGTCTTCCGGTCCAGCGCGCGAACACCCACGGTCTCATCATCGACCGTCTCTACCACAAAGACCCTATCGACGGCTACCAACGGCCCCGGGTACCCTTTCCCCAGCGGTACGCGCCATCTTATTTCAAAACCGGCCAGCGAGTCGGTCCAGGGTTGACCGGGTGCACGCCCATCTCGATCAGGACCGCGCCACTGCGGCCAATCAGTCGCCCCCACGGGCGGCACAACCAGCCAGAGTAGCCAGAGTAGCGCCGCGAATACCGCTGAACGCCTATGCGTAGATCGGGTATCCATGTGGAGATAGTACCCGTCCGCCGCCCGTTCGCAATTCCCAGTGCTCGAATTCTTGCCGCCCTGCCCCATGCTGGTTCGGACCCCGTACGATTGGCCTGCGAACGCAAACTGCTGGCGCGGGTATTTCAAATCGATGTGAGCGTCTGTCCCGACTGCGGTGGTCACATGCGGGTGCTGGCGGCGTTGACGGAGCCGGCGTCGATCCGCCGCTGTATTGAGGGGATGGGGCTGAGCTGGCGGGCGCCGCCGATGGCGCCCGCCAGCTCAGCCGATGTTCGGCCTGCAAGATCCTCGGCTATTCCTCGATCATCCGGTGCAACTCCCCGGTGCTGTACTCCCGAATGCTTCGGTGTTCTCTCGGTGTTTTCGTGGACCACCCTTTCGACCGGAAATCTCCTTGGCCGCAGGGATGAGCCGAGCTGCGATCATCCGCCAGGATCGGCTTGAATCAACTATACATTTAAAGGACACCGAAAAGTTTTTCTTCGATCTCAAAGGTTGCGCCATTCTCAAGGGGGTGCTCACCCGCGAAGAAGTGGATCGTTGCAACGCCGCCATCGCCGCCCACGCCGATGAGTTCTTCCACACCGAGCGCGCTCTCGAAGACAACTCCGAGGTCCTTGGCGGCACCCTAGATTAGTTCCTTCGTGTGAAAACGCCAAAGCGCCAGCAGCAGGAAAATCGCCGTAACAACGAAGGCGTAGAGGGTGAGCAGGGCGATATCCGCCGGGGTGATGAGTTTTCCAGCCATAATAAGCGTGAATACATTGATGCGGTCGTGACTCGGCAGGATGGAATAGAGCGAATTGGGCGAGGAGAGGAAGGTGGCACTGGCGAAGTAGGCCACCACTGCGGCGAGGAGCGGGTGTATCAGGAGCGACAGGAGCAGAGCTACCGATCCCACCATCAGATTGTGGCAAAACATCAGCCATGGGGCGTAGCGAGCCGCCAAGTTCAGGTTTAGCTCATTGGCGTAGGCGAAGAGCACGAGGGCGATGCCGATCAGCAGCGAGTACCCGAACATGACCGCGACTGCACCGCAGTACTTGCCCAGAAGAAACTGCGCTCGGGACACCGGTTTGGCGAGGACAATGCGGATGGTGCCACGACGGATATCGGTTGCCACCGCCGAAGCACAGATGAAGAGCGTTACCACGGTTCCGCCCAAAGCCGTAAACCAGTAGAATCCCGCCATGAAAAAGGAACCCGCCATATCTATGCCCGTTCGCATTTGGTTCAGATTTTTCGCATCGAGCCGGCCGGTCTGATCCAGCCCGGCGTTACTCAAATTTTGGGCAACCCATTCCTTCGCTTCGGTCAGCAATACCGAGAACAAGACCGTCAGACCCAGCGTGACCAGCATGAGCGCCACCAGAAGACGCTGGTGTAGCAAAGCCCGAATACTGTCGCCGGCAATCAGCAGTACGGCGCTCATTGCGTCTCTTCCCGGCCGATGGCGGCAAAGAAGATCTCCTCCAGCGATTGCTTCTCGATTTCGACGCGCTCGATAGCTACCCCATTTTGCTGCAGCACCTGCTCTACTTCCCGCCGCATTTTTTCGTCGGCACACACGATGGTGGCCACCCCTCTTTCCAATGCCACCCGGGCGGCCGTAGCAGCCAGGGCCTCGAGGGCTTCTGCTGTAAGATCTCCGACTGCGATGCGGCATCCTCTGGCGGCGGACAATTCCTCCAGGGTTCCCACCTGGTTCAGATTGCCCTGCTGCAGAATGGCCACCCGGTCGCACACCGATTCGACTTCGGAAAGGATATGGGAACAGATGAAAACTGTTTTCCCACTTGCTTTGAGATCCAGCAGGATATCGCGGAAGTCGCGGCGCGCAACCGGGTCGAGATTGGAAGTGGGCTCGTCGAGAATTAACAGATCGGGATCGTTGAGCAGCGCCTGCGCCAGTCCCAGGCGCTGCAGCATGCCCTTGGAGTAGGTGGAGACTGTTTGCCCGCCTGCCTCCAGCAGGCCGACACGTTCGAGCACCTCCCTGGCCTGCCGTGAGCGGGCGGCACGTCGAATCCCCAGCAGCCCGCCATAGAGTTCGAGCAGGCGGTGGCCGCTGTAGTAGCTGTGCAGATTAACAGACTCGGGCAGGTAACCAAGCCTGCTGCGGGTTTCTGGACAGCTGACGGGCTGGTCAAACAGATAGGCCTTCCCCGTACTGGGGCGGAGAAAATTCAGCAGTAGCTGAATGGTGGTGGACTTGCCGGCGCCGTTGGGGCCGAGAAAACCGAACACTTCGGCCTCGTTTACGGTGAGATTGAGGCCCCGCAGGGCAGCCGTGCCCCCTTTGTAGGTCTTGCCCAGGTCTTCTGTGCGGATGACACTCATAGATCCTCTCTTACATTTGGGCCGATTCGCTGGATTAAGGCCAAGATCGACCAGACCATCCACACCCCGCCGCAACCCGTCGAAGCCTATCCGAGTTTCGATATTGACGAAGTCGAAATCATGAGCGGCGACGAGCTAGTGCACGCCGTGCGCTTCAACGGCAGCAGCGCCCTCTCTGCCCTTAAGGGCGGAAAATGTCGGCCTATGCTTTTGCCTTTTCAAAGCGCAGCTCCTCTCGGTCTCGATCTGACCATGCGCATCGGGATTATCGGCGCCGGCATCTTCAGCCTAGCCGCCGCGCTCGGATTGCGCCGCCGCGGCCCGCGTTCAGGACGGCCATGGTCCCTCTATCGCTAGGGTCAGGCCATCTCCCTGGATGTTGACGAACAGGGTCCTGCCGTCGCTTGAGAAGGTGGCGCCGGCAAACTCCGAGTTGCTCACCTGGTTGTGGGCAAGTTTGTAGAGTTCGCCCGCTGGCGTGACACCGACCAGGTATTGATCCCCCGGTCCATCCTCGCAGAGAATTAGATCTCCCCACGGGGCGATGGCCACGTTGTCCGCGTTTTCGACTAGGTTCGCGTCGTTCGGTTCGATGAACAACTCCAGGCTCCCCGGCCGGTCCATCTCCGTTGAATGGCCTTCGTCCGGACTCGGTCGGTAGGCCCACACCTGGCCCTTCTGAATGCTGCCGCCGCTCGTACAGACAAAGTAGATGGTGTCGTTGCCATAATACATCCCCTCACCGCGGGCGAAGCGAGCGCCGCCGCGCTCGAACCCATCTAGCCGTAGGGTATCGTTCCCACTGTCTGGGTCGGCGATGTCCGACACGTCAACCCAGTGCACGGGAAGGCGCTCGCCCATAGTCACTCGCGTCTGTTCCCAATTGCGGGTGTCTAGGGAGGGTGCGTCGATGACCGCCAGGCACTGCAGTTGTCCGCCGCCGGATAGGTCGCTCGCACGCTTCGGTATATACCTATATATGAGCGAGTCACCGCGGTCCTCAGTCTGGTAGACGATGCCCGTACGTGGATCTACAGCCACCGCCTCGTGGACGAAACGCCCCATCTGCCGTAACGGCACTGGGTTTGCAAGACTCGGCGTGGACGTTACAGGCACCTCGAAGTTATAACCGTGATCCTGCATGCATCCCTCCTCGCCCGCTCGCGTGACTGTCTCCTCACACGATATCCAGGTGTTCCACGGCGTGCGCCCTCCAGCGCAGTTTCTCCTCGTGCCCACCAGGCTAAGGAAATGGCTTCGGACTTTGCGAGTATTGTGATCAAACACCACAGTGGTCGTACCGCCGACAGCCGGGTTTCCTCCGCCGGTGTCGTAGACTCTCTGGCGGTCGACCTTTTCGAATAGATCGTTTGTATCACCGAAGGGGCCGCTGGATGGATCGCTACCCAACTCGTGGTTGCGAACTAGGATCGTACTATTCCTGGGCCCGGTGAAGGCGGCCATGCCATCGTGCCCGGCGGGTACCCGCAGACCATCGTCCATGGTATCGCCAACTTGGGATAGGACCTGGTAGGAGAAACCCTCCGGCATGCTCATCATCCCGGACGGATCGGGAATCAAGGGGCCAAAGCCAACGCCGCTACCAGTTGCCTGCTGCGCATAGACTGAGGAGGTGAGATTGGCGCTAAAGAGAAGACGTAGGCCGCCGAAACCAAGGCCGACCGCTGCGGCGGATTTGAGGAAGGACCTCCGAGGGTAGAGCATGTTTGTATCCTCCTGTCGGGCGTTGGTAAAAGGTATGGTAATAAGTTAAAACCAAAGCGCTACGGGCGCGTCCTTTGTCGGCCACTTCTCCCAGGCAAGACGTCGGTGGATGCCGAGACGCGGCAGACCATGGACAACATCGCTCGCGTTCTGCAAGATCACGGGTATGACTTCGAGAACATCGTCTCGGCCACCGTCTATCTCAACGACATTGAAGACGACCACGAGATGAACGCTTCCTACTTCGACGGTACCTTCCCAGCGCAGGCCTGCGTCGGCGGCGCCCAGATCCTCTTCGGCTTCCGGGGCGAGATCAGCGTCATCGTCTGGAAGGACCAGAGCGGGGAAGACGGAGGCCAGTGAAAGCCGACCGCGATCAGTTCCTGGAGCAGGGGGTCGTCATCCTGCGGGGCATGATTCCGCTGGACGAGCTGGAGCCGCTGCGCCAGAGCTACGAGATCCTGCTCGACCGGCAGCGGCAGCAATGGGCGCGCGAGGCTGGCGCCGGCGAGCCTCCGGGCGGCGTGTGGGAGTCCTCGAACCAGCCACGCCTGCAGGCGCACGACATGGCGGAACTGCACGATCGCCAAACGACGCCGACGCTGGAGTTCTGGCGGCGGGAGTACGTGCAGGGTGTCAGCAGCCACCTGATCGACGAGGAGGATGCGCCGCCCACCGCGATGCTGATGATGTGCAACCCGACCACCGACCGCGGGCCGGCCAAGTGGCATCGGGATTTCTCGCCGTCGTTGACCTGTCCCACCATGGCGTATGCCGACGACATCCTCGAGACCGGACCCCGTTACGTGCAGTGGAACATCCCGCTGTACGACGACGACGTGCTGTGGGTAGTGCCCGGCAGTCACATTCGACCGAATACTGACGAGGAGAACGCATCGATGCGGCGGGACCTGTGCGCCCCGGTGCCGGGAGGGGTGCAGACCCGTCTAAATGCCGGCGATGGGGTCGCCTATATCCTGCCCCTGCTGCACTGGGGTAGCAACTACTCCACCAGGAAGCGGCGGACCCTGCACGGCGGCTTCGCCCGGCTCACCGGATGGGAGAGCACAGGCTGGATCCGTCACCTGTCCGACGAGTCGCAGCAGCTTTTCACGCGCTGGCACGAGCGGGCGGAAAGCTACATGGGACACGCCGAGACAGCTCTGCGGGCGGCCATCGCCAGGGATGCCGCCGGCTACCGAAAGGCGCTGGAGGTGCTGGCGCCCGGGCGCGGCGAGAAAGGGCTGATCAAGTCGACCATCTGCCTCAGCAAGACGGCGCGCAACATCCATCTGCAGCACACCCGAAATTCCGGGAGCCTGACCGAAGTTGAGAAGCGGTGGACGGAACTCGTGCATCCGATGACCCTGCAGTGGGGGCCGCCGCTGGGAGAGTGCTTCACGGTGGAAGAGGCGGCGGTTCTATGGGACCGTTTCCGGGTGGTGGACGATTGCGCGCAGGGGGAAGAGGAGCACTACCTGCCCGGCTTCCAGGAGCGGAAGACGCGCTATCGCTTCGAAGAGGTGCCGGACGAGCTCACGGCGGAGAACTGGTTCGGGTCGTGGGAAACGGGTTCGCTGAGTTGAGCCCCGGCTCTTTCAGCGGAGGTTCGGTTTTATATGCAGGGCGGAGCGCACCGGCACCCTGATCTTGCCCTCCGCGTCGGTGTCGCCCTCGATTCGCTTGAAGAGCAGGCGCGCTGCTTCAGCACCCATCTCGTAAGGTGAGTGCACCATCCCGGGGATCTGTACGCCAAGGGCGTCGATCAGGGGCATCTGATCGAAGGCAGCTAGCTCCAGATCCTCGGGAATCGCGAGGCCGCGAGCGCGGGCCCATACAATAGTCGCCAGGGTCACGTCGGAGTTCATCGACAACAGACAGGTGGGTGGGTCATCGAGCGCCATCAACTCGTCAAGGGCGATAGTGACCTGCTCGGTTTGGCGCCGCAAATTGGCTTCGGTGAAGAGCGGAACCGCCTTGACCAGGTCGGTATCGTAGGGTAGGCCATTCTCGCCCAGGGCGCGCTGGTAACCGTCGATTCTTTCGCGCGTCGGAGAGATAGGCTCGTCTGTGAGGGCGATGGCGACCCTCCGATGGTTGGTCTGGATCATGTGGGCGGTCATCTCGTGCGCCGCAGACTCCGAGTCGCTGACGACGTGATCGGCGTCCACGCTATTAAGGTAGCGGTCGACGAGGACCAGCGGCGTACGCTTCTGAAGATCGCGCAGGTGCTTCCCGGTTTCGAGCTTGGCGATCGAACAGAGGATGATGCCGTCGACCTGCTCCTGCTCCAGCAGCTCCAGCAACTCCCGCTCCCGCTTGAGCCGGCGATCGGAGAGGGAGAGCAGAACCGAATAGCTGCTCTGTGTGGCCACGTCGCTGATACCGCGCAGGACCTGCGGCATGAAGGGGCCGCTGACGTCATGGAAGAGGACACCGACGATGGAAGTCTTCTGGTAGTACAGCTTGCGGGCAATCAGGTTGGGCTGATATCCGAGGGATTCCGCAGCCGCGCAGACGCGTTTCCTGGTTTCAACGGAAACGCCGGGGCGGTTGTTGAGGGCTAGTGAGACGGTAGCTCGGGAGCAGCCAACCTCATTCGCGACGTCGCCAATTGTCGGCGTCGATCTGCTCATGAGCGAATCCCTCTTCCCTAATTGAGTTAGTACCTCTAAACGGGCCTCGCCCCATCGGGGCGAAGTTTCGAAACGGTTCTATTCCACGTCAAGGAAAATCTGAGGATTGCCTGCCAGCTCGATCTGGCTCGTACCAGCCTTTCGCCATTGTCGGCGCCGGTTCACTTTCCGGATCGCCGGGCCCTCATCTCAGCAAGCGAGAATTCGGGAGAGCGGTAGAACTCGAAGATCCCGGTCTCCTTTTCCCGCACCTTGCCGGCACAGTCGAGTACGTCAGCAGCACGGCCATCGGGGATGCGCACGACCCCATCGCCGTCGGCGAAGAGGAGACAGCCTGGGTGAACGCGCAACTGGCCGACCGTCACCGGGCTGTCGAACCGGGTGACGTTGAACACGCCGTGTCCGGGCACCGTACCCCAGGCGTAGGTCGGCATGCCGACACTGCGGATGCCGGCAAGATCCCGGACCGTGCCATCGACTACGATGCCTACCACCCCGAGTCGTTTGTGCAGCGTCGCCATGCCGTCGCCGAAGGAGGCGCCGCGGCCTGGGTTCGAGTCGACATCCTTCATCACCACCACCAGCGGTCCGTCGCGCTCGTCGACCAGGGCGTAGTAGTCATCCCAGGAGACGGCCGCCGAATCGGGATCGTTCGTCGTGACTTCGGCAGTGACAGCGTATCCGACGATTGGCCCGAACTCGGGCAGAAGGCAGCGAATCGTGTGATCGGTATAGTCGATGTTGGGCTCGCCCTCCACCATCTCTATGGCATTGAAGATTGTCGGCGAATCGTACTCCTTGAGGCCCTCGAGGACTTCCTGTGACAGGTCGGTCATCGTTATTCTCTCCTGGTCTTTTTTCGGGTGATAGCGCAACGAGGTCTGGATATTACCGGCGATAAACTCGGCCAAGTCAGGGTTGCCGCAAGCGCTGACCCACTGGGAATGGCGGAAGGGAGCAGAGCATGAACGTTCACGTAATCGACGGTACCTACGAGCTGTTTCGGCACTTTTTCGCGGTGCCGCCCCGCCGTGACGCGCAGGGCGAGGAAGTGGGCGCCCTTTTGGGTGTCGCCCGCTCGGTGGTGGCGATGATCCGCGACGGCACCACCCACCTTGGCGTTGCGACGGATCACGTGGTCGAATCCTTTCGCAACGATCTGTACGCCGGCTACAAGACCGGTGACGGCATCGATCCGGTCCTGTGGCGGCAGTTCCATCCGCTCGAAGAGCTGCTGCGCGCCATCGGTGTCCGCGTCTGGCCGATGGTGGACCAGGAGGCAGACGACGCGCTGGCCGCCGCCGCCAGCCGGGCGCGCCTGGCCCCCGGGGTCGAGCGGGTTTTCATCTGCTCGCCCGACAAGGACCTGGCCCAGTGCGTGCGGGGCGACCAGGTCGTGCAGTTCGATCGCCGCAATCAGGTGATCCGTCAGGAGTTCGACATCGTCGAGAAGTTCGGAGTGCCCCCGGCGTCGATTCCCGACTACCTGGCTTTGGTGGGTGATGCGGCCGACGGCTTTCCAGGCGTGCCCCGGTGGGGAGCGAAGAGTGCGGCTGGCCTGCTAACCTGCTACGGAGCACTCGAGCGCATTCCCCGGGAGGCGGCCGACTGGCAGGTGCGGGTGCGGGGCGCGAATGGCCTGGCCGACTCCCTGGTGGGGCACTGGGAAGAGGCACTGCTGTTCCGCGAACTGGCCACCTTGCGCACGGATGCGGATGTGTTCGACGACGTGGAAGAGCTGCGTTGGCGCGGGCCGGCGCCGGAGTTCGGCGAGCTATGCCGGCAGTTCGCCGCGGCGGATCTGGCCGACGAAGTATCGCAGCTGGTGAGGTGAAGGCGCCGGGTCGGGCAAAACCCGCTCGGACGCTTGGGTCAGCCCGCAGGCCATTCCATGGCGACGAGAAAGAGGCTTTCACCGCCGACCGTGTACCTGTGGTCGGAGGAGCTGTCCCGGGCACGCCATGGTCGAGAGCCCTACACGGCCGCACCGTTTACCTGCAGCCATTCACCGATATCGGCGAGGCGCTGTTGCTGGATCACCGGTATGCCTCCGTCGCCGGTGGGGCCGACGTTGAGCAGCAGGTTGCCGCCCCGAATGACCACGTCCATCAACTCGTGCACCAGCTGGGTGGAGGTGCGATGCCATCCTGTTCCCAGCCCCGCGGCGGCGGTATCTTTGCGAGGACCCCCTGGAAGAGTTGAAATACGAAGAATTCAAAATACCGGAGGGTCGTGTTGAACCAAGTTCAGAGGAATCCTTTCGACCGGGAACTGGCGACAGTTGCGGTTGTCCCGGATTTGGCGGAGCGCTCATGTCCGATCGAGTCGGATCAGGTAGAATGACCGGCCGTACCACGACCTACACGGCAGCGGACCTCCGCCGCGCGCTGGATCGATGCTCGCGGTTGTCCCTAGGGCACTTCCCGACGCCGCTGCAGGATTGCCCGCGCCTCAGCGCCGCCCTGGGGGGACCGCGCATTCTGGTCAAGCGGGAAGACCAGACCGGGATGGCTTTCGGTGGCAACAAGGTGCGGGAATTCGAGTACTCGCTCGCCCCAGCGGTCGATGAAGGCTACGACGTGCTGCTGCACGGTGCCGGGTCGCAGTCGAACCAGTCGCGGCTGACCGCGGCGGTGGCGGCTAGGCTGGGCCTCAGGTGCGTGATGGTAGGCAGGAACGACAGCCACGCTGAACCGGTGAACGGCAACCTGATGCTGACTCACCTGTTCGGGGCTGAAGTCAACCTGGTCGCCGATGAGGAAGCGAGACATGCCGTGGTGGGCAAGCTCGAGGCCGAAGGTCTGCGGACCTACAACACCAGCCAGGACGGCTACCATCTGCGCAGCGTCTCCTACGTGGATGGTTTGCTCGAGTTGTGGGAGCAGCTGCAGGCGCTGGACGTTATGCCCGACGCGATCTATGTCTGCGCCGGCGTCCATACGCACACCGGGCTCGCGGTCGGCGCCCGGGCGCTGGGTCTGGACCTGCGCATCATCGGGATCAGCCCGAGCCCGCAGGACGACGCCGCCAAAAACCAGCAGCTGGCCAAGGTGGCCGGCATGGTCTGTGCCACCCTCGACCTCGATCTGCACTTCGCGGCAGACGACTTCGAGAGCTACAGCGACTACGTCGGGCCCGGCTACGGCGTGCTGACGCCGGCCTCGCGGGAGGCGATTCACCTGGCGGCACGGACCGAGGGGTTGCTGTTGGATCCGAGCTACACGGGCAAGACCTTCGCGGCGCTTACCGACCACATCGGCAAGGGGTGGTTCGGCGCGGACGAGACCGTGGTGTTCGTGCACACCGGTGGGACCCCGGCGCTGTTCGCCTACGCCGACGAGGTGCTCGCCGATGCAGGGGGGGCGTCGTGATCAAGTTTGCCTGCAACGCCATGGTCCGCGACCCGGATCAGGAGGGGGCCTGGATCGACGCGGAGACCCTGATTGACGTGGTGTACGAGCTGCGCTTCGACATGATCGACTTCCAGCTCGACCGGGGTATGTGGTCGCATGATATGCGGTCGAGCGACTTCGACTACCTGGCCGGTATCAAGGCCCGCTGCCACGACCGCGGCCTGCCGATCGGCTTCCTCGGCATCAGCGACGGCCTGGTGGAGCACGGGAAGGACGAGGCGGGTGAAACGATCGGTGTCGCGCTCACGCGGGAGGAGCGGACGGCGCGCATCGCCGAGCTGATGGAGGCGGTGGATGCGGCCGTGGTGTTAGGGGCGCCGCTGATCCGGCTGTTCGCGGGCGACATCCCGGCCGCCACTCCGGACCGGGAGTCGGTATGGACCGGGATGGTGGGTTGCTTCCAGGAGGTCTGCGACTACGCGGCTGGCAAAGCGGTGCGGATCGGCCTGCACAACCACGCTCCGGCAGTAGCGCCGACCGGCGACACCATCCTGCGGCTGCTGCGCGAGATAGACCGGCCCAACTGCACCCACATCCTCGACTCCGGCCAGTGGCACGGCTCGATCGGCTCGGGTGTGAAGGGCGAGTCCGACCCGGGGGTCGACATCTACCGGTTCATGGAGCAGACCGCGCCCCACGCCTCCTACGTGCGCGCCAAGATCTACAAGATCGACTCGGGCCGGGAGGAATGGCTCGACTACGATCGCATCGCCGCCATTCTCCAGGCCGTCGATTACAACGGGCCGGTCTCGGTCGTCTACGAGGACGCGGGGAACAACTGCGACTACCGCGAGGCCTGGCGGCTGGCGGTCGCCCACCTGCGCCAGGTCTTCGGCTGAGACCCAAGCGGCGCCACAACCTGGAGTGAGAGATGACCGACGGGACTGAGATCCAGGAAACGATGACCAACGAGGAGAGCTACCACCTCGACGCGTTCGGATTCCTGATCGTGCGCGACGCGCTCACGGCCGACGAGGTGGCGCGTTGCGTTCGGGCCCTCGACGCCATTGAGCCGGAGGAGGTGACGCAGGCCGCGGCCCACCGGTTCCCGTTCCTGCAGCTGCGTGACCACCCCGTGCTGGATCGCTACGTCGCCGAGATCTGCGGCGATGGTTATCGCGCTGACGGACTGCCGCGTTTGGTGGGCAGGGGCATCGGGGCAGCCGAGCCGCTGATCGATGGCGGCGACAGGCTGGACTGGGCACGGGCCTATCGCCACCACGCCGGCGTGCGCCTGTGCCAGCGGCTAGAGGCATTCTGGGCACTGGCCGATGCCGGCCCGGACGAGGGCGGGCTGGTGCTGATTCCGGCCAGCCACAACCGCAACGTCGACGTCCCGGGCGACATTCTCGACGGCTCCGATGAGATGGGGCTGGTGCAGCAACCGGAGCTGAAAGCCGGCGACCTGGTGCTGGTGGCCGGCAACACCGTGCGCGGCACTCGGGCGTGGCAGGGTCGGGCGCCGCAGCGGCTGCTGGGCTGGAGCTTCATCGCCGATGGCGTCCGTCCGGCGCCTGGCCAGGACCGGCTTCAGAAGGGCAAATCGAGACCGGATTGGACCGCGGAGCTGACGCCGGAGCAGCGGGCGGTGGTCCATGACCCGGATCCGGTCCGGCCGCTGGTGCACGTCGTAACCGATGGCAAGAGGTCCTGGGTCGAGGAGTCGGGCGAGGGTTGCCATCCGATGATCTACAGCCGCGATCCACAGAGTCCGATCGACGAGAAAGAGTTCTTTCACTGGGACCTGTGCGGCCACCTGGTGGTCAAGGGGGCGATGGATGAGGAGTGGCTGGCTGCCGCCAACGCTGCCATCGACGCCAACGCCGACCGGATAGGCAAGGGGGGCAGCGGGGCGGCGGGCGATTCGATCAGTCTGAAGAATGAGGGCCACAGCTCCGGGATGGGCGAGCTGTGGAACCTGCCGGCGCCCCATTGCGAACCGTTCCGCAAGATGCTCGCTCACCCGGCGCTGATCGCGCGGCTGAACTGGATGATGGGCAGCGGTTACCAGGCGACGCAGATGAGCGCCTTTCTGCACGAGAAAGGCGGTTCGGGGCATCACCTGCACGCCGGCAACTGCGTGCCGTCGGTCGCCAACCACTACGAGGTCCGCAACGGCCGCGCCTACTGCGAGTATGTCAATGTGGTCTGGCAGCTGCGCAAGGTGACGCGGGCCGACGGCGGTTTCTGCGTGGTGCCCGGAACCCACAAGGGGCGGTATCCCATGCCCGACGGCATTCGCACCGCGGACGACGACAGCATGGGCATGATCAAGCACGTTGCGGTGGATGCCGGCGACCTGCTGTTCTTCCTTTCGTCAGCCCAGACCCACGGGGCCTACGCCTGGAACGGAGAGCAGTCGCGGCGGGGGATTTTCCTGCAGTACCGGGGGCGGAACCTGTTCAGGTAACGGAGTCCTCGTCGCGGCCCGGCGCGGTAGCGAGCGTCTGTCGGCGTCAGGCGCCAACCCGGGATACCGCCGCCATCACCCGCCGGGGATATACAGGCTGCGATCCGCGATCGGGAGGCTCACGCGAGCGCCGTCCTGCAGATGCGAGTGGGCCACGCCGAACTGCGCCTCAACAGTCTGCATGGTCACGTCGATGTTGCCGGCGGTGCGCTCTCCGCCCTCCATCTCGGCGATAATATTTCGGATTGTGCAGATGGTCGGGCTTTCCCCCTCGCAACGCAGATAAGTCTCTTCGACCGTGGCTCCGGCGGCTCGCCGGACGCAGAAAACCTCGCCGTTGTCCCAGGCGTAGGCGCGCCCCTCGGTACCGTGCACGTCGATGTCGAAGTGTCCGGCTCGCGGGATGAAGTGGCCCTCCGCACCGCCTTGATAGCCCACCCGAAAGAAGCCCACCATCGGATCGGCCAGCTCCTCGCCCGGTACTGGCAGGTACCGGTTGTCGGCGGCGGCGTACTCGGGAAACTGCTTTGAGGGCACCGCAGCGGATTCGTCCGGCTCCGCAAACCGGCCCTCCACCCACTCCGGCACCGGGTCACCCAGCATCATCCCCACCAGATCTATCGTATGCGGGTGGTGTTTGATGATGTCGGTGTGGCAATACATCATGGCGAACTGCGGCTCCCCGATATCGCCGCGGGTGATGGCCGCGCGTAGCTTGCGGAAACCATCGTGATGCCGGCGCATGGCGCCCCAGTTGAAGGCGACGCTGCCGGCTCTCAGGGCGTCTCGAATCCGGTCCGCCTCGGCCAGCGAGGCGCACAGCCCCTTCTCGGAGTACATGCCACGCACGCCATGCTCAGCTGCGAAGATGATCGGCGCGGCGCGGTGGGCGGAGGCCGTGGTGACGCTGACGATGTCCGGCTTCTCCTTCTCGATCATTTCGCGGTAATCGAGGTAGGTATTGGTGACCCCGAAGCGCTCGCAGAATCGCTGCAGGCGCTCCTTTCCGCGGTTGGCCACGGCCACTACCTCGGTCTCCTCGATAGCCTGATAGGAGGGGAAGTGGGCGTAGGGCTTGGAGAAGCTGCCAGCGGGAATTCCGTCCTCCATCAGGCCGCCCATGCGTCCGGTGCCGATGATTGCGACGCGATACTTCGCGCTCATGGATCCTCTCCTTCCATCTACTCCGGTCGCGTCCTCAGCAGGGGTGCCGGCGAAGGCCGGCGGGCAGGCCCTGCTGGTCGTGGTCGTGCTTGCGCTGGGCCGGGCAGGG
>CAYWBJ010000061.1:0-23834 GCA_964456165.1 uncultured Gemmatimonadaceae bacterium | reverse complement strand
CGGGAGAAGTCGACGGCCGGATCGAACTCATCCACTGTGGCCATGTACATGAACATCCGTCTCCCTAGCAGGAAGATGCGCATGTCGACAATGCCGACCTCGCGAAGCCCCTGCAACGGCTCCATCCAGGGATGGCGGTGATACTCCTTGTATTTCTCTATGGTCTCCGGGTCGTCTTTCAGGTTCAAGGTCAGACCGTATTGTTTCATCTGCTCTCCTCTTCGGCCCGGTAGGCCGCCGCCAGCAGGGAAACCGGGTGGGCCACCTCCAGCCCTGAACCGTGGCGGCTAGCACCGTGGATCAACTGGATGGTGCAGCCCGGGTTGCCTGAGACCACCACCTGTGCGCCGGCCTTACCGATGTTGGCCATCTTGCGGTCGAGCAGCCGCATCGACGTCTCGGGCTGCGTGATATTATAAACGCCGGCGCTGCCGCAGCACCAGTCCGCCTCCGGCAGTGGTACCAGCTCGACCCCGGGTATGGCACCGAGAACCTGCTGCGGTTGCACCACCACCTTCTGACCGTGGGCCAGATGGCAGGAGGCGTGGTAGGCGACCCGTCTAGCCGCCAACTGCGCGCTGGGCGCCCGAAAGCCGATCTCGACGAGGAACTCGTGGATGTCCCTGACCTTGCGATCCCAGTCGGCAGCACGAGCGGCATACCTCGGCTCATCCGCCAGCAGGTGGCCGTACTGGCGCATGTGCGAGCCGCAGCCACCGGCGTTGACGATCACCGCGTCGAGCTTCTCCAGGTCGAAGGCGTCCAGGTTGGCACGGGCGAGGCGACGCGCCGTCGCCACGTCCCCGTTATGGGCGTGCAGCGAGCCGCAGCACTGCTGCCGCCGCGGCACGACGACGTGGCAGCCGTTGGCCTGCAGGACCTGGATCGTGTCGACGTTCACGCCGACGAAGGCCACGTCCTGCACACAGCCGGCCAGCAATCCGACCCGGTGTTGCGGCGACGCCGGGTTTCGCTGGTCGAGGCCGCCGTGGAAGCGGCCCAGGGTCGAGCCCCATTGAACTCGCGGCGTCAGCGGCTCCAGTTCGTGGAGGCGGCGCGGCAGCAGGCGCTGCAGGCCGGAGGCCCGCACTAACCGTTCCACGCCGCTACGCTGGTAGAGAAAGAGAAGGCGTGCCAGCAGCCGCAGCAGCCGGCGCGAGACAAACAGTCGGCGCAGCACCAACCAGCGCACGAAGCGCCTCCCGGCGCGATCGAGCACCCCGACGCGCTCCACTTCGGCACGGGCTCGCTCGAACAGGGTCGCGTAGTCGACGCCGGCCGGACAGGCGGTCTGGCAGGCCAGGCAGCCCAGGCAGAAGTACATCTCGTCGGCGAAGGTGCGGGTCACCTCGAGCTCACCGTCGGCGATCGCCCGCATCATGGCGATCCTCCCCCGCGGCGAAGAGCGCTCGCTCAGCGTCAAGGCGTAGGTCGGACATGTCGGCAGGCAGATGCCGCAATGCATGCATTGCTGCACCACCGAGTAGTCCAGATCGGCGAGCAGGTTGCCGTCGCTCAATCGAAGACCTTCCCCGGGTTGAGGATGCCGGCCGGATCGAAGCTGGCCTTGACCTGCCTCAAGACCTCCATGCCCACCTGGCCCAGGGCCCCGGGAAGGAACGGTTTCTTCGCCAGGCCGACGCCGTGTTCGCCGGTGATCGTGCCGCCGAGCTCAACGGTGTGCTCGAAGACCTCGGTCATCGCCCGCTCCACCCGCTCCATCTCCCCGGTATCTCTCTCGTCGGTGAGGAAGGTCGGATGGAGATTGCCGTCCCCCATGTGCCCGAAGGTGCCGATGCGCACCCGATGGCGCCTGCCTACCTCCTGAATGAAACTGACCATATCGGCCAGTTCGCTGCGGGGCACGGTCACATCTTCGAGAATTACCGTCGGAGCCAACCGCGCCAGGGCGCTGAAGGCGGAACGCCGAGCGGTGGCAAGCTGCGTTCCCTCCGCCTCGCCGCCGGCGACCCGCACCTCGCCGGCCCCCTGCTCACGGGCGATGGCGGCCACCTCCTCGGCCTCCTGGGCTACCTCCTCGGGGTGGCCGTCCACCTCCATCAGCAGCACCGCCTCCGCCTCCCGCGGCAGCCCGATGGCGGCGTAATCCTCGACGCACTGGATGGTGACGCGATCGAGGAATTCGAGGGTGCAGGGAATGATCTGCCGACGGATGATAGCCGACACAGTCTCGGCAGCTGCGGTCATGCTGTCATAAATACCCAGGAGCGTGCGCTTCGCCGCCGGCCGCGGGATGAGCTTGAGAGTGATCCTGGTGATGACCCCAAGCGTTCCCTCAGAGCCGATGAACAGATCCCGCAGCGAGAAGCCGGCCACATCCTTGACGCACTTGGTCCCGGTCTCGAGGATACGCCCATCGGCCAGCACCACCTGCAGGGCCATCACGTAGTCCCTGGTCACCCCGTACTTGAGCCCCCGCAGCCCGCCCGAGTTATTGGCCACGTTGCCGCCGATCGTCGAAATCCTGATCGAGCCCGGATCGGGCGGGTAGAACAGGCCGGCGGATTCGGCCGCGTCGGCCACGCCCTGCGTCAGCACGCCCGGGTCGACTGTCATGGTCAGGTTACCCGCATCCAGTTCCAGGATGCGATTGAGCCGCACCAGGCAGAGTACGATCCCATCAGCCACCGGGACCGAACCACCGGCCAGACCGGTTCCTGAACCCCGCGTCACAACCGGGATACGATACCGCTGGGCCACTCTCAGCGTCTCGGCCACCTGCTCGACGTCGTCAGGGACCACAACGCAGCCCGGCCGCTGCTTCAACGTGGCAGTGCCGTCAAAGGCGTAAACGCTGAGATCTTCGGGTTCGGTGAGGAGCTGATCCGGCGCGAGGAACCGGCGCAGTGAGTCGAGTTGCTCGGGCGTCACAGCAGCGGAATCAAGAGCTGACCAGCTCTCCGGGAAGGTGGGTTACACGGTTGACGTACAACACCTTGACGTTCCCCTTGGCATCGAACTCCACCCGGTCGATCGCGGTGTTGTCATGGTGAAAGGCGATGCCGTTGCCGGGCAGGCCCATCCCCAAGGCCATGAGGAAAGAGTGCATGAACCCCCCGTGAGAGACTAGGGCCAGGCGGCGCCTGCGGCCCGCCAGGTGATCCTCCTGGGCCCAACTCCGCAGCTGCTCGACCACCCCCATAGCGCGGGCATGGCAGAGGTGGCTTCTCTCGAAGCCGCCGCACCACCAACCCTCCTCGGTCACCCCTTCCGGCAGCAGGTAGCCGGAAAACTCCGCTATGATCTCACTGCGAGTCATTCCGGGGTAGCCGACAACGCCGCGCTCGTCGCCGTGGTCCAGGTAGATACCGCCGGACTCGTGGATGTCAATCCAGACCTCCGGAACCAGACCGGTCTCCTCGCCGATGGGCTGAGCCGTGCGCAGACAACGCCACATCGGGCTGCAGTAGAGCTGATCGAGGACCGGGTCGCCGGCCGCGCGTTCGGCGGCTGACAGATGCCCGCCAGCCGCCATGAAACGGCCGACGTGGACGATCTGCTCCTCCCCCTTTTCGGTGAGCTTAGGATCCTTGGTGCGCTTGCTGGAATCGACCAGTGCGTTGTTGCCGGACTCGCCGTGACGAACGATGAAGAGCTGCATGTCACTCCTGTCGTGAGGCACCCGAGGCCGCCGGAGCAGCCAGCGCACATATCAGCCAAGAGCCGCCAGGCCCCCTTTCAGATATTTGACAGGACACTGAGGCCAGTCTATTGTAGGCGCGCTTTTTTGCGGATCAGCAAGAATTTGGAAGAAGAATGAATATTACGGTACAGCAGGGAGAAATCCAAAAGCGCAAGGAGGAAGCCGTCGTCGTCAACCTGTTCGAAGGGGTGCGGCCCGGCGGCGCCACCAAGGCGGTCGACGACGCTCTCGGGGGAGCCATCTCGGAAGCGATCGACTGCGGCGACTTCACCGGCAAGAAGGGCAAAACCCTGCTGCTTTACAGCAACGGCCGGCTCGCCGCCCGCCGCGTCCTCCTCACCGGTCTGGGGAAACAGGACGAGTTCGACCTCGAAATGGCGCGTCAGGCAGCGGGGGCCGCTGCCCGCACCCTGCAGGGGCTGAAGGTGAGTACGGCAGCGACCATCCTGCACGGCACCGGCGCCGGGGGACTCGAGATCGAAGAGGCCGCCCAGGCCGTGGCCGAAGCCAGCACCCTGGCCTGTTACCGTTTCGACAATTACCGCAGCCGCGTGAAGCAGAGCGACGGACTGCGCAAGCTGACGATCGTCGAATTCGATTCGCGGCGGATCACCGCCGCCCGACGCGGCGCGCGCAACGGCAGCGCCATCGCCGCCGGCGTCTGCACCGCCCGCGACCTGGCCAACCATCCCGGCAGCGTTGCGACACCCTCCTTCGTCGCCCGCACGGCCCGCCGGGTCGCCCGGGCGCAGGGCATGAGCTGCCGCGTCTTGGACGAGCCGACGATGAAGAAGCTGGGCATGGGCGCCATCCTCGCCGTCTCGCGCGGCAGCTCCGAACCCGCCCGCTTCGTCGTCCTCGAGCACAACAAGAAGGCTGGAGAAAAGCCGCTGGTCTTCGTCGGCAAGGGCATAACCTTCGACAGCGGCGGGCTGTCGATTAAGCCCGGCTCCGGCATGGAAGAGATGAAGTTCGACATGTGCGGCGCCGCCGCCGTGGTCGGCGCCATGCAGGCCGTGGCGGCGCTCAAGCTCAACCGCCACGTGGTCGGCCTGCTCGCCCTGAGCGAGAACATGCTCGGCGCCAGCGCCTACAAGCCGGGCGACGTACTCACCGCGCTCAACGGCAAGACCATCGAGATCCGCAACACCGACGCGGAGGGCCGCCTGGTGCTGGCCGACGCGCTCTCCTACGCCGCCCGCTTCAAGCCGGCTGCCGCCGTCGACCTGGCCACGCTCACCGGCGCCTGCGTCGTGGCCCTAGGCAACCAGTGCAGTGGCATGATGGGCAACGACGAAGCCCTGGCCGAGAAGGTGCGCGCCGCCGGCGAGGCCACCGGCGAGCGGGTCTGGCCGCTGCCGCTGTGGCCCGAGTATCGGGAGCAGATCAACAGCGATATCGCCGACATGAAGAACACCGGCGGGCGGGCCGCCGGCTCCATCACGGCCGCCGCCCTGCTGGCCGAGTTCGCCGAGCCTTATCCATGGGTCCATCTCGACATCGCCGGCACCGCCTGGAGCGGCGGTCCGGGCAAATCGTACGTGCCCAAGGGCGGCGTCGGCGTCGGCGTACGCCTGCTGACCCAGCTGGCGCGGGACTGGAAGAGCAGATGACCATTCGCACGATCCACCTGGGCTCGGGCGGCCGCGGCCGCGGGCCGATTCAGCGTATCGCCGGACGCGATGATTACGAGTCGGTTGCCCTCGTTGATGTGAACGATGATAACATGGCGGCCGCCAGGGAGTGGAGCGGGCTAGGCGAGGAAGCCTGCTTCGGCTCCCTGGACGCCGCCCTCAACGCGGTGGAGGCCGACACCGTCGTCGTCATCACCCCGCCGGACCTCCACTACGAGCAATGCCTGCAGGCGGTCCGCGCCGGCAAGCACGTGCTGGTGGAGAAGCCGTTCACGAAGGACATGGAACAGGCCCGGAAGATCGTCGACGATGCCGACGCCGCCGGCCTCAAGGTAGCCGTCTGCCAGCAGCGGCAGCTCGACTCGCTGGCCACGACCCTGCGCCGTCTGCTGGCGGAGGGCACGTATGGCGACCCGGAGTTCGGACTGATGACCAAGTTCGGCTGGCGCCCGCGCACCCACCATTCGGGCCACGACGCGCACTCCTACCTGTGGGAACGCGGCATCCACGATCTCGACGAGATCATCTCCGTCCTCGGGTCAACGCCGGCACGGCTGTGGGCCGACAGCTTCAACCCGTCTTGGAGTCCCTACGAGGGGGGCGGCGGCTTCCACGGCTGGGTCGAGTTCGACCGCGGCGTGCGCTTCGGCTTCCTCTGCACCTTCGCAGCGCACAAGCCCGCGTCTAGCCTGCGCATCGAGTGCACTGGCGGGACGATCGAGCAGGTACCGGAGGGATTGATGGTCAGTCCGTCCGAGGGCGGCGATCAGGTGTTAGTACCACTGGACGAGACCGAAGCGGAGGAAGCGCTGCTAGACGGATTCCGACATTACGTGGAAGAGGGCGTCGAGCCGCCCTTCAGCGGGCGGAACAACCTGGTGGTCGTGGGCCTGATCCAGGCGCTGGGCCTAGCCTCGGAGCGACGGGAGGTGGTTGACTTCACAGAGTTCATGAGCCCGGCCTGACGTCAGACGCGGGAGCTCGGCGGCACTTCCGATCACTTCTTCAGCTGATCGTAGCCGGTCAGCCCGTAGTCGATCCCCACGTAGTCCAATACCCGCATCAACGCCCGCAGCGCCACCCCAAACCCATCCGGACCGCTGAACCCGCCGAACTGTCCTCCCCCCTTCAGGTGCGGTTCCAGGTCCAGGAACACCCCCGGAATCCCCAATCGTTTCAGTCGCCGGCTCAGCGCCGGAATCCGCGCCCGGAAGTCCCGCAGAATCGCCTCGTGGCCGGCGTCTCCCTCGTCGGCAGGCACGAAGTTGCTCAGGTGCTCCTCATCCACGTGCCCCTGCCACTCCAAGCCCGGGTCGATGCGGTAGTCCTTGATGTGGATCCAGCCGATGCCCGACTTCATCGCCTCGTACTCAGCGAAGGTGGTGACCGCATCCATGTTCTGCGCCGTCAGGTTGCCGCCGTCGAAGATCAGGCAGAGGTGGGGATTGTCGACCTTGCGGTAGATCTGGCGCAGCAGCACGCCGTTTTGGCCGATGAGGTTGCACTCGACCTCGAGCCCGAAGAGCAGGTCGGCACGGCCGCACGCCTCAGCGATGGCGGCCAGCCGTTCGGCGGCTTCGTCGACGTGCGGCGCGGGGTCGGTGCCCTTGGGATGGTAGAATGAGAAGCCCCGGATCAGCCTGGTATCGAACGCCTGGGCCAAGTCGATCGCCCGGGCCACATCGTTCTTCAGGTATCGATCGAACGGCACGTAGGCATTGGTCGTCCCGTCCTCGACGTCGTGGAGCTTGATCTTGCCGATGGGCGAGCCCAGGGAGGAAACACGGATGCCGAAGTCGGCGTGCAGGCGCTGCACCCGGCGAACTTCCCTCTTGGTCAGCTGCATCACGTTCTTGACGCCCCCGCCGGCGTCGACGAAACGGATGCAGTAGTAGGACATGCCCAGGGCGGCGAGCATGGTCAGCTGGGATTCGGCTTTCTTGTCCACCGGTCCCTCGTCGGCGAAACCGCTAATGATGACTTCCGGATTGGCGCTCATCGATCCCCCTCGTCTCGTGTATCCTCGGTCCATTCGTCCAGTTCCAGGCAGACCCGACCGGAGGTCGCGTCTGCCAGTTCGCGCTGCAGCTGCTGCAGATCTTCCGCAGCCAAGCTCACACTGAGACGGACCTGGTCGGCGAAATCCTCCGCTTCGACAGCCACCTCCCAGCGCGCAAGCACCTGACAACAGGAGCCGTGCAGGTCGTAGGGCAGGATCAGCCGAGCGGCGATCCGATCGACTTTCGCCTCGGTTGTCAGGGCTACCACGGCTGTCTGCGCCGTCTCAGTGTAGGCCTTTACCAGGCCGCCGGTTCCCAGCTTCGTGCCACCGAAGTAGCGCACCGCGACCACGACCAGATCGCCGACGCCGGCTCCCTGCACCACGGCCAGCATCGGCCGGCCGGCAGTACCGGATGGTTCGCCGTCGTCACTCATCCCGTGGAGTACCGTGGCACCGTGGCCAACCGCGTAGGCGTAACAGTGGTGGCTCGCGTCGGGGAAGCGGGCGCGCGCTGCGCCCACGAAGGCTTTGGCAGCCTCCACGTCAGGCGCTGGTCCAGCGACACCAATGAAGCGGGAGTTCTTGAAGCGGAGGGTCACCTCGGCCGGTCCGACCGGGACGGAATAGGATTCGGCCATGGCCGAATCAGAACATCTCGCCGTCTTCGTCCAGCCGCCACTCCGGCGCCAGCTCTTCGTAGCCGGCGCACTCGGCGTTCCACATCAGGTTCACCGAGCCGGTCGGGCCGTTGCGTTGCTTGCCGAGGATGATCTCAGCCACCCCTTCCATACTGCCGCCGTCAGCGGTCTTGATGCCGTACAAATCGGGACGATAGATGAACATCACCACGTCCGCATCCTGCTCGATAGACCCCGATTCTCTCAGGTCCGACAGCTGCGGCCGCCGATCGGTACGGCTTTCCACCGCCCGCGACAGCTGCGACAGGGCCAGCACCGGGACGTCGAGCTCCTTGGCAAGTGCCTTCAAGCTGCGGGATATGTGCGAGATTTCCTGCTCGCGGCTGGCAAAGCGCTCGTGAGCCGACATCAGCTGCAGGTAGTCGACGACGATCAGACCGATGCCGTAGTCGCGCTTGAGCCGGCGCGCCTTGGCCCGCGCCTCCAGCGAGCTGATGCCGGCAGTGTCGTCAATGTAGATGGGCGCCTGGGCGAGCTTGCCGACGTTGCGGGTCAGGTTCATCCAGTCGTCGTCGCGCAGCCGGCCGGTCCGCAGCTTGTGCAGGTCCAGCTTCGTCTCCAGGCACAGCAGACGCTGGGCAACCTGCATCTTGGCCATCTCGAGGCTGAACACGGCAACGCCGACGTTGGCTTCCATCGCCGCGTTGCGGGCTAGCGACAAGCCAAGCGCCGTCTTTCCGACGCTGGGTCGCGCCGCCAGAATAATCAGGTCGCCGTTCTGGAACCCGGAGGTGATCTCATTCAGCTCGGTGTAGCCGGTTTCGACACCGGAGACGGTGCTCACCTGGTTGTGGGCACGCTCGACGTGCTCCAGCGTTTCGCCAAGGACCGATTCCAGTGGCTCGAAACCACCGTCGAGACGCCGCTCGGCGAGACCGAAGATGCGCTGCTCGGACCAGTCGATGAGCTCGAATATGCGCTCGCCCCCGTCGTAGGCCTGTTCCGAGATCTGCGAGGCGGTCTCGATCAGGTTACGGCTGAGCGCCTTCTCCAGCACGATCCGGGCATGATACTCGATGTTGGCGGCGGTAGCCACCTCGGCCGCCAGGGCGGCCAGGTACACGACCCCGCCGACGCCGTCGAGCTCACCGCGCCGGCGCAGCTCTTCGGCGACGGTGAGTTGGTCGACCGCCTCGTTGTTCTCGTAGAGCGTCAGCATGGCCGTGAAGATTCGGCCGTGGGGCGCATGGTAGAAACTGGGCTGATCGAGGATCTCCAGAGCCCGACCTATGGCAGCCTGGTCGATCAGCATGGCCCCCAGGACCGCCTTCTCCACCTCCACCGCCTGCGGCGGCATGCGGGTCACATTCTGGCCATTGCTGGGCGGCGGCGGCTGATCGCGCAGTCCTTCGCTCACAGCTCCACTCCGTCGTATGTCTGGCGGACGCGCTTCATGTCCTCCCAGGTCGGGCGCTTCCACTGCGGATTGCGCAGCAGCGCCGCCGGATGGTAAGTGGGAATGACCGGAATGCCCTCGTATTCATGGGTGCGGCCGCGCAGCCGGCCCATCGACTCGGTAGTGCGGAGGAGAGTCTGCGTGGCGAAGCGCCCCAACGAGCAGATGACTTTCGGCTGGATGATCTCGATCTGTCGCTTGAGGTAGGGCTCGCAGGTCTGCACCTCCTCCGGACGCGGGTCCCGGTTGTTGGGCGGCCGGCACTTGAGCACGTTGCAGATGTAGACCTCTTCCCGCTGCATCTCGATGGCTTCGATGATCCTGGTCAGCAGACGTCCCGCCTCGCCCACGAAAGGCAGCCCCTGGCGGTCCTCTTCCGCCCCCGGAGCCTCGCCCACAAACATGATGCCCGCCTCCGGATTGCCGGACCCGAAGACGAACCTGGTCCGCGTCTGGCCCAGCGGGCACCTAGTGCAGTCACAGCTTTGCCGACGGAACTCTTCGAGCACCTCGGCCCGCCCTGCTCCGGCGACCGGCGGCGGCACAACCGCCGTCTCGTCCCCCGTCGCCGGTGGGGCAAAAGGCGCTGCGTCAGCGACAGCCGTCACCGGCGCGTCGAGGTCAGGATCAGGCGAGTCCTGGAGCAGCATATCGGCCGGCACCGCGAACTCGTTCCCTTCGGCCGCGACCAGGTCCCGCAGATAGTCGCGCAGGTCGCGCGCCAGGACCCGCGGATCTTCGGACCTTGCGCTCTTGCGATCGTCGTCGGTGGACAATGTGCGGCCTCGTGCAAGCGACTGCGTCGGGGTCCCCGCCACGGTCCGAACGGGGGGCGTCAAGATGTCCGTCGAGCGACACCCTGTCAAGTTATTCCACGGGACTCGCCCACACCGTCAGCCAGATCGCCGCAGCGACCCGATCCGGTCGAGAATCCGGTCGGCGACCTCCAGTTTGGACATCTTCTGCAGCTCCTCCGCCCCACCGCCGGCGTCGATCAGCGTGACCACGTTGGTGTCGACGCCGAAGCCGGCGCCCTCCTCCCTTAGGTTGTTGAGGACGATCAGGTCGCACCGCTTGCGCTCCAACTTGGCGCGGGCGCGGGCCGGACCATCCTCGGTTTCCATCGCGAAGGCGACCAGGATCTGCCGCTCACGTCGAGCCCCGAGTTCAGCGGCGATGTCCGGATTCTCCACCAGCGCTACCGACATCGCGCCGCCGCCGCGCTTGATCTTCTCGGCAGCAACGGCGGCAACCCGGTAGTCGGACACCGCGGCGGCCAGAATGGCGCCATCGACGCCGTCGAAGAGCTGGTCGACAGCTCCCTTCATCTCCAGAGCCGAACGCACGGGCACGACCTCGACGCCGTCAGGATCGGGCAGGGTGGTCGGCCCGGTCACCAGCACCACGTCGGCACCCCGCTCGCGGGCCCGGCGCGCCAGCGCATAACCCATCTTGCCCGAGGAGCGATTGCTGATGAACCGCACCGGGTCGATATCCTCCAGTGTCGGCCCGGCGGTAACCAGAAGACGCATGCCGGACAGGTCATTCCGAGCGGCTGCCTGGAGACCGACCTCCGCGACAACGCTCCGCACCAGCTCTTCGGGCTCGGGCATCCGCCCGATCCCCTCGGCCCCGGAGGCGAGAGCACCGCTGTCCGGCTCGATCAGCAAGCAGCCGCGCTGCTCAACCAGCGTCCGACAATTGCGCTCGACGAGAGCATTGTGCCACATCTGCTCTTCCATCGCCGGCGCCAGCAGGATCGGCCCGGTGAAGCTCAGCAGCAGAGTGGAGAGCAGATCGTCTCCAAGGCCGGCAGCCATCTTGCCCATGAAATGGGCGGTTGCCGGAGCAACCAGCACCAGGTCAGCCCACGCCGCCAAACCCACGTGCAGAACGGGGAACTCGCTGGTCTGGTCGAAGAGGCCGCTGTAGACCGGGTGCCGCGACATAGTCTCGAGAGCCCGGGCGGCGACGAACTCCGCGCCGGCCCGGGTCAGCAGGCAACGCACCTCGGCGCCCTCGGCCAGGAGGGCGCGCACCAGCATCGGCGCCTTGTACGCGGCGATGCCACCCGTGATACCCAGGAGTACGCGTCGTCCGCGCAGGCCCACCCCCTGGCTGCGGCCGTCGCCGTGCATCATCTGCTCAGCCATCTTCGTACTCATCCGAATCTGGATCCCACTTCGATCAGGCCGTCACGTATTTAAGGTACGCCGCCCGAGTGCCGCCGCAAGAATTTCCCACGCGCAAAACCTGAGGGCCGCACCCAGCCACTTCGACGACACCGCGGTAACCACAGGGAAATTGCAATTCCAAAATTTACTGTAGGTTAACGGAGACCGAGCCCAATTCGAGCGCCGCCCCGATGAGCCACGTTCTGGTAATCGATGAGGAAGGACAGGGGCGCTCCCTGCTCTGTCGCCTTCCCAAGCACGACGGTAAGTATGCCCTCCATCAGCAGTTGAGATCCTTGATCTACGCAGATCTTCGCCGCTAGCCGGATCACGTTCTCCATCGTTTCACCCTCGCAACCTCCCAAGGGTTTCGAGGATCTGAGCGGCGATCGCCGCCGGCTCCGGTCGGGCGGAATCGATCACCAGGTCGTAGATGGAGAGGTCGGCGACGTCGATGCCGTGGTGGTCGCGGTAGCGCGCGGCCTCGGACCGCTCCCGCACCAGCATGGATTGCTCTGTCTCGTCGAGTGGATCACCGTCCCGCGAGCTGCAGCGCCGGGCGCGGGTGTGGACATCGGCGTCGAGCCAGACCTTGCAGGCCCGGAGCCCGAAGCGGTGGGCCATCCAGCCCACCAGCCGCCCCTCCAGAATGACGTTGGGGAGCTGCTCGGCGATCATCACCATGCGGGCGTCCAGCTGCCGGTCGATCGCGGGATCGGCCTCGGCTCGGGTACCCAGTTCGGCCAGTGAGAGCCCTGCCTCGGCGGCAAGCTCGCGGAAGATCTCCCCGGCATTTGTGTAGGACCACCGCGTCTGCTTCTCGATCAGGCCGCAGACGGTCGAGGTCCCGGAGCCAGGCAGACCGCTGACGGTGACGATGTCGTATAGGGGGCTCTTCACGAGTGACTCAGGCCAGATTCTGGACCTGCTCCCGCAGGCGTTCGCATTCCTCCTTGATGTCGACCACGAGGTGGATGATCTCCGCGTCGGACGCTTTCGAACTGATGGTGTTGGCCTCCCGGCCGATTTCCTGCAGCAGGAAGTTGAGGCGTCGCCCGACTTCGCCGCCGCGATCCAGGCTCTCGAGGAACTGATCGTTGTGGCTGCGGAAGCGGACGATCTCCTCGGTGATGTCAGCGCGCTCGCAGATCAGACCAACCTCCAGCGCTAAGCGTTCCTCAGCGATCGCACCGGGTTCCAGGAGTCCGTCGATCTTCCCGCGCAGCCGCTGCCGCACCACATCGCGAGTCGACTCTGCCCGGGCCGTGATCCGAGCGAGGCGCTCGCCGATCTCCCGCAGGCGCTGCCGCAGGTCCTTCTCCAGAGCAGCACCCTCCGTCGCCCGCATCTGCTCGAACTCCTCAAGAGCCAGGTCGACCGCCTCCAGGATCAACTGCTGCGCTGCCTCGGCGCCGAAGCTAGCCGACTCGACGCGGAAGATGCCCGGCAACCCGGCCATCAAACGCAGGTCAGCTCCTCCCTCGAGACTGTACAGCTCCCGCAGCTGCTGCAACTCCGTGAAATAGGCGCCGGCCGCCTCCTCGTCGAGACGGGGCACGCCGCGTTGCTCCTCTCCCTCCTCCCAAGTCAGTGTCACCGTCACCTTGCCGCGGCCGATCCGCTGCTGCAACCGCTCCCGCACTCTGGCTTCGTGTTCCTGCAGGTTGGCAGGCCGCCGTACCTGGATGTCGACGAAACGGCTGTTTACCGAGCGCAGCTCGACGCGGACCCGCACCCCGTCCCGCTCGATTTCTCCACTGCCAAATCCGGTCATGCTGGTAATCATGTTGGCTCTTCTCGATCGACGGGCGGACGCAAGACTCCGTCTCGCGCGGCCGGAAAGGGGCTTGAACATCTGAAATAAAAGAATCCAGAAGAGGGCATGGGGCAAGACGCGCGACGGCGTTCAGCGCGTTCCGCCGCGGGCATCGACGGCCAGGAAGGTGGACTGCGAGAAGCCGTCGAGACGTGCCAGAGCAGTGCCGTCCATCTTCCTTTTCACCAGGCGCCCACCACCTCCGAGCCAGAGCGTCCCGTGGACCGCATCGACCCGGATGCTCATGCTTCGCCCTCCCTTGAACTCCTGCTGGGGCTCGATCAGCCCACCCATCGCCGAGTAGACGGCTAGGTCGGCGGCGCCGGCAACCCAGCACTGGCCGGTCTCTGGATCCGCATCGATTGCCGTGGCGACGAACGGCAGGTCGATTTCCAGAGGTGGATCTCCTACCGCTAGCCTGAAGAGCGCGGTACCCTCGGACGCCAGCGCCCAGACCACGGCGGTGTCGACGGCGGCTACCGCCTCCGGCTCTGGCAGATCGCGGAACTCGAGCCTGCCGTCGTCGACCGAGCTCGCCCTCAGGACCCGGCCATCGAGACGGTCGGCAATCCAGCAGACGTGGCCAGTCGGGGCCAGGGCCGTCGGCTCGCGGAACTGGGCATCGACGACGGCCAGCCGCACCGAGTCGGCCGTCACCTCCAGCTGCCCCGAGAGCACCCGGTTGGTGGCGGCGTCGACGACCCAGGCGATCCCCGCCTGCGACGCCACCGCAAGGGCGGCGGGCTCGTCGAGCGCAGCCGGATACTCCTCCCGGATCGCCGAATCACCATCCGGGGCGATGCGAAACAGGCCCGCAAACAAACTGCTGATCGCCCAGAGGGAGCCGTCGCGGCCGTCGAGTCCGATACCCTGCAGCCCGACGAAGCCGCTGCGACCGAACTGCGCACTGCGGCCGTCCGGGCTGACCCGCCAGATCGTGGCCGCCCCCAGGTCGCCCACCCAGCAGACCTCGAGTCCCGGGGTGGCGCTTAAGACCCGATCCAGGAGAATCTCTCCTTCATCCGCCACCAGCAGCGCGAGCTGGTAGTGGTAGGTCATCGCGTTCTCGACCTTGGTGTCTTCGAACTCGACTGCGGTCGCGTCCAGAGACGTCAGCAAACTGAAGTCACCAGCACCGATACGGCGGTAGAGCTGGAAGCCGGTGATGTCGTCAAACTCAGAGAAGTCCCAATACAGGGAAACCCGGCCGTCACCTGCAAGCACCCGCAGCGGCTCGAGGAAGAACTCCGGATTGGTGGTGCGGGGATCCAGGGGATTGCGATGCTGCCGGTCGGTGCAGGATGACAGCCCCAGCGCCAGTATCAGCGCCGCCAGTCGGATCATCGTCCGAAGAAAAGCAGGTAGGTAGTGAGGGCGATGCCCGCCTCCATGGCAAAGAAGGCGGCGCCACTGATACGATCATAGCGCTCAGCGCGATCGAACAGGTCACGCTGCCGCTGGCCAGCGGCGGCGCGCAGGTAGCCATCGTAGGCGTTGTCGGCCTCGCTCTTGCTCCAGTAAGCGACGGCACCAGCCGTGACTGCAAGAACGGCGCTACAGTAGAGCTTCGAGCGCGACTGCCGCTCGGAGTCGCCCTTGCTCTTCCGACTCATTGCCACCGGCGAGAGGGCGCCGTCGCCGCCCGCCAACCGGTTTGCCTGCGCCAACGCCAGACGAACCACCATCGCGTTGCCTTCGTCCGCCGCGAGAGACCAGGGTGGGAGCAACGGCCGCAACTTGATCCTGTCGCCCCCAGGGCCGCCGGCCGGAATCGTAACCGGCGGCGCCACCGCGTCTCCCAGCGCCGCTGGTGGCCCCGCCAGCAGCGCGATCAGGGCTCGGGCGGCGATGCGCCGCCATCCGTTACGGCCGGCCGAAGACGTAGACACTCTTATTCTCCGTCGCGATGGCGATCATCCGTTCGCCGATACTCACCGGGGCGTAGACCGGACCGTCCACTTCGAAACGCCACTGCATGCCGCCAGTCGCCGTATCGATCGCGTAGACATAGCCGTCGCCGCTGCCGCAGTAGATGCTGCCGTCCGTCGCCGCCGGACTGCCACGCAGCACCCCCGCGGTCGCAAAGCTCCAGACAAGCTCGCCTGAGTCCGGGTCCAGTCCGTAGAGATTGCGGTCGACCGACCCGACGGCCAGCAATCCGGGCGACCAGGCAAATCCGTCCGTGAGCAGCTGACCCAGCGGTCGCCGCCACATCACCGCGCCAGTGCCGGCGTCGAGCGCATAGACGGTCCCAGCCGCACTGCCGACATAGACCGTCCCCGCCACGAACAGGGGCCGAGTGCGCACCCCCGCATCCAGCTGTTGTCGCCACTGCTCGACCCCGTCTTCGAGCCGCACGGCCACCAGCTCGCCCGCCCCCGTACCGACGAAAGCCGATCCGGCGCCCAGCGCCGCCCCGGTGCGAATGCGCTCGTCAAGCGCCAGCTCCCAGAACTCTGCGCCGTCGCCGGTGTTCAAAGCCAGAATCTCGCCGGCTTCACTGACCGTCAACAGCGTGTCGCCACGGGCCACGAGGTGACTGCAGTGATAATCCTCGCGCTTCCAGCGGCGGTCCAGATTGCGACGGTCGTAGGCCCCCAGTATCGGCTTTTTTCCGAGCTCCCCGTAGAACAGCAGGTGGTCGGCCAAGGCCGGTGGTGCGCAGACTTCCTCGTCGATGCCGTGCTTACCCAGCAGACGGCCGCTGCGCCGATCGAAGGCGAACAGGGTAGGAGAGGTGGTCAGCTGCAAAGCCAGGTGGCCGCTGAAGATGACACCGCCCACCGGCATGCCGTCGAGATTCTGCTGCCACAGCAGCTGCAGCGGCGGCAACAGTTCCTGGACCGCGTAGGAACTGCCCGCCGCACCGCCGCCGCCCGGCTTCCAGTCGCCCGTGCCGGCGCCGGTCTCGGGCAGGTAGAAGACTTTGGCCTGGCAGCCGGCCAGGCCAAGGCCGACGGCGCCGGCCAGCGCCACCAGCAGCCGCGGTCGGGTCCAGCGCCGGCTCATTCAGAAATCCCAGCCAAAGAAGAACTCCCAGTTGGTATCGTTCTCGATCGACTTGAAGTCAGGCGTTCGGCGCGCGGCGTCGAGGCGGAACACGAAGACGCCACCCAGGGCGAATCGGGTACCAATCCCGACGCTCCCCTTCCAGGCGCCGAACTCGTCGTTCCAGGCGTTGCCGGCATCGACGAAAAGAGCACCGCGAAACGTGCGCAGATCGATGTTACCGAAGGGCAGCCCGACCACGAATCGGTCCAGCAGCGGGAAACGCAGCTCGTTGTTGAGCAAGGCCAGCTTGCTGCCCCAGATACTGCGCCATGGGTAGCCGCGCAGGGTCCAGCTGCCACCCAGCGAGAAGAACTCGGGCACGTCGCCCACGCTGCGCCGTCCCATCAACCGCACCGCCCAGCTGCTGCGCCTGGTCAGCCGGTGATAGTGCCGGTAGTCCCCGAACAGTATGTAGTTGAAGCGCCGTGAACTCTTGAAATCGATCGTCTGGGAGGCCCCCAGGCTGTAGCGGGTGCCTTCGAGCGGCCCGGTCGGAATCCACAGGCTAGCGTCGTGGGTGTAGCTGACCGAATTGGCCATCAGCCAGCCCCGCAGACTCTGGCCCTCGACTTCCCGATCAATTTCCGAACGCCGCACGGAGAACCGGGTCTCGATCCGCTTGAACATCGAGAACGGGTGGCTCAGCTCGACATAGGCGCCGGTCCGCTTTTCCCGCACGAAGCGGCCGAAACGGCCGGTGAAGCGGTCGTTGAGCCGGAACACGCCCCAGGCGACGTTGAGCTGCCGGCCCAGGTGCAGGCGCGTCAGCGCCAGGTTAAGGCCGTCGAAGAATCCGGTCTCGCTGCCCGATATGTGCGAGAGCACGAAGTAGTACTGGTTGTTGCCAAGCAGATCGCTCAGGCCTATCTGAACCCCGCCCGAGGTACCGAACTCCGGGTCCTGAGAGATCTGGCTCTGGGCGATGTCCAGGCTCATCCTGTGCTTGTAGGCCCGCTTGGCGAAGCGGCTGCGACTGTGGATGCCCTCGAGGCGCCAGAGATCGGCCGCGGCGGGCGGCAGATCCACGTATTCACCCACCGCGCCGGTGTCGTCCACGGCCAGGCGGAAGACCTGGAAGCTGCGGGCCTCGAACCCGGAAAACAGCAACTCCTCCCCACCCGGCATCCAGACGGGGTCAAACGCGCCGGTCAGCGCGCGGGTGAGACGCTCGATGCAAATCCGACCGGCGGCTACGCTGTCCAGGTGGACGGCGTAGATGTCGTACATCCGGTTGCGGTCCGAGGCGAAGGCCAGTCGGGTGCCGTCCTCGGACCAGTCGGGCTGCAGGTCGTTGTGCTCGCCCCGGGTCAGGGGCAGCATCCGGCCGGAGGCGAAATCGAAGACGAACAGGTTGTACAACCCGCGCCTCCCCCCGCTCCAGCGGTCGGAGCTGAAGGCGATGCGGCTGCCGTCCGGCGACCAGTCCGGATCGCGATCATGGTAGATGTCGTCGGTGAGCCGCCGGAGCTCGCCGGTGGCCGGGACCACGGTGAAGAGGTCGGTCAGACCGCCCTTGTCCGCTCCCGAGAACACTAGTCGATCCCCCTCAGGAGACCAGGAAGGAGAGTTGATCGCGACGACATCGTCGAAGGTCAGTTGGTGTCGTTCCGTTCCCGTTTCGATGTCCCAGATGAATAGGTGGTCGCGGCCGACGTGCTGAGCTGAGAAGGCGAGCAGCCGACCGTCGCCCGAGACCGCCATCTTGCTGTCGAGCGGGTGCAGCGACTCGAACCTGGGCGAGCGCTCCCCCTCTACCAGGATCTCCACCTTGCCGCCGTCGGCAGGCCGCCGCGCAATGCGGGTGTAGCCCTGATGGTTGCGGAAGAACAGCATCTCGGCCGCCGTTACGGCTTCGCCGACATCGCCGTCAGCCGCGCTCCGGGGCAGGGGTCGCACCGCCGGCTTGAGGTTGAAGCCCACGCGCGTGACCGCATCGGCGAACTGGCTCGGGGGATCGGCTCCCGAAATGTCGGGCAGGTAGCGCTTGCGGAGGTGGTACTGCCAGTCCCGGTCTAGCTCGTCCAGGGTGCTGCCCGTCGTGATGGCAAAGATCTCCGCGAAAGTCTCGGCCCGCCACCAGTTCTCGAAGATGAGCTCGAAGACATCTTCGCCATAGGTGGTCGCCATGTACTCGCAGATCGACTGCCCCTCCTTGTACATCTGATAGGTGCCGTAGATGTGGTGCATCTGGGCGATCGGCACCAGGCGACGCGCGAACAGGGCGTCGCGCAGGATCATGTCGCCGTAGCTGTCCATCTCGCCGGACCAGTACTCGGCCAGGCCCTCCGAGAACCAGAGCGGCATCGGCGCCTCCTTGGCGGTCGAATGCCGCTCTAGAACCCGCCGCAGCCGGTCGAAGGTGAAGACGTGCACCAGCTCGTGGTGCAGCACCCGCTCGAAATGGGGCAGGCTGCCGCTCAACGGCAGCGCTACTCTGCCCTTGAGAAACTCGGTGAAGCCAGCCACCCCTTCGGGCAGCAGATTGGGGATGATGTTGGTCTGCTGGAAGTAGACATGTGAGGAATAGACCACGATCGGCACCCGGCGCCGCACCGGATAACCGAACTTGCGCTCCAGGTCCCAATAGGCCTTTTCCGCCATCTCGGCGGCGTAGCCGGCCAGCTCCTCCTCTTCGGCGAAGAAGTAAACCTCGAAGTTCGGGGTCTCCATCTTCTGCCACTCGAACTCGGCGAACTGAACCTTGTTCTTGCCGAACCGGTAAAGCTGCCCGTCGGCCGGAGCACCCGCAAGCAGCATGCCGCCTGCCAGCAGCGCGACTACCGCGGCCTCTCGACTGCCGCTTCTCATCAGGCGCCGACCGCCTCCTCCAGATACCCGCCGAAGCCGCCGCCACCACCCAGCGGCCTGTGGACGTTGACCTGCTGCCCGGCGGCCAGGCCGTGACCATGGGCCTCGCTGGCGGTTACGCCGCGGCCGCGGCGGGTTCGCACCCGGGGGTTGAGGTAGCTGAAATACTCTCGCAGCCTCGAGTCGCCCCGCCACACCAGGGCCGCGGTGGCCGGCCCCGCCGTCCGGACTGCCGCCCGTTCCTGCTGTTGCAGCTTGCGGTGGAACCCTTCGAGCACGCCGGCGTAGTAGCGCTGGCGCTCGCGATTGCTCTCCAACGCGCGGGCGCGGCGATACTGGCGCCACAGACGTTCGAGCAGCTCAACCAGGTAGGTGTAGGTGTACTCGGCCATCTCCAGGTTCGTCGCCGTACCGTGGACCTGCAGGACGGTGCCCGACTTGTCGCGCGCCGCATCGTAGTCGAAAACCCACAGGACCTCGACGAAAAAGAAATCCTGCAGCAGCAAGGCCAGCCACAGTTCGTAAGATGCCCGACGTCCCTTCACGGGTCCCAGCCGCCGGACCCCGAAGCGCCGCGCCCGATCCAGCTCCACGAGATCGACGTTGTAGCGCAGCAGCAGGTCGCGGGCCTTGTCGACGGCCACCTGGGCCTCGTGCTCATTCGGGCTGGTTGCCAGGGAGAGGGTCTTCTTGATCAGTCGCAGGATGCGGGGATCGGTCCCGTCATCGGCTCCAGCAGCGGCATTGTGCGGGTCCGCGGCGCCGACGGCGCTGGCGCGCGGGCTGCAGCGCAGCTTGTGGCAGGCTTGCCTGAAGGCCTCTCCGTGCGGCCGCTCTCCATCCTCGCGCAGCACCTCGCTGACGTACTGGTGGGCCATCTCGTGCCGCAGGGTCTCCATCACCTCGAGCCACGGATCGCACTCCACATGAGAGACAGAGATCGAGATGCGGCGACGCTCGGGCTGCCAGCGGCCAAGCGCCGTCTCAGCGTCACTGAGAGTGATGAGAGGTTGCTTGAGAGCGCCACCGAGATAGTCGTCGTTGTAATAACGCCACCACTGGCAGAGCTTGCGATTCCAGGCCTCCCGGAGCGCACCGACCAGCGGCTGGTGATCTGCCCCGGACGACCGCGGCATCAACGCAGAGAGCGGATGAAGCTGGGACTGAAGGTGCCCCGGGCGACCTCGGCCACCGGCCCCCGCATCGTCAGTTCGAAGGAGTCGTCCACATCGATGCGGAGCGTCCCGCCCGGTGCCTTCACAGTAACCGGGCTCTTGACCAGCCCCAGGCGCACGGCCGCGCTGGCGGCGGCGCAGGAAGAGGAACCGGAGGCCTGGGTCTCGCCCGCCCCCCGCTCCCAGATGAGGATGTAGATGCTCTTCGGCCCCACGGGCACGGCGAGTTGGACGTTGATGCGGCGGGGAAATAGCCGGTGGTTCTCCAGCGCCGGCCCAAGACTGAGCAGCTCGTCCCGCGTCCACTCCTGCCCCTTGTCCCGGAAGACCACGCAGTGAGGATTGCCGACGCTGACGCCGGTGAAACGCACCTTGTGGCCGGCGACGGCGATAGGCTGCTCGATCAGCTCCTTAGCCTTGAGGGTGCACGGCAGGTCTCGGGGGGCGAAGCTGGCGCCCCCCATCTCGACCGTGGCGTCGGCCGGGTCGCCGTGGGGATCCAAGTGCAGGGTCATGGCCACCAGTCCCCCCTTGGTCTGGACCGAGAACGACCGCTTGCGGGTGCGCCGGGTGGCGTACAGGTAGCGGCCGAGGATGCGCAACCCGTTCCCCGACTTTTCCGCCTCGCTGCCGTCCGGATTGTAGATGCGGACGCCGAAGTCGGCCTTTTTCGATGTTTCGAGCGCCAGTATGCCGTCGCTGCCGACGCCCCAGTTGCGGTCACAGACGGCGCGGATATTGCCCGGCGTGAGGCGAAAGTCGAGGTCGGCGGGATCGACGGCGATGTAGTCGTTGCCGAGCCCGTGCCCCTTGAAAAAGCTGTTGCGCATGTCCCCAAGGTAGCCAGCGCCCGCAGCGGGGTCAAACGCGTTCCGGGATGGTCGATGGACTGGTATATTCGGGACCATGGTGCACTTCATCGTTGCGCTCAAAGCGGAGGCCCGCCCCCTCTTGCGCCACTTCGGCATGACCCGTTCCCGAGGCGCAGGCTCCATGCCGATCTACAACTCCGCGCGCGCGCGGTTGACTGTGTCGGGGGTCGGCGAGCCCGCCTCCGGTGCGGCGGTGCGGGCGGCGGCCGGTACCGGCCGGCCGGGAGCTTTTCTCAACGTCGGCATCGCGGGCCACCGCGACCTCGAGCCCGGAACTCCCTTAATGATCCACAAGGTGACCGGCGCCCGCGACGGGAGCGTGCACTACCCGGCCTTCCCCTTCCCCCCACCCTGTCGCACCGACACACTGATCACGGTTGCAGAACCAGAGCTCGACTACCCAGAGTCCTGCGCCTACGACATGGAGGGCAGCGCCTACTTCGCTGCCGCCACCGCAGCCAGCGGCAACGAGCTGGCGCACGCCCTGAAAGTGATCTCCGACAATCCCCGCCACCCGACCTCGGACCTGTCGGCCCAAGCCGTCGAAGGGCTGGTCGGCGCCCACCTGCCCCTGCTCGACAAGCTGGCCACCACCCTGGCCGCGCTGGCCGCGCAGGTCGCGACCCGGCACCAACAGCTCCCCCTCTACGGGGAAATCGCGGGGCGCTGGCATCTCACCCACACCCAGCGCCACCAGCTTCACCGCCTGTTGCAGCGCCTGCAAGCCCTGGCTCCGGACGAACCGGCCCGGGTGAGCGCAGAACTGAACGACGGCGCGTTGCGCTCAGGCCGCGACGTAATAGCTTTCCTCCAACACCGGGTCAGGGAACTGCCGTTCTCCCTACCCTGAACAACCGGAAGAAACCCAGCCGGGCCGCAGCCAGCCCGCCCCCTGCCAACCGTGTTCGACTTCATCTACATCGAGGAGGAGGTTCGCGACTACCCGCGGGTAGCAGCGATCTGCGACCGTTACCCGAAGGCGACGCGGGTGCCGATCGACCGCTACGGCGAGGTCTTCAACCGCCGCAGTCAGAATTTCCGCCTGCAGAAGCGCCGGCCGGCCCTGATCCTGGCGGCCAAACACGGCGATCCGGTGCTCGCAGCACCACCGGACTACGGCATCGGCGGCGACCGCAACTTCTACTTCTCGCACATGCTCAACTGTCTCTACGACTGCCGCTACTGCTTCCTCCAGGGCATGTACCAGTCGGCCCATATGGTGCTGTTCGTCAACTACGCTGAATTCGCAGCGGCCATCGACGCCTGCATCGCCCGGGAACGGGCCACCAACCCCGATGACAACCCCTACTTCTTCTCCGGCTACGACTGCGACAGCCTGGCGATGGAGGCGGTTTCCGGCTTTGCCGCCCGCTTCCTCGAGTTCTTCCGCAAACGCTCCGACGCCTGGCTGGAGCTGCGCACCAAGAGCGTGCGCCTGGACCCGCTGCAAGCCGTCACGCCCGTCCCCAACTGCATCGTTGCCTTCAGCCTGACGCCTGAGGCGGTGGCGCGGCAGTACGAGGCGGGAGCACCTCCGATCGCAGCGCGGCTGCGGGCGATGCAGCGCCTGCAGCAGCAGGGCTGGAACGTCGGGCTGCGCTTCGATCCGCTGATCGTCTACGAAGACTGCCGCGACCAGTACCTGCGGCTGTTCGGCCAGGTGTTCGCCGCCCTCGACGCACGGCGGCTGCACTCGGTCAGCCTCGGCCACTTCCGCCTGACACGGGATCACTACCGCAGGCTGCATCAACTCTACCCGGAGGAGCCCCTGCTGGCCCACGGCCTGACCGAGAGAGACGGGATGATCTCCTACCCCGACGATCTCGCGGGCGAGCTCTTCGAGAGCTGTGCTCGCGAGATCGAGAAGCAGGTGGGGCCCGACCGCTTCTTCGCCTGCTCGCCGGCGCCGGAGCTGGCCTGATGGCCCGGACGATCCTGGTCACTGGGGCCAGCGCCGGCATCGGCCAGGCCATCTGCCGGCGCCTGCTCGATGACGGGGACGGCGTGGTCGGCATCGCCCGCGATTTCACCAAGGCCGGTCTCGAACACAAGCGCTTCACCCCGGTCCAGCTCGATCTGGAAACGGTCGACCGCCTAGCGGAACAGCTGCCCGCGCTGGTGGCGGACCACGCCGATGTCGATGGCCTCGTCTGCAACGCGGGCCGCGGTCGCTTCGGCGAGCTCGAGCAGTTCTCCTACGGCCAGATCCGCGGCCTGATGGACCTGAACTTCACCAGCCACGCTTTTCTGGTGCGCAGCTTCCTGCCGCAGCTGAAACGAGGCAGCGGCGACGTGGTCTTCACCGGCTCGGAGGCAGCCCTGAGGGGCACGCGGCGCGGGGCCGTCTACTGCGCCAGCAAATTCGCCCTGCGCGGTTTCGCCCAAGCCCTGCGCGAGGAGTGCTCCCGCAGCGGCGTGCGCGTCGGCATCGTCAATCCGGGCATGGTGGACACCGCCTTCTTCGACGACCTGGAGTTCCGCCCGGGCCCCGACCCCACCAACCTGGTGCTACCCGAAGACGTGGCGGCGGCCGTGGCGATGGTG
>CAYWBJ010000060.1:0-9236 GCA_964456165.1 uncultured Gemmatimonadaceae bacterium | reverse complement strand
CTGGTCTCGGTGAGGCCGGTGAGCCGCCGCGGCGTATGCGGGGTCACGTCGGGCGGCATGTTGACGCTCATCATCGACGCGCCCTCGGGCAGGCCGGCCTCCAATACCTCGCGAACGACTTCGGCGGCCACGGTAGCGGCGGCCGCCCAGCGCTCTTCCATGCCTTCCATCCTCCGCTCACGCCGCCAGTTGGCGTACTGCTCCTTCTCGATCTCCATCGAGAAGGCCACAGCCGGCACGCCGCTGAGCGTGGCCTCGACGGCCGCCCCAACAGTCCCGGAGCTGAGGAAGAAGGCAAGCCCCGCATTGGTGCCAACGTTGATGCCCGAAATCAAAAGCTCCGGCGGCGACGGGTGCAGGTTGTTAACCCCGATATTGGCGCAGTCAGCGGGAAAGCCGGTCAGCGTTCTGACGGCGGTCCCTTCGTCATGCCTTTCGGCCAGTGTGAGAGGCGAGAAGCGACTGACGATCTTCGAGGTCCAGCTGCACTCGTCAGCCGGCACCAGCGTATCGACGGTGGCGATCCCTTCGAGCCGGCGCAGCAATGGCGGCAGGGCAGGCGAGTCGGCGCCGTCGTCGTTGGTTACCAGGATCCAGCTGTGGAGCGCATCGGGCATGTCGATGAGATGTCGAATTCGGCCGCAGTGAGCCGACAATATAACAAATCAGCTGTGACAACTACACTGTCCGGAAACAGCTGGCGTGCGTATGTTACGCCAGACGCCCGAACAGGCAAAAACCCCCGCGATCGCACTGGAAAGCGCCCTCTTCTCAGCTGCCTCAATCAGCCCCCTCCGAGCGCCAGGCGGATGGACGATACGATCCTGCTACAGGAACTGGAAGCGCTGGCCCGCGATCTGGAAGTTGACCTGCGTTATGACGAGATCGAGGGACGTGGAGGTCTCTGCCATTACGGTGGCAAGGCCCATCTGATCATCAGCCGCGATCTCGCGCTGCCGGAGCGCATCCACCTCCTGTGTCGCGCCCTGTCGCGCTTCCAGCTGGACGATCGCTTCATCCGGCCGCGACTCCGGGAACTGATCGAGGCCGAGGGGCCGGCCGCCGACTGAGGCCACCGTCACCTCGGGTGATTGTTGACACCCTAGAGAGCGGCTCCTATATTTGCCTCTTTACCCTTACTTCAGGTACCGTCGATTCGTTCGAGGAATGCGATGCCGAAAATCAAGACCCACAAGGCCTCAGCCAAGCGCTTCAAGAAACGGGCCTCAGGCAACATCAAGCGCCGCAACGCGTTGGCGACTCACATTCTGGGCAAGAAGTCAACCAAGCGCAAGCGTGCCTTCAGACGCAACGAGTTGGTCGACGCGGCCAATTCGAACAACGTCCGGCGCGCCCTCGCACTAAAATAGGTCAGCACATCTATGCCACGGACTAAACACAGCGTCGCCTCGCGCAGCCGGCGGAGAAAGGTCCTCAAGCAGGCCAAAGGCTACTGGGGCGGTCGCAGCCGCCTTTTCCGCACCGCCCGCGAGGCCGTAAACCGGGCGCAGTCTTATGCCTACCGCGACCGCCGCAACCGCAAGCGCGACTTCCGCCGCCTCTGGATCGCCCGTATCAACGCCGCCGCACGGCTCAACGGCATTTCCTACAGCCGGCTCATCCACGGACTGTCGTTGGCCAGCATCGAGGTGAACCGCAAGATTCTGGCCGATATGGCCGTGCACGATCCCGCCGGGTTTACGGCACTGGTCGAGCAGGCCAAGACACACGCTTAATCAGCCCGCTCGACGGAATCACCACTGCCCTGCGCCGGTCTTGTCCGGAGCGGGGCGGTTTCGCGATTCCGTCTTTTTTTCGTTAGCACTATGCTGCAGGAACTTGAAGAACTTCGCGATGGCGCCCTGCGCGACGTCGCCGACGCCGAGACCGAAGAGAAACTGGAGGAACTCCGGGTTCGCCACCTGGGTCGCAAGAGCCAGTTGCGCAGCATAATGCGCGCAATCGGCAGTGCCGCACCCGAGGAGCGCCCCGCGCTCGGCCAGGCGGCCGGTCAGGCCCAGAAGGCGATCCAGCAGGCCTTTGCCGCGCGGCAGTCTGACCTTGAGGCTGTCGCCGAAGCCGGAGACACCTTCGACCTGACGCTGCCGGGACGACGCCCGCTCGCCGGCCGCCTGCATCCGCTTTCCGCCCTGACGGAGGAGTTGATCAGCGTCTTCAGCCGTATGGGCTTCAGCATCGCCGACGGCCCCGAGGTCGAGGACGAGTACCATAACTTCGATGCCCTCAACACACCGGGCGACCACCCGGCCCGCGACCTGCACGATACGTTCTACCTCGAGGATGGCCGCCTCCTGCGGACCCACACCTCGACGGTTCAGATCCGGGTCATGGAGCGCCTGCCCCCGCCAGTACGCGTCGTCTCGCTGGGCCGGTGTTACCGCCGCGACACGGTGGATGCCACCCACCACTTCAGCTTCCACCAGATCGAGGGGCTCTATGTCGACGAGGACGTCTCGTTCGCCGATCTCAAGGGCACAGTGGCGGTGATGGGACGCGAACTCCTCGGCGATGAGACCCGGGTCCGCTTTCGCCCCCACTTCTTCCCGTTCACCGAGCCGAGCGTGGAGTACGACTTCTCCTGCTCCATCTGCCACGGCGAGAACCGAACCTGCCGCATCTGCAAGGGCACCGGCTGGATCGAGATCGCCGGTGCCGGGATGGTGGATCCCGCCGTGTTCGAGGCCGTCGACTACGACCCCGAGCGCTACACCGGCTTCGCCTTCGGCAAGGGCATCGAGCGCATCGCGATGATCCGTCACGGCATCGACGACATCCGCCTGTTTCTCGAGAATGATCTGCGCTTCATCCACCAGTTCCGGTCATGAAGATCACCTACAACTGGCTCAAGGAGTACATCGATTTCCCCTGGGCGTGGCCTGAGTTGGTCGAGCGCCTCACTATGGCCGGCCTCGAGCAAGAGGGGGTGGTCGACCAGCGCGCCCAGTTCGAGGGGGTGGTGGTCGGGCACGTCATCGCCCGGGACCGCCACCCGAACGCCAATCGCCTCTCGGTCTGCCGTGTCGATCTCGGGGTGGGCGAGATTACGATCGTCTGCGGCGCCCCGAATGTCGCCGCCGGTCAGAAGGTGGCAGTCATCCAACCGGGCCACAGCTTGCCCGATTACGGAGCCATCGAGAAGGTCGTGATCCGCGGCGTAGAGTCATCGGGCATGATCTGCTCCGAAGTGGAGCGCGGCATCGGCGATGACGCCGATGGCATCATGGTCCTGCCCGATTCGGCCAAAGTGGGGCAGCCGTTCTCGAGCCAGGCCGGGCTCGACGACGTGATCCTCGACTTCGAGGTAACCCCGAACCGTCCCGACTGCCTCAGCCTCGCTGGGATCGCCCGCGAGGTGCGGGCTCTCACCGGACTCGACGTCAATCTGCCGGAAACACAGACCGAGACCGCCGCGAGCGATGCCGACGCACCGGCTTTTGCCGGCATCGAGATCGAAGATGCGGCTGGCTGCCCGCGGTACGTCGGTCGCGTCCTGCACGGAATCCAGGTCGCGCCTTCCCCGGCTTGGCTACAACAGCGCCTGACTGCGGTGGGACAGCGCCCCATCAACAACGTCGTTGACGTCACCAACCTAGTCATGCTCGAGACAGGACAGCCGCTGCACGCCTTCGATCTGGCCAGGCTCGAAGGTGGCAGGATCGTCGTCCGTGCCGCCGCCCGCGGCGAGAAGGTGACCACTCTGGATGGTAGTGAGCACGACCTGGACGAGGAGATCCTAGTCATCGCCGACAGTGCCCGACCCGTGGCCTTGGCCGGCGTGATGGGCGCGGCCAACTCCGAGGTCGGCGACGCGACCAGTGACATCCTGCTTGCGGCCGCCTATTTCGATCCCGCGCGGGTGCGGCGCGGGGCGGCCCGCCTCGGCCTGTCTACGGAAGCCTCCATGAGGTTCGAACGGGGAGCCGACATGGCGGCCCCACCCCAGGCCATCGAGCGAGCGACCCACCTGCTTGCCACGATCGCGGGTGGTGGGGTTAGCCCTCCAGTCGACGTCTTCCCAGGCACCCTCCCGCAGCGCGCTATCCCACTGCGTGTCAGCAGAGTGAACAAGCTGCTCGCCACCTGCCTCGATGCCGGTGCGGTGCGTCGCATCCTCGAGCTGCTCGAATGCCGGGTTGAGATCGACGGCGACATTCTCACGACACACGTCCCGACCTTTCGTCCCGACCTGGAGCGGGAGGTCGATCTCATCGAGGAAGTCGGCCGCATCCACGGCTTCGACGAGATCGCCGCAAACACGACCATGCAGGGCCCGATGGGTGACCTGTCCGAGCCTACAGCGCTGCTGTCCACGAAGGTTCGACACCGTCTAACTGGTCTGGGGCTGGACGAGGTGGTTACCAACACGATCGTCGAGGCGGATTGGCTCGAACTCGTCGGTGCGGCCACCGGGCCGGGTGTCAACCTGGCCAACCCGCCTACCGAGGCCCAGGGCTGGCTGCGCGCGAGCCTGCTCCCGAGCCTGCTGGACGTGGTGCGCCGCAATTACAACCACCGGGCTCCGGCAGTCGCCGCCTTCGAGTTGGGCAAGTGTTTCGCGTCGGGGGAGCCGGGTGAACGGCTCTGCCTGGCCGCGGTCCTCAGCGGCCGCCGCACCGCTTCCCCCTGGCGCCGCGACCACGAGCCAGCCGAGTTGCTGGATATGAAGGGACTGCTCGAAGCCTTCATCGACGATCCGGCGCTGGTGTTCGTTCCAGAGGAGGCACCTGCCTATCGGCCCGGTCACTGCGCCCGGGCGAGGCTGGGCGACCTGGAGCTGGGAAAATTCGGAGAGGTTGCCGAAGCGGTCCGCCGCCGCTTTGATATTGATCGACCGGGCTATATTTTTGAATTATCCTTCCCGGTGCTGGTGCAGCACTGGCAACGTCCGCTGGCAGCCTACGAGCCACTCGCCCGATTTCCCTTCATCGAACGGGACCTGGCCGTGGTGTTGCCACAGGCAGCCAGCGCCGCGGAAGTGACGGCGACGATTCGCTCCTGCGCTCCCCAGCTGATCGAATCGGTCGACCTCTTCGACCTCTACGAAGGCGAGCGGATCACGTCGGGCCGCAGGAGCCTGGCCTTCAGCTTGCGTCTGCGCTCTGCCGATGCTACGCTGGAGGATGGCCAGGCCAATCAGGTGATCGATTCGGTCCTCGCCCGACTCAAGGAGCGCTTCGGCGCCGAACTGCGGGACAGCTGACCCGCCCAGACCCAGGGAGTAGCTACTGACAATGGCTGTTGACAATAATTTCGAACGACTCGAGGAGAAGCTCACCCATCTGGTCGAGGTCCTAGGCCAGCTGCAGGAGGAAAACGGCTCGCTGAAGGGAAAGGTCGAGACCCTCGAAGCGGAGAATAACCAGATTAAGCGCGCAGCCGAACGGCTGCAGGCGGTCGAGGCCGAGTACCAGGAAGCGGTCCAAAGCCGCGACGAGGTAAAGTCCAGGATCCAGAGTATTCTGGACAGGTTGGACCAGGTGGAGATCTGATTTCGGCGCCTCGCGTCGATCTCTCACGCGGCACCGCTTGCGAGCACCATGTCGCGCTGTTGGTCGACCGAGGCCCCCGCACAACCGGGGAGTGAGCAATGTCCGAATCCATTGTCGCAGTGACGATTCACGGCAGGAAGTTCACGTTTGCGCTGGCACCTGATCAGACTGCCGATCAGGTGCGGCGGGCCGCGGAGCTCATCGACGAGAGGATGCGCCAAGCGCGGGAGGAGCAGGGCGCCCAGGCGCCGCTGCAGACCGCGGTGCTGGCGAGCCTGAACCTGGTCGACGAGTTGATGAAGCTGCAGGCCGAGTACGAGGCGGCCGAGTCCCAGATCGAGCAACGCACCTCGCGGTTGAGCGACTCGATCAACCGCGTTTTCGAGGCGATCGAGACAGTCGACCCCAAGGGCAGCTGACCCGAGGGCGTACAGCCGCGATCTCCGACCGCCAGGCGATCCAGGCCAACAAGCAACCGAACGGCATCCCAGACACTAACTGGGAACCGCCGTTCCATCTCTGAGGATCGACTGAATATGGGCATCATGTCTGTGGTGCTGGTCGCCAGTGCCACCTTACTGGTGGGTCTCTTCCTTGGGTGGCTCACCAACGGCAAGATCCGCGAGAAGCGTCTGAATCAGGCCCACGCTGCCGCCGACCAGATTACCGGCCGGGCCCGGGAAGAGGCCGAAGCACTCAAGAAAACCGCCATTCTCGAAGCCCGCGACGAATGGCACCGAGAGAGCGAGCCGCTCGAGCAGGAGCTGGAGAAATCCAAGCGCGCGGTGCGCACCCTGGAGGGCCAGTTGCTCGAGCGCGAGCGGCAGCTCGAGCGCAAGGTCGACGTGCTCGAGAGCAAGGAGCGCAACCTCACCGTCACGGCGAAGGAGTTCCAACACCGGGAGCAGCAGATCGCCAGCAGCGAGGCCGAGGCCGAGGCCATGGTGCGACAACAGGTGCAGCTCCTCGAGTCGCTTGCGAAGATGACGCAGGCGGACGCCCGCCGCATGCTCATCGAGAAGCAGGAGGAAAGCGCCCGCCAGTTCGCCGCCCGTAAAGTGAAGGAGATCAAGGACGACGCCATCGCCAACGGCAACCGCTACGCCAAGGAGATCATCTCGCGCTCGATCCAGCGTTTCGCGGCCGAGCTGGCGGTGGAGGGCACAGTCTCCGTCGTCCAAATCCCCTCCGATGACATGAAGGGGCGGATCATCGGTCGCGACGGCCGCAATATCCGCTCTTTCGAGATGACCACCGGGGTCGAGGTGATCGTCGACGACACCCCGGGCATCGTGATGCTGTCCGCCTTTGATCCGTTGCGACGCGAGGTGGCGCGCAGCACCCTTGACAAGCTCATCATCGACGGTCGCATCCACCCAGGCCGCATCGAAGAGGTTTACGAGAAGGCCCGCGAGGACGTGGAGGACATGGTGCGGGAGTCCGGCTCCAAGGCCGCCTTCGACCTCGGGATCCACGACCTTGCCGAGCCACTTCTCGAGCACCTTGGCCAGTTGCGCTTCCGCACTAGCTTCGGTCAGAACCTGCTCGAGCACAGCAAGGAAGTTGGCTTCCTCGCCGGCATGATGGCCGAAGAGCTTGAGCTCGACGTGGCGCTAGCACGTCGAGCCGGCCTGCTGCACGATATCAGCAAGGCGGCCAATCACGACGTGGGCAGCGACCCGGCACAGGCCAGTGCTACACTTTTGCGCAAGAGCGGGGAGGGCCAGGAGGTGGCCGAAGTCGTCGAGACCCACGACCGTCCCACCCCCGCCCGCTCGCTTATCGCCACCATCGTCGAGGCTGCCAATCAGATCTCGCTCAACCGTCCCGGCGCGCAGAAGGAGAAGGTGGAGGAGTACATCCGCCGGCTGCGAAATATCGAGGAGATCGCCATGGCCCGTCCGGGCGTCGAGCGTGCCTACGCCCTGCAGAATGGCAAGGAGATGCGGGTGCAGCTGGACAGTGGCTCCGTCGACGATGCCGGCGCCGACCGGGTGGCCGACGAGATCTGTCAGAAGCTGGAGCAGGAGCTCGATCAGCCTGGCCAGCTCAAGGTCAGTGTCATCCGTGAGGTCCGCGCCGTGCACTACGCACGGTAGGCCGGGACAGACGATCCCTCTTGCGAATCCTCTTCGTCGCTGACGTCTACGCGCGCACCGGACGCCGGGTGGCCGCCGCGGGCATCCCGGCGCTGATTCGTGACCGCCAGGTGGACTTTTGTATCGTCAATGGCGAGAATGCCGCTGGCGGTTTCGGACTCACCGAGAACATCGCTGGAAAGTTCTTCAGCTATGGTGCCGACGTCGTCACCACCGGCAACCACGTCTGGGATCGCAAGGACTTCATCCCCTGCCTGAACCGCTCGGAGAGGGTGCTTAGACCCTTCAATTACCCGCCGTCCAACGCCGGGCACGGCTCGGTAGTCGTTGAATCGCGGCAGGGTGTACCGGTGGGCGTTCTCAACCTCCAGGGGCGGACCCACCTGCCGAGCATCGATTGCCCTTTCCAGCTCGGGCGGGCGGAAGCGGAACGGCTGCGGCAACGGGCCTCCATCGTCTTCGTCGACTTCCACGCCGAGGCCACTGCCGAGAAAGTCGCGATGGGCTGGCATCTCGATGGGCTCGTATCCGCCGTCATCGGCACCCATACCCACGTGCAGACTGCCGACGAGCGTCTCCTGCCCCACGGCACCGCCTACCTGACCGATGCCGGCATGACCGGTCCGCACGACTCGGTAATCGGAGTGCGCCACCCGATCGCGATCCAGCGGTTCATCTCCCAGGTGCACGTCAAGTTCAAGCCGGCCGAGGGAAACCCCAAGCTCTGCGGCGCCCTGATCGACGTCGATCCAGCCAGCGGGCGGGCAACGGGAATCGAACGACTGCAGCTCGATTTCGAGTTCGAGTCCGATCAGGGTGACGGCGAAGGAGACTAAGTTTGGCGGCGGCAGGGGGATACTTCGGCAGCGGCGAGGAGGGCGGGAGCGCTCTTGGCGTCGGCGATGTAACGAACCTGGTGAAGACCGCCCTGGACGAGAGCCTGGCACCCTGCTGGGTGGTCGGCGAGGTTTCCGAGTTCACCCACCACCGCGCCTCGGGCCACCGCTATTTCACCCTCGTCGACCCGGACAGCCAGCTGAGCTGCGTCATGTTCAAATGGCACGGCCGGGGGGTTCGCTTCGTGCCCGAGAAGGGCATGGAGGTGATGGCCTATGGACAGGTCTCCGTCTACGAGCGCGGTGGCCGCTATCAGCTCTACGTCACGCGACTGCGCCCCGCAGGCATCGGGGACATGGCAGTGGAATTCGCCCGCCTGCAGAAGCAGCTGGAAGACGAGGGACTCTTCGCGGCTGAGCGCAAGCGTCCGCTGCCCCCCTACCCCCGCGTCGTTGGCGTTGTCACCTCCGCCGACGGAGCCGCCATCCGCGACATCGTTCAGGTGTTGCACCGTCGCGCCCCGGGTCTGCGGGTTATCCTGCGTCCCGCCCGGGTACAGGGACCAGGGGCCGCCGACGAGATCGCCGCCGGCATCGAAGAACTCAACAGACAGGGAGAGGCCGACATCCTCATCGTCGGGCGCGGGGGCGGCGCTCCGGAGGACCTGTGGCCATTCAGCGAGGAAACGGTCGCCCGCGCCATACACGCCTCGGAGCGGCCGGTCATCTCCGCGGTTGGCCACGAAGTGGACGTAACCATAGCAGACCACGTTGCCGACTACCGCGCCCCG
>CAYWBJ010000059.1:0-19393 GCA_964456165.1 uncultured Gemmatimonadaceae bacterium | reverse complement strand
CCTCGATGCAGAGAGCGCAGTAGAAGACGTCTCATGGGGACAAATCAAAGCCACCATGTCCCTCTTATCAGACGCCGAGCGCCCAAAACTGAACTGACTGACGAGAAAAATGTGAGCACCACAAGCTCGATTCCGGCCACTTGTTGTTGTATCTGAAGTCGGTCGTCATCCGGTAAGCGCACCGCACCTTTGAGCGCAACCCCATCACCCGGATGCGATCGGCAAGGAGATTCTCACCCACGCACCAGCAGACGGGTGATCTTGGAACTGCCAGCACGATTCTTGCGACTCTTTAACAGCCGGCAGGATGTCCGGGTCACGGCGCTAGGAAAAGAAACGGCTCTAAGACACCTTCAGCACGCGGGACAGTTCCCACTGCAGCTGCCGCACGCCCTCCTTTTCGGCAGACAGGTACCCTTTCTCTGGGAAGGCCGCCCCGCCTGACCTGTCACCAGCCGGTGGGGCAGGCTTCGGTGATTGACTCGCCCCCTCCTCCGCTGCATAATTCCGATCGGTCAAAACAGCCCTCCATTATGTCGGTCTACTCGCCACTCGCACGGACTCGGTCGATGAAGAACCGCCTGAAGCGCGTAGCTGGCTCCCTCGACCGACTCCCCCTGGGCCGCACGCCCTTGGTCATGCTGGCTCTGCTCCTGATCTCCGCCACCCTCCGCGCCAGCCTGACAAGCGACGACGACGACCAGCATCTCACCTACTGGGCCTTCGCCCGCATCCACTACGAGGACTACGTCGTCGCCATGCGCCGCTTCGAGGAAGCCTACCCCGGTTGGAAGGTCGACCTGAAGCTGGTCGACAGCATCAGCCTGGTGAACCGCCTCACCGCTGCCTTCGTGCGCGGCAGCGGCGCCCCGGACGCCTGCGACATCGACATCAACAACGTCCACCGCTTCTTCAAGGGCCGGCCCGAGGATCTGCCCTTCGAGGATGTGGAGGCGCTGGGCGCCCGTTTCGGGGACGCCGGCTGGACTGACGGGTTCGTCACCTCGCGCTTTTCCCCGTGGTCGCACGAGGGCCACATCTTCGGAGTTCCCCTGGCCCTCAACCCGGTAGTCATGCTCTATCGCGAGGACCTCTTCGCCGCGCGCGGCTACCCCGACCTGCCGGCCGAGCTGAAGACCTGGGACGACCTCGTCCGCATCGGTCGCGAGGTCACCAGTCGTGACCCGGCCGACCCACGCTACGTGATCGGGCTCAATCTCGACGACATCTGGGAATACTGGCCCATGCTGCTGCAACGCGGCGGCAGTTTCTACGATGCCGACGGCCGCGTCGTCATCCACAGCCCGGAGGCAGTGGCCACGCTGCGTTTCTACGCGAGCATGTTCCGCGAGCACGACATAGCCTGGCCGATCCGCGACCTGCCGACGTTGTGGGCGGCCATCAAGCGCGACGAGGTGATGAGCTTTCTCGCCGCCGACTGGTTCGTCGGCTTCCTGCGCAACAACGTGCCCGAGCAGGCCGGCAAGTGGCGGGCGATGGCGCTGCCGGCCTGGTACGAAGGCGGCCGGCGCACATCCACCTTCGGCGGCTCAACGACCGTGATTCCGAAGCAAGGGAAGCAGAAAGAGATGGCGTGGGAACTGGCCAAATTCCTGTTTATCAGCCCCGGCGAGTCGGTCCTGCGCTCCATCCGCACGCGCGTCATGCCGGTGGTCCATGCCGCGTACGAAGACCCCCGGCTGATCGATGAGAGGTTCGCCTACCTCGGCGGGCAGAAGCTGGGCAAGCTCTTCGCTGACCTGCGCCACGACGTCCCGCCGGTCTACTATCACTCCACCTGGCCGGAGACCAGTCTGCAGCTGCGCGACGTCGTCTTTCGCGCCACGCAGCACGGCGAAGACCCCGGTGCCCTGTTGCGGCAACTGCATCTCGACGCTGAGGCCACTGTCGCCCGTTACCAGGCCGTGGAGGCCAGACTCTACGGCGGGGAGCCCCACTGAGATGAACCGGACCGCGGCACCTTACCTGTTCATCTCGCCGTTCTTCATTCTGTACTCGGTCTTCATGGTCTTTCCCCTCATCGACTCGGTCTGGACCAGCCTGCACTTCCAGCGCACCCTCGAGTCGAGCGTCTTCGTTGGCCTCTTCAACTACGGTGTCCTCCTAAGCGATACCCGCTTCTGGCAGGCCCTGCTCAACACCTTCTACTTCACCGCCGGCGTCCTCGTCGTGCAGGTGCCTTTGGCCCTGGCCCTGGCCTTGGTCGTCAACGCCCGCTTCCTGAAGGCCAGAGGGTTCTTCCGCCTCTGCTTCTTCTCGCCCACGCTGGTCGCCGGCGTTTTCGTCGCCATCATTTTCCGCCAGGTATACCATCCCGAAAGCGGCCTCCTCAACCTGGTGCTCGGCACCGAGATCCACTGGCTCGAGAACGGCTACCTCATCATCCCGTCGCTGATCCTCACCAGCGTCTGGAAGTCGGCCGGCTTCAACATGCTGTACTTCCTTGCCGGCCTGCAGAGCCTGCGTCGCGAGATCTACGAGGCGGCGGCGGTGGACGGAGCCGGGCGCTGGCGCAGCTTCCTTCACGTCACCCTGCCGGGGTTACGGCCGGTCATAATCTTCGTCGCCCTGATCTCGGTCATCGAGTCGCTGCAGCTGTTCGACGTGCCGTTTGTCCTGCTCGATGGCGAAGGACCCGGCGGGCATGGGCGCACGATCGTGATGTACCTCTACCAGAAATTCGAGACCTCCGAGCTCGGCCTAGCCTGCGCCACCGGTTGGACCCTGGCGGTGCTCATCTTCGCCGCCACGCTGGTGCAGCTGCGTCTGCTCGGCGGCTTCCGGGACGACTCGTGAACATTCGCAAGATCGTCGGCTACAGCCTCCTCACCTGCGTCGCCCTGGCCGTGCTCGCGCCCCTGGCCTGGACCGTGCTCTCTTCGCTGCGCCCAGCCGGCGACATCTTCTCTGGCACGATGCCTGCCTCTATCGCCGAGCTGACGCTGGACAACTACCGCGGCCTCTTCCGCCCCATCGTCAAGGAGGTGGCCGGCGAGACGCAGGTCTATCCGCCGATCCCCTTCGCTGGCTACTTCGTCAACAGCATCTTCGTCTCCACCGCCTTCACCCTGCTGGCTCTGTTCTTCGGCTCACTCGGCGGCTTCGGCTTCGCCAAGTATCAGTTTCGCGGTAAACGCTTTCTTTTCCTCGGACTGCTGGCAACGATGATGATTCCGTTTCACGTCGCCCTCATTCCCCTCTACAGCCTCATCGCCCGCATCGGCTGGATCGACTCGGCCGCCGCGTTGATCATCCCCGGATCGGCCAACGCCTTCGCCATCTTTCTGATGCGGCAGTACATGTCGGCTGTGCCCGGCAGCCTGATCGACGCCGCCCGCATCGACGGCTGCTCGGAGTTCGGGCTCTACTGGCGTGTGGCGTTGCCGCTGCTCAAGCCGGCGATGGGCGCATTGACGATCTTCATGTTCGTCTTTTCGTGGAACAACTTTCTCTGGCCGTCGATGGTCCTGCTCGACGAGGCCAGCTTCACACTGCCCGTGGGCCTGCGCTCACTGATCAGCACGTACTCGGAGGAATACGGCGTGCTCCTGGCCGGTACCACCTTGGCCGTCGTGCCGATTGTGCTGTTGTTCCTCTGGATGCAGCGCGAGTTCGTCGAGGGCATAACCCTGGGCGCAGTCAAGGAATAGCCACACGACAAGGAGAAACCATGGCAGATCATAGTGCTTACCGCGTCCTCTACAACCTGGACGCCACCGAGTTCTTCGTCGGCACCTTCGGCCCGGCGGTTCCCAAGACGCTGGACGATTGGCTGGACTACCACGTCGACCTGGGGATCACCCACCTGCTGATCAACGTCAACGCCAAGCGCACCAATTACCGCAGCGACGTCTGGGAAGCCGACTGGGACGGCTACGATCCCGACGGCGGCGACGACCAGCCGTTCTTCGACGGGTTGGACCCGCAGCGCCGCTTCGACACCAATCTCTTCAAGTGCTTCTACGATTGGTCACAGAGCGGCGTCGAGTACCCGTCCTACATGCTCGAGGGGGCACGCCGGCGCGGCCTGGGCGCCTGGGTGTCGATGCGGATGAACGACGACCACAACCCGGACTGGCCCGACCACCCCTGCCACAGCACCTTCTGGAAATCCCACCCGGAGTGGCGACTCAACTACGGCCTCGACTACGAGCAGCCGGAGGTGCGCCGGCATTTCATGCGCCTGCTCGAGGAGATCTGCACCCGCTTCGACTTCGACGGTATCGAGCTTGACTTCCAGCGGTTCTGGCTGTACTTCCGGCCCGGCCGCGAGCACCTGGGAGTGGCGCTGATGAACGAGTTCAGGGAAGAGGCGCGTGCCCACACCCGCGCCGCCGCCGCACGGCTCGGGCATCCGGTCGAGCTCGCCGTGCGGGTCCCAAAATCACCCTGGATAGCCCGCCGCCACGGCATCGACGCAGCCGTCTGGGGCAGGGCCGGACTGGTCGATCTGATCCTCGCCTCTACGTTCTGGCCTGGCATGGACAGCGATATCCCGATCGAGACCTGGAAGGGCATGCTGGCCAACACCGACGTGCGGGTCGGGGTGGCGCTGGAGAGCGGGATCCACAGTGGCAGCAAGATGCGCGTGGCCACCCACGAGGAGCTGCGCGCCGGCTTCGTCGCCGGCCTGCAGCGCGGTGCCGACGACATCTACCTTTTCAACATGTTCACCAGCCCGTACCAGACCTGGCCACGGGAGGACCACGACCAGCTGATCCGCGATGCCTGCTCATTCAGCGGCCTGTCCCGCGGGCCGCGCCGCCATCCCCTGCTGCTGACCCGCCCGTGGTCCGACGGCGAGCCCGGGCAGGCCAGCGACCTGCCGTACCGCGGTGATCACGGCATCTTCCGCCTGCACCTCGGCCCGCTGCCGGAAGAAGATCAGATCGTGCAGGTCGAGCTCGTGGCGACGGAGAAAGGAGAGCGGCCGACGGTATCGGTGAACGGCATCACCTGCCCGTTCTCTGGCTGGGTCGAGGCCGCGCACGTGAAACGATCACAGGACATGGAAGAGCCCCGGCGGCGGGCTTACCCGGTGCCGGCGGCCGCTTTGAGCGAAGGGTACAACCTGATCGAGGTACGCTGCGAGATGAGCATCGAGATTACCTGGCTCGAGCTGGCGGTGCTGCCGGCCTAACGCAGCGGGCGCCTGCAGGCCCGGTCACCTTCCCGGTGGCGGCGGTAGTACGGGGTCAGCGGTCCTGCTCAGGCAGTTCAGCCAGCGCTTCTGCCAGCGCCGCAACGGCGGCGTCGATGTCCGACTCCTCATGGCATGCCGACACGTAACACAGCCCCTTGGCTGCCAGCAGGTGCACCCCGTGGCGCAGCAGCTGCCGCGCCAGCAGCAGGTAGCCCTGGTAGTCACCCCCGTGCAGGTCCCGAATCGACCGCACCCCTGCCGCAGGCTCCCCCACCGAGAGATACTGCATCGGGCCGACGCCGCGCACCGACAGCCGCGGCGACACCTCCCGCCATCCCGCTGCCAGCCGCTCGCCGAGCTCGTGGATGCGTGGGTAGAGAGCGGCCGCGTTGTCGCGGAAATAGGTCATGGCCGCAACGCCGGCCGCGCAGGCCAGCGGATTCCCGTTGAAGGTACCGGCATGGTGGACCCGGTAGGATGAAGCCGGCTCCATCACGTCGCGCGATCCCGCAACCGCGCTCAGCGGCATACCACCCGCCATCGCTTTCCCGAAGGTCGCCAGGTCTGCGTCCACGCCGAAGAACTGCTGGCCGCCACCGAGGGCGAGGCGGAAGCCGGTGATCACCTCGTCGAAGATCAGCAGCGATCCGGATTTTCGCGTCGCCGCACGGAGCCCTTCCAGGTATCCCGGTACAGGCCCGATGCAGCCGGACATCGACTGTACCGGTTCCACCACCACGCAGGCGATCTCGTCGCCTCGCGCTGTCAGGAGCTGTTCCACCGCCGCCAGGTCATTATACGGAGCGACGAGAACGTCGGCCGCAGTCCCGGGTGACATCCCTTCCGACTCGGGATGCACGGCCGGGTTGGCGCCGAGGTCGCCGGCTGTAACGTCGGGCCAGACGTTGACGAAGAGCGCATCGGACGAACCGTGGTAGCTGCCCTCCATCTTGATGATCATGGCACGGCCGGTGACGGCGCGGGCTATGCGCACGGCGGCGAGCACGGCGTCGGTTCCGGTAGAGGAGAACAGACACTGCTCGGCGTTGGGAATCAGCGAAACCAGCAGTTCGGATGCCTCCACCTCGTGCCGGTGGCCGCCGCCGAAGCTCAAGGCGCGGTCGAGCTGGACATGCACCGCCTCCCGCACGCAAGCGGCAGCATGACCCAGGAGGCAGGTGCCGAAGCCGAGGGCGAAATCGATATAGCGGTTGCCGTCCACGTCCCACAAGTGCGGTCCGCTGCCCCGCTCCATGTAGACCGGGTTGCCGGCCGGACTCCGACGCGCCGCTGAGGTCACACCGCCACCGATGGCAATGAGGGCGCGCTCGTACAGGCTCTCCGATTCTCGCAGATTCATGGCTTGAGGAAAATAGGAGATCACAGTGGACTCGTCGATCGGGCGGCAGGAAATATCTCCGGGTCCGAATCGTGGAGCGCTCGATATCAGACGATCGTGCTGTTCCCGATCATTCCGGTCAGACCGTCGATCACCCAGAGCACCCCGTACATGGCGAACTGTCCCATGATCATGCCCAGGAAGAACGGCCGCACCTGCATGTAGAGCTTCACCCCGCCGTAACGCAGCACCGGTCCCTTGATCGCCCAGGCCAGGAAGGCATTGAAAGCGATCCAGTTCAGCGTCGAGCTGATCGGAAAACCCACCGGGTGCAGCGGCCACCAATTCCAGTAGCGCCGCGCCATCATCAGCAGCAGCATCACCGTGGCCCCGATGCCGGTGTGGAACCAGCCCGGCCAGTAGGGGCCGGACGGATCGCCAACCTGGGAGGCCGTGTAGTCTCCGATGTAGGTCGGCAGCCAGACGAAGTGCGTGGGACGCATGTTGATCGCCCCGAACCTGTAACAGAGGTAGAACAGCATCCACAACCCGCCCGCCATCGCCAGGAGAATCGCCAGCAGCATGGCCCAGAACAGCAGCCGGCGGTTTCCGGGAATCCGCGGGGTCAGGCGCAGGCCGTTGGCAACGTGGGGCATCACGAAGTTCAGTAAATCGTTGCCGAGCACCCGGGTCAGCGCCAGACCGACCAGTCCCGGCCCGCCGTAGGCCACCCCGCCTACCGCAGACACGGCCGCGTCTGCCGGCACCATCGGTGTGTAGATCACCGCAACTCCTCCTTCGGCGATCACTCGAGTCAGCGTCACGAAGATGATGAAGGCGAAGAAAAGGAAGACAACCACTCCGAGCGGCGGCAGTCCCAGCTGCCACAACCAGACCGCCATCACCGCGGTGCTGATCAGCAATCCCCAGACGCAGCTCCGGTAGGAAATAATCTCTTCTCCGTCCTCTACATCCGGCGCCGGACAAAACGCCTTGCGCCAGACGTTGGCCAGGTGCTCGCGACCCACCCACAGCCCTCCAAGCACCAGGACGATCATCGCCCCGACACTCTGATGCACCAAGCTCGGCAACCCGTAGCTCCACACGCTCACCGCCGGCTCCGCCTCGATCCCCCAGCCCACCTCGTGATAGACGAAATCCTGGAGGTTGTTCAGAAGTGTGAATACCCACAGGCCGAAGACCACTTCCCGCTGCACCAGGAAGAAGAAAGCCAGCGTCGCAGGACTGAAGAGACTCTGGAACAGCGGGAACGGGATCGTCATGTTCATTTCGGGAAGGAACGGGAAATAGGCGCGCATTCCCTTGAGGAGACCGATGATCATCGGCACCGAGAACCCGATCCACATGGCGCCGTTGCGGAAGAACGGCTTGAGCAGGGACCTGTGCCGGTCGTCCTCGATCATCGCCAGTGGTGCCTGCATGATCGGGTAGATCAGCCGCTCCTGGTCCATCCACCGGCGCCGCACCATCACCATCAGGCACAGCGTCGCCACGTGCAGAGCCACCAGCATCGGCAGCCACCCCATTACCGGCTCCACCCATACCTCCCACGGCACCCCCTCCTGCCCCCGCGGCACCCCCTCGAAAAAGGTCCGGATCGCGTTCACATCGTGCGGCACCGCCCACGACGCGATGTGCGGATTTATCAGTTCCTGCCAGTTGTTCTCCGACCGCGCGTAGTAGAAGGGACTCCCCACCATCGGCACCCAGTAGTGCACCATGATGTGCGTCGCGTTGGCCAGCGACATCAGCAGAAAGATGACCAGCAGCTCCCCCGGCTCCAGCACCCACGACCGGTGCAACGCCCCCAGCCCCACGTTCGCCACCAGCACCAGCAGAAAGAGCAGGAACAGCGCAATCTGGCTCGTGAAATAGCTCGACGAATTCGCCCCGTCCACGTAGAGATACAGATACGGTCCGGCAGTGCCGACGAATGTGGCGAGCAGAAGCCCGAGTATGAAGGATCGAGCGGTCATTTGCGGTGGCCGTCCTACGGGTGCGCAGTTTTCACCCGTGCAGACCAAAACCAAGCTTGGATACTAATGCCCAAAAAATCTCGACTCACGAGAGATTCGAACAGACGAAAGATAGCACTCACCCCGATGACGCTCCTACCCTCCAGATCTTCTCAGCCCGGCGCCGCGACGACTCACAGCGCACAAGAGGTTGACACGCCTCTCCCCCTTCCTTCCTTCCTGCACAGAACCCGGGGGACCAACTGACGGCTTCCTCCCAATCCAAACGAACGACACACAGGTCCAGATGATAATCACAAACGCCCAGCGCATCGCGCTGAACATCCCCTTCTACGCCCCCCACGTAACCCGCGCCATGCACCGCGGCCAATCCTTCGACGAACGCGTCTACCTATACCGCCTCGAAACCGACAACGACCTGGTAGCCCACGCCGATTCCACTGTCAGCACCCCCGTCGACCACCTCATCGGCCAGAACCCTTACGCCATCATGCACGACGACCGCATCGGCTTCGGCCCCCAGGTCGCCTGCCTCGACCTCGTTGGCAAGGACGCCGGCGTCCCGGTCCACGCGCTGCTCGGCACCAGGATCCGCGGCCGCTACCCCATCTCCTGGTGGGATATCGACATGGCGCCGGCCGACTGGGTGAAGGAGGCCAAGGAGTCCATCCGCCGCGGCTACACGAGCTTCAAGATGAAGGCAAGGCCCTGGTGGGACGTCGTCGAGCAGGTCACAGCAGTCGGCCGGGTCGTGCCGGACGACTACCGCTTCGACATCGACTTCAACGGCTTCCTGCTCACGCCCGCCGCCGCTGAAGTCCTGCTGCACCAGCTCGACGACCATCCCAACGTCGGTATGTACGAGAGCCCTTTTTATCTGTGGAACGATCTCGATGGCGGGCGCCGGCTCTGCCGGCGCGTGCGCAAGCCGGTGATGGAACATTTCCACGAGGCAGTCCTCCACGCCCGCGCCAGCGACGGCTTCGTCATCGGCCACGCCGGCGTCACCGAAACGCGGCAACAGGGGGTTCTCGCCGCCTCCTTCAACAAGCCCTGCTGGATTCAGCTCCCCGGCGCCGGCTTCACCAGAACCCTGGCCGCCCACCTCGGATCCGTTCTGACCCACGCCTACCTACCCTGCATCATCGGCTGCGAACTCTGGAAATCCGACCTGATCGCCGCCCCACCTCGGGTCGTCGACGGTCACATTCCCGTGCCGGACAGCCCCGGTCTAGGCGTCGAAGTGGACGAGCGGGCAGTCGGGAGATACACCGTCGACGAACGGGAGCTGACACCGCGGCGCCGGTACCGCAATCGGAAGCGCATCCTGCGGGTGACGCGGCCAGGTCCTGGGAAGACCCAGCGGGTCCGTGAGTTCACCGACGAGCCCTCGTATCAACAGGCCTTCGCTTCTGGCAGCCTGCCCGGGTTCGAACCGGGCGCCGCCCTCGAGGTGATCGAGGACGACGGCAGTGCGTCGTTCCGCCGACGCCACCGGAAAGTGTGCGAAGAGGAGAAACTCGGTTAAGCGCGACAATGTGGTCGGAGAGTTCGCGGTGGATCGGAACAGCACCCCCGCAGACAACTGGAGCGGGGCCGGGCTGCGCCCTGTTCCAGCGGCTCGGGTTGATCCCGGGCGCCGACGCCTTCATGCCTTCCGGCTTGTTGCCGGCTTCGGGGGCCCAGTAGCGCATGTTGCGATCAGAGAAGAACGGCTATGCGGTCACCACGTCGCGCTAGCCCTGCTCGACGAACTCGAGCCAGGTCGGATTACCGCCAACCTCGTGGCTGTCCACCTGCTCCAGCGCGCCGGCAGCCGGGTCGAGCCGGAAGGTGAGCAGCCGCCCGGTCGATGACCCAGCCGCGAAGACCCAGTTCCCGCTCGGGTCGATGGCGAAGAAACGCGGCACCGGGTCGGTCGGGAAGCAGTCCCGGTAGCTCAGCATGCCGTCAGCACCCACAGCAAACACAGCGAGCGTGTCGTGCCCGCGGTTGGAGGCGATGAGGAAGCGCCCGTCCGGCGTCATGTCGATCTCCGCCGTCTTCGTTTCCCCTATCTCGGTCCCTTCCGGTAAGGTCGAGATGAGCTGGAACGGGGAGAGCGTGCCGGCCTCCGTGTCGTAGTGGTAGCCGGACACGGTGCACCCATCCTGGTTGACCGAGTAAACCAGGTCCCTGGACGGGTGGAAGACGAAGTGGCGCGGCCCCTCGTCGGTGGCCGGCTGAACCTTGGGTGGATCGTTCGGCGACAGCTGACCGGTGTCAGCGTCGAAGTGGAACTGGAACATAGCGTTGGTCGGGCAGGTGTGGGGGACTAGGACGAAGCGGTTGCCGGCGTCGGTCTGCACGCTGTGGGCGTGCTCGCCGGTGTCGACCCACTGAACCTGGTCGGTCACGACGCCGTCGGCGCCGATGGCGTGGACGCTGACACCGTTGTCGCCGTAATAGGCCGCCAGCAGCCAGCGTCCGGAGCGATCAACGTGGATGTAGGGCGGCCCCCCGGGCAAGCCCCCTTCGCCCACCTTGCTCAAAGCTCCCGACTGCCGGTCCACGGCGAGCGTCATTACCTTCTGGTCACCGCGCAGGCAGGCATAGAGGAGCGCCCGGTCCGGGCTGATCGAAAGCGAGCCGGGCGAACCGCCGACATCGACGTCCTCCTGTCGCGTCAGCGTGCCGAAACGTTCGTCCAGGATGAAATGGGCTATGACGTTGGCGCCGCCGACCGACGCATAGGTGTGATAGGGCATGGGAGTCTCCCGGTGCAGCTGCATCCAGAGCAAGTATTGAAGTCGTGAGCCGTTATAATTATCGTGCGGCGCCGGGGCGCTGTCGAGACGGTCTGCATCAGCGGCGCCCGCACGCCCGCGCGCTGCCTCAGCAACTGCCGCCGGGAGGACGACCATGAGTGCCCGCGATCGCCCCAACATCCTCTACCTGGTTGCCGACCAGCAGAAGGCGCCGGCCACCGCGCCCTACGGCAACCGGCTCATCGAGTGCCCGTGCACCACCCGGTTCGCCCGCGACGGTGTCCTGTTCGGCAACGCCCACGTCGTCAGCACCATCTGCACCCCCAGCCGGGCCTCGGTGATGACCGGCGTTCACCCGCTGGTCCACCAGGTGACCTGCTGGCAGAACAAGGCGCCGTGGAACCTGCCGCAGCTGGCCGAGTTGTTTGCCGCCGGCGGGTATTACACCGGTGCCGCCGGCCACTACGAGCTCGGCCGGCACTTTGGTCGCGGCTGGCACGAGCAGACCGATCTGCGCTCGACCGAGGGCGGCCTCTACGAGGCTCTGGAGCAGAAGTACGGTCATGGCCGGGCGGATTGCGGCTGGTCCAGCGGCGGCCTCGACATCCCTGCGGCCGAGGGTCATTCCGCGCGCCTGGCCGACGTCGGCATCGAGATGATCGAGAACGCCTCTTCCTCTGGCGCCCCCTTCTTCATCCACGTCTCGTTCAACGATCCCCACCCGCCCTACTTCATCCCCCCCCCGTACGATGCCCTGGTGGACCCGGAGTCGGTCGAACTTCCCGATCCCGGTAGCGCCGGGCGCCCCGAATGGCATTCACAGGCGCGACGCGAGGTCGGCTACGAGAAGGCGACCCGCGCGCAGCTGCGCCAGGCACTGGCCGTCTACTACGGCATGATCGCCTGCGTCGACGCCCAGATGGAGCGCATCTGCGCGGCGCTCAAGACTCACGGTCTCCTGGAGAACACCTGGATCATCTTCGCCGCCGACCACGGCGACTTCATGGGCGAGAAGGGGCTGTTCGAGAAGTGCGAAGTGCCCTACGGCTGCCTCACCCACGTGCCTCTTATCCTGGTACCACCGCGCGGTCAGGACCGGCCGGGACCGGCTGTGGTCGAGCACCTGGTGCAGAGCGTCGACCTGTTTCCAACCATGCTGGGACTGGCTGGCCTGCCCGTCCCGGAGTACACCCAGGGTCTCGATCTGATGCAATGGCTGCACGCGGGCGCGGAGGCGCCCCTGCACCAGCGCCTGTTCGCCCAGGTGGGAGACTACCACGGCAATCTCACGAATACCTTCCCGGGCGGCACCTTCAAATCGGGACGGCGCAAAGCGCTCGTGCAGTCCGTGCGGACAACGGACCACCTCTACATCCGCGACGATCAGTTCGGCGATGAGGCCTATGACCTGAATGCGGATCCACTGGAGCTGAGCAACCGGTTGAGCGAGGGAACTGATCCGCCCGCGTGGGCTGCCGCGATGCGGGCGGAGGTCGAAGCGTGGCAGGAAGAGTGTGTCGCCCTGCGTCGCGAGCTAGGTGTCATCCCGGGAGCCCGGAGCTTCTGAACGGGGCCGGTTCGTTGACCTCGTGCCTCGCGGACCCTCCACGGTGACAGTCTGTCGTTACTTGGTGACAGTCTGTCGTTACTTTAGGAGTACCATTTTACGCAGCAGGGTCCGACCGTCTGACTCGAGCTTGTAGAAGTAGGTGCCCGACGCCCTGGCGCTGCCCGACCAGCGCACCGAATGACGGCCAGCCGGCAGCTGCTCCCGCACCGCCACGTCTACTACCTGTCCCAGCGCGTCGTACACGGTCAGTGTAACCAGGCCCGTGGCCGCCAGCTCGTAGGTGATGGTCGTCGCCGGGTTGAACGGATTGGGGTAGTTCTGCCACAGTGCGATTTCGGTGGGCACTTCGCCCCTGGCCGCGGTAGTCACCGCAGTCGACCGACTCATGAAGTAGAGCCGGCCGGCGCCGGCCCGGAAACTGGCCGCGAATACGGCGCCTCCCCTGCGGTTTTCGAACGGTACCGAGACCACCCTGCCCGCCTCCACATCCAGTGTCAGCAGCTCGTCGATCTCTCGATCCAGGGCGATCTCCGCGGTCGCCCCTTCGCGATAGTCGTTGACGACCATGAAGTAGTCGTTGCCAGACTCATCCACGAACAGTCCCACCACCATGTCGGCCGCCGCCGTCACCGATCGCACCAGCACCGTATCGGGCAGCGCCACGCCGTCAACCGGCAGCCCGCCCACGTGGTAGGCCCCCACCGAGCGCAGCGGCATCATGTGGGGTCCGAGCAGATTGACCTCGGCGTTGACGCTCTGGATCGAGGCAAACAGCTGCTCCCCTTCCGGCCCCGTCACCGCACCGTGGTCGCCGCTCCACTCGTACCACATCAGCGACTTGGCGCCGTAGGCCAGCGAGTTGTAGGCCAGCCAGCGGTGTTCGGCGACAGTCGGCGTGCGCCAGTTGAAAAGGTCAGACCCCACGGCCTGCACGATATTGGCAAACGGCACGTCGTAATCGAGGGCGACCTGCCGCACCGCCGCCAGATCCGCGAAGAACATCGGACCGTCGCCACCCTTGAAGAACGTGTAGCGGTCGTAGCTGAGCAGCTCCAGCTTGATCACATCCAGGAAATGCTCCAGTACCTCCCGATAGGTGCGCGGCCCAAACCAGGCAGGACCGGCCGAGCTCGGATGTTGGTTTACGTAGCTCAGCCGGGTCGGATCCCGCCGGCGGATGTGCTCGACCACTGCGGCGATGTTCTGGTAGGCCCGCACGTTGGGCTCATCGACGATGTAGTAGCCGATCACAGTCGGATTGTCCCTGAATCGGTCGATTATCTCGTCCAGGTTGCCGAAATGCTCGGAGGTGAGCCGCGGCGGGTCCATGAAGTCGTGAGCATGAAGCGCCTGGTGCGGAGCGATGCCGGTGACCGCCACCAGGCACTGCATGCCGAACTCGGCCACCCGCTCTATTATGTGCTCCTCCGGGAGCATGACCAGCAAAGTCCGGAAGTGCGCCTCGCCGAAACGGGCAAAACTTCTGGGTCCCCCGTCCAGATAGAACAGGGGAGAGCCCCATGCCGAGAGGAAGAAACGTTCCTGTTCCCACCGGCGGTCGACGATATCGATCCTGAAGGTGCTGTCCGCTTTTCCCCTCCTCTGACCGGGAATCGTTGCCCGCAGCGGATGTCTCCCCGTCGATCGGCCGGCCACCTCCCACCAGACCGTATCCACCTCGCCCGTCTCCAGGAATGCCAACCCCGCCGTCGGCTCCCCGGCGACCAGCTCCACGTCGGCCGGCAGCACCAGACGCACCGATCCGCCGCCGGCAGTGTCTCCGGTGTTGCGTACGATAAGCTCCAGCGGAACCACCTCGCCTGCCTTCGGCACGATGCGCTTCGGCCGGAATTTCTCAATCTCTATCCGCGGGCCCAGACGCACTAGGCGGATGTAGTCGATCCGGAGTCCGGTCCCCTGCAGGCTCGAGTTGAAAGTCAGCCGGCGCAGGCGGGTGATAATTCCTCTCCAGCCTTCGGCGGTGTGCAGGGGGATCGCGTATTCGTGGAACAGACCGTCGCCGACCACCGCGAAGCTGAAGAACCCGAGTGGGCTGCTGTCGCTGTTCCAGCTCAGCAGGGCCGTGCTGGAACGCAGGATTTTCATGCGGATCAGCAGAAAACCGAAGTCGGCGGCGGCGATGTCGGTCTCCGGCCCCGAAAGCTGGATCTGGCGGCCGGTGACCGTGCCCTGCAGCATGCCGCCGGTGGCGACCAGATCGGTCAGGTCCTGCTGAACCGCCCACCCTTCGAGGTCGCCTTCTCCATCGAACTCCCAGGCGGCGCCGATCACCTCCTGCGCCTCCGCGGCCGCGAAGGAGAGCAGCGTCACCGCGACCGCACCGCAGATCCGGCGACACGGACCGGCGCCTCGCCGACCCATCAGAGGCTCAGGAGTCGCGGCGGCGCGGCGAGCTTCCATTCGCGCCCGTCATCCCCGCCTTGTCGGCCGCAGCCGCGTTGCGACGGGCCGCCTCCGCGTTTTTGCGCATGGCCGCCAGCGACCGGGTTCGCAAGCGAGCCGCGCCCCTCGTCTTCCGGGTCCCCAGCGACTTCCCCACGGCCAACCTCCTGCGGGCCCGTGTCACCTCTCGCCGGTACTGGGGCAGCCAGCGGGACTGGGCAACCAGCATCTCGTCGACCATCTGCCAGATCTCGTGGGGATCGCAGGCGGCACCGACCAGTGGGTCCATCATAAACGCCTGCTTCAGCAGGTCCACGTCGCCCTGTACGGCCGCCTCCACCGCCAGCCGCTGCACGCTGATCGAAGCGTTGCACACGGCAGCGCAACCCAACGGCAGCTCACCCACCCTGGGTATGTTGATCCCATTCCGGTCCACGTATCCCGGCACCTCGACCACCGCATCGTCGGGAAGGTTGGGGACAGCCCCGTCGTTGCGCACGTTGAAGTGCCCGCGATACACGCGGCCAGTCTCCAACGCCTCGATTATCCAGCTGCCGTGCTCCTCGGTCCGGTTCTCGTAGGTCAACTGGGGCGGCTCCGCCTTCAGCCAGTTGGGATAGTCGGTCTCGAACCAGTTCCGTCCTTCAGTGCAGACCCGCAGGTAGCCGCCCGTTTCGCCGTGAATCCAGCTGGTCCGCAGGCTTATCCACTTGCGGATGTCGCGGCTGCGCTTGCGATACCAGGGCACGTATTCCGAGAGGTGCCCGTTGGACTCGGTGCTGTAATAACCGAACCGGCGCAGCATGTCGATACGCACCTTCTCGGTCTTCCGGTAGTCCGGGTGTCGCTCGAATCCCCCGAGGAGCCGGCCCGTCCAGTCTTCGCCTTCGAACAACACGCTGATATACCAGGTCTGGTGGTTGATCCCGGCGGCGACGACGTCGACGTCCTGCTTGGCGACCGGCTTAAAGCCCCTACTGCCCGGCTTCCTGCCCTTGTTCACCAGCAGCTCGATGACGCTGGCGATCTGCCGGTGTCCGCCCTGCACGCCGTGGCACAAACCCACCATATCGACTCCGCCGTACTGCAGGCCAGCCCAGGTGTTCATCGCCATCGGGTTGGCGTAGTTGAGAAAGAGGGCGCCGCCCTCTGCCTCCTCTCTGATGTCCTTGCAGAATGCCAGGATCTGGGGGATGTTGCGCTGCCCGTACATGATGCCGCCAGCGCACAAGGTGTCTCCCACGCACTGGTCAACACCGTACTTCAGCGGGATGTCGATATCGCTCTGAAAGGCCTCCAGGCCGCCGATGCGTGTCACGTTGATGACGTAGTTCGCCCCCGCGAGCGCCCGGCGTCGGTTGACGGTGGCCGAGAGGGTCGCCGGCAGCCGATTGGCGCGGATGTCACGGCGCGCGAGCTGGGCAATCATATCCAGGTTGCGCTTGCTGATGTCCTGGAAAGCGAAGTGCGTGTCCTGCAGCTCAGGGACCGAGAGCACGTCCTGCATGAGCTTGCGCGTGAATCCGATGCTGCCGGCGCCGATGACTGCGACTTTGATGGGCATTGCCTCGATTGCTCCTGTTCTCAGTTGATCGGTTCCAGGGTGGGGTGGCCGTTTCTATCATTCGACAGAAGCGGAGCGAAGTCAAAGGTCCATGAAGGCGCTCAGGTCGCCCACATGCCGGCGTGGCACGGGTTGGTCGCACATGATCTGGTTCAGGTTGGGGCTGGCGGCCATCGGTTCCTCTCCCGGTTCCGCCCTGGGAAAGAGGACGGTCGCTGGAGCTGCGACGGGATCCTGTCCGCGAGCGACAAAGCCTTAGGATAGCGCAGTCGCGGCAGCACGGACAGCAGCGCACCAATCCCCCGATCTTGCCGACCGGTACGGGCCTGTGGTATTCTAATAGGGCGACGGCGCGGTCCTGCGGCCTGGTCGGGGCAGGGTTTCAGGAATAGACGGACGGGACGGTAATGATTCGGGGAATTCCACGGACTTCGGGATGCGCTAGATTTGCGGGCAGGTGCGCCCCGGCAGCGCCCCCCCCGCTGCTACTCTGCGAGGTGGAATAGCCGCCATGCCAGACGTGGCAAGCGAACAGAGCCCCCTGCGGATCGCCATCGTCGGCTCCGGTCCTGCCGGCTTCTACGCCGCCGTCGCGCTGTTCAAGCAGGGCGGTCGCGACGTGGCGGTCGACATGTTCGAGCGGCTGCCCACGCCGTACGGGCTCGTGCGCGGCGGCGTCGCCCCCGATCACCAGAAAATCAAGTCGGTCACCCGAGTATACGAGAAGTGTGCCCGGGAAAGCGGCTTCTCGTTCTACGGCAACGTCGAGCTGGGCCGGGACATCCAGGTCCAGGATCTGCGCGACCATTATCACCAGATCGTCTACGCGGTCGGCAACGAGAGCGACCGGCGCATGGGCATACCGGGCGAGGACCTGGTGGGATGTACTCCGGCGACCGTGTTCGTCGGGTGGTACAACGCCCACCCCGACTACACGGATGCCCGGTTCGATTTCTCCGGGAAGCGGGTGGCGGTCATCGGTAACGGCAACGTCGCAGTGGACGTCGCCCGCATCCTGGCGCGGAGCTACGACGAGCTGGTTCCCACCGACATCGCCGACTACGCCCTGGAAGCGCTGCGCGACAGCGACATCGAGGAGATCCTCCTCGTGGGACGGCGGGGACCGGTCCAGGCCGCCTACACGCCAGCCGAGCTTCGCGAACTCTCCTCGCTGCCCGGTGCGGGCTTCCTGGTCGATCCCGCGGAGGTCGATCTCGACGAGCCCAGCCGCCGCCAGCTCGAGGCGGCGGGCTCCGGGTCGGGCGTAGCCAACTCCATGGAAATTCTCAATAACGCGGCGGCGGAGCCGAACCCGCGGAGCCGCAACGTGCGGATGCGCTTCTGCGCCTCACCCGTCGAGTTGTGCGGCAACGACAAGGGACGGGTGCGCCGCATGCGGCTGGAGAAGAACGTCCTGGTAGAAGAGGCCGGCGACGTTCGGCCACGCGGCTCCGGCGAGTTCGAAGAGGTGGAGGTCGACTGGGTCTTCGTCTCCATAGGCTATCGCGGCGAACCCCTGCCCGGCGTGCCGTTCGATTCCGCACAGGGGACCATCGCCAACAGGGAGGGCCGCGTGATCGACCCCGGGTCCGGCGCTGCCCGACCCGGCGAGTATGCAGTCGGCTGGGCGCAGAGCGGACCGCGCGGCCTGATCGGCATGCACAAGAAAGCGTCAGCCGACGTGGTCAAGCTGATGTTCGAAGACCTGGAATCGGGCGTGATCGGCCAGCGACCCGAACTCGAGGATCGATCGGTCGCCGCCCTCCTCGACAGCCGCGGCGTGCCCTACGCCACCTTCGCGGACTGGGAGCGGCTCGACGCCCAGGAGGTGGAGCGCGGCAAGCCCCGGGGAGCCCCCCGGGTGAAGTTCAGCGACGTCGCCGAGATGCTCGAGGCTATGGAGATCGACCACCACCGGCGCCGCTCCTGACCTCGACCTGCCGCGCTGTCCCGCCTATGGGAACGGTACGGGCACCGAGCCGCCGTGCCAGGGGAAGGCGTAGCTCGGGTCGTTGCAGAAACGCTTCAGCCCCACCTCCAAGCGCACACTGGTCATCGGCGGCAGCTCGACGCGTAAGTACTTGCCGTCCACCTTCTTGACCCCCTCTCCGACCTTCACCTCGGTGAACTGGTGCTCCCCGAAGGCGCCAGCCTGCACGATCAGGTTGCGAGTCTCACTGCGGCTGACGTTGGCCAGCTGGATGCCGGCGCCGTCCGCCCCCAGGCTGTCGACCAGCGCACCGACATCCGGAGGCAGGCCGGGCCGCATCCGGTCGGCATCGAAGTAACGCACCGTCGCCCGCAACAGGCCGCCGTGATAGACCGAGTGCGGGCAGCCCATGGTGGTCTGCACCAGGATTTTGGTGAAGACCGGATTCGGCGGCTCTTCGTTGTCGGCGATAAGCTGCGTCGCGTCGCGGTCGTCGTTCCTGAGCCGATCCCAGGCCTCGACTGCCTGCTGATACTGTGCCGTCAGGGCCTTGACCGGCCAGTCCGGATTCCTGCCGTCGTAGTACTGGAACCGGCTGTACTCCGAAAACCAGTCGGCGCGACGGTCACCGTGGAATTCCGTCACGTTCCAGTCCCGCTCCTTGTCGCCCTCGCGCAGG
>CAYWBJ010000058.1:0-7092 GCA_964456165.1 uncultured Gemmatimonadaceae bacterium | reverse complement strand
TAGGTGTGGTAGTTCTGCGCGTGGGTGTTGCGCAGCCGCAGGGGCCGGACGAAGTCGCCGCCGGAGCGGTCGGCGTCGATCACCAGCTCGAAGAGGTCGTCGTGGCCTACCTGCAGGTGCGAGTCCATCACCCGGTCGAGGTTGTGGAAGTCGTCGTAGTACTCGGCGGCCACGTAGATGCGGTTGCTGCGGGGGTGGTAGCCGGTGCGAACCCGTATGTCGAAATCGGTCGGGTCGTAGGCGCGGCGGATCGAAGGGTCGCTGCCGCGCTGGTTCAGCAGCTGGAAGGTGTGCTGCTGGTACCTGTCACCGACGATCTCCCAGTCGGTCAGGTCGCCGTCGATCACCGGCAGCCGGTCGTTGGGGAACTGGAAGGAATGGTAGATCCGCGGGCCGACGGGAGGCAGCGGATCGGGTACGAGGCCCTGGCCAAGCTCGCGGGCTTCGGTAGCCACGGCAACGATCGTGGTGGCGACGAGGGCTGACGACATGAGGATGGCCATCGAGAAAGAAACTGTGCGTCGATTCATATCACTTCCAGAGGTAAACGTGTGCTGTGCGTGTGAAGTTTCGGTCAGAATCTGCACAAAAGAGGGGTGCTGACGCTACAGCAGGCGTGAGGCACGCGGTGGAGCATGATCTCCCGAATCTCGCCACGATACGGCCATCGGCTCCTAGTGCCGCAGCGGCCCGGTGCCTTCTTCCACGGCGACATACCGATTGGCCCGGACCTCGGGGAGGAGCTGCTCAGTTCCTCCAGGCCAGCGGATCCGCACATCAGCCACCAGTGCGGTGTCGAGCCCGAAATGCACCCGCAGATCGCTGTGACACAGGTAGCTGTAACCGGCTCTGACCTCTCTCACGATCTCGCGACTGCCGTAGGACACCACGATCCGGGCGCCGACAGCGTCGCGGCCGTGGCGGTCGAGGGCCCGCACGGCAAGCCAGTTTCCGGCATTGCCGCCGTTGTTGCGCAACAGGTTCGGTCGGCCGCCGCTGTTGGTGACCAGGATGTCGATGTCGCCGTCGTCGTCGTAGTCGGCGAAAGCGGCGCCGCGGCTGGGGTGGACCAGCTGCAGCCCGGGCCCGGTGTCGTTCGAGACGTTGGTGAAGCGCCAGCCGTTGTCGGGGCCCTGGTTGCGCAGCAGCATGTTCTGCTGCGCCCAGGTGGTCGAGCGGTCGAGCTGGTCGATGTTGTCGAGCACGTGGCCGCTGGCGACGAACAGGTCCTGGTAGCCGTCGTTGTCGTAGTCGAGGAAACCGATACCGAAGGACAGATCGCGCAGTGTGATCAGGCCGAGGCCGGTGGCGTCGGAGACATGGGGGAAGAATCCACCGGGCGTGTTGCGGTAGAGGCTCACCGGCTCCTGCTCGAAGTTGGTGACTACGAGGTCGAAGCGGCCGTCGCTGTCGAAATCGCCGGCGTCGACGCCCATGCCGGCTTCCCACTGACCATCCCTGCCGACGGCAACGCCGCTGCGGGCACCGATCTCGCGAAAGGTGTCATTGCGGTTGTTGCCATATAGGAAATTCGGGACCGCGTCGTTGGCGACGTAGAGGTCGGGCCAGCCGTCATCGTCCAGGTCGGCGGCGACTACTCCTAGGCCGCGGCCGGCGGTGTCTACGGTATCGACCAGACCGGCTAAGCGAGTGGCGTCAACGAAGGTGCCGTCGCCTTCGTTGCGCCAGAGTCGGTCTTCTGCCCCCGGGAAGTTGCGGGGATGCTGGTAGGTCTTGAGCGCCTGTCCGGTTCCCTCTGCGTCCGCTCCCACGTATGGCTCGAGATCCAGCCGGTCTGCGAAGGCGAGTTCGTAGTGGACGTAGTTGGCGACGTAGAGGTCGAGGTCGCCGTCGACGTCGTAGTCGAGGAAGGCGACGCTGGAGCCCCAGCTGGAGTCGATGAGCCCTGCCGCGGCAGTGGCTTCCTCAAAAAGTCCACCAGCGTTCTGGTAGAATGCATCGGGGCCGTAGTTGGTGACAAACAGGTCCCGGTCGCCGTCGTTGTCGACGTCGCCGACCGCGCAGCCCATGCCGTAGCCTGCGTCGCGTGCCCCGGCGGCGATGTCCGCGACGCCGAATGTGCCGTCGCCGTTGTTGCGGTAGAGCTCATTAACCGGGGTCGAGGCCGCCTCGTACCCTGGCAGGGGGGCGCCGTTTACCAGGTAGAGGTCCAGGTCGGCGTCGCCGTCGAAGTCGAAGAACGCGGCGCCGTTACCCATGGTCTCAGGGAAGTACTTTCGACCCGTTGCCCCGTTAACGTGGTGGAAATCGACACCGCTTTCTTCGGTGACGTCAACGTAGCTGACGCGGCGGGGGGGGGGCAGGTCAGCCCGATCTGAGTGGGCTGACGTCTGGTCCGGGGTCACTGACGCGAGGACTATCGCGGTGCACAGGCGGAGGAAGATCGGTTCCCTGGTGCGCGATGGCGCCCGGAGCGACAGTGCGGCGGGATTGTCGCCAATGGCTCGGAGTTCTATATCGGCTGCTGGCGGGCCAGCTCTTCGACGTTGGCGGTCAGGATCTCGATCCGCGGTTCGTACTCGAGGCGAAGCTCGAGCAGAAATTGGTAGAAGGCGCGGTTGTTCTTGTTGCGGTGGACGAGGGCCTTGGCGCGACGTTTTACGTCGTCGTAGGGTTCCGGACCGGCGCCGATCGTCGATTGGAGTACCTTGAAGATCGAGTAGTAGGTGCCGCCTGCCTCGTGGCCGGCTGTGGGCTTGACCTCGATTGGGCCAACCAGCTTGCCGATCGCAATATTGCGTGCCTGGTCGATCAGGTCGCCGAACTGACCGGTCTCGAAGGTATGGATGTGAAAGCGGCCACTGTCGGTCTTGCCGCGTGGCCGCACCGTGTGCTCGGCGGCCAGGGCTCCCATGTCGGCGCCCTGCTCGATCTGCTCGAGCAGAAAGGCGGCCTCTCCCCCTGTCTCGACCATGATCTCCTGGACCTGGAGCTCTTCCATCGGCACGAACTGCTTCGGATTGGCTTCGTAATACCGGCGGCCCTCCTCGTCATCGACGAAAATGTCGGCCAGACTGACGTTGCGCATTTCCTGCAGGACCAGTGCCTGCTCGCGACGGCTGAACCAGGAAATGAAGTCGGGCTCGTCGTAGACCCCGGCGTGGCGCGCGGCCTCCATCAGGATCACGTGTGGTACGACTACCTCGCTGGTGAACCACCTTACCCGATCCTCGATGTCGTCGCCGAAACCGATGTTGTGGATGAGGATGAGGTCGACGTAGTCCTGTACCGTGAAACGCCCGTCGCGGTAGCGTAGCAGAGCCCGGCTGTGCTCCTCGGCGGTGATGTTCTCGAGTCCGCGCGAGAGTAGCCCGACCATCCCTGCGAGCGCTTCCTCATCAGCCTCGAAATCGATCTCGTCCGCGAACTGCTCGGCGGTGCGCTTCACGAACTCGGGCATTTTCTTGGCCATGACCTCCTGCTCGAGGAGGGGCCTGATCTCCTCGAGTTCGACCGCCTGTCTGTCCATCATCTGGTAGACGCCGTAGATGCCGGCGTAGAACACCGGCTCTGAAACCTCGCCAACCTCGAGTGGGAAAATCATCTCGGCGAGCACGGGAGGATCGAGCTCGTCGATGAGGAAGTAGCGGCTGGAATCGGACTGGACACCGGTGGCAACATGCCCGAATGGCTCGCCCGCGCGTAGGCGACGAACTGCCTCCTGGGCATCTTCCTCGGTGTCCACCAGCAGGCGGCGCATCTGGACCTGGTAGTTGCGCTTGGTGTCGAGCTGGTGGGCCCGCAGTTCCTCGTCGGTTACAGTGATCTTGTCGCGGGTCTGCCGGCGGATGAAATCCTTGACCGCCCGCCTGTCCTTCTCGGACTTGAGCTTGCGCCATACCGCGGGCGCCTTGTGGAGGCCGCGCTTGTGCGCTTCCTGAACCAGCACCTCCTTGTCGATGAGGTTCTGCAGGTAGTCGAGATAGCCGTCGACGCCCTCCTGCGTCGTCTTGCGCTCATCGGTCAGGCGGCCGATGAACTCCGTCATTTCAGAGGCGGTGATCGTGGCGTCGCCGACGTGAGCGAGCACCAGATCGGAATTGCCGCCACAGCCGGCGGCGATTCCGAGGAGGGGTAGGGCAAGTAGGCGGGCGCTGTGGCGCCACAGCCGGTGCTTCAGATCAGTTGAGCCCCGCCTGGATGCTGACGTAGGTGAGGGCGCTGGTGTTCGACTCATCCTTTCCATCGAAAATCTCAATGTCTCTCCAGTCTATGCGCAGTCCCATCTGCAGCATCAGGTCATAGCCGAGGTAGGGGCTCACGTTGGCCAGCTGCAGGCCAAGGGACGTTTCGTTGTAATCGCCTGTGGTGGCCCCGGCGAGGAGTCCGTCGGGGCGATCGGCTGCGAAGGCCTTTTCGTCCTGGACGAAGTCTTGGAACAGGAGGCGCTCGAGACCTACCTGGATCTCTGAGCGGCGCATGAACGGCATTCTCAAAAGCAGCCCGGAGATCCCGGTCCAGTCATGGCGCTCGGCGCCGGGATCGACTAGGTACTTGTCGAGGTGGTAGGGCGTGTCATCCATGAACAGCTCGTGCTTGAGCCGGGGCGTTACCGTCAGCCGCTTGTAGTGAAGCTGATACTGGGCCTTGTTGACCAGGCCGAAACGCCTCGTCGTGCGCTTGAGGGGCTGGCCCCCGCGATCGAGCAGCCCCTTCTCGCGCTGGTGCACGATCTCGTAGGTGACCTTGGTTTCGGCGTTCAGGCCGCTTTTGTAGAGGCGCTCGAAGCCGAGCCAGGCCTTGTTCACGAGCGTCTTCTGCATCCCGAGGGGGGCTTCGATCGGCACCATGCCGCCGCTGGTCTGGGACTCGCCCAGGATGGGCCGCTGCTGCACCCACTGGATCAGGTCGTCGGCGATGTCGTCCTCGGCAAGTTTGAACATGTTGTAGAAGGTGGCGACGCCGATCACCGGGTAGTTGCGCTCGTAGGCGAAAAGGGTGTAGGCGGTGTTGTTCTCATCGCCCGTCGAGGGGCGCCGCACCCGTTCGTAGCCGACGGTGAGCCGGGCTTCGGGAATCAGGTTGGCCCCGAGGTAGGTGTTGAACCCACGGCGATCCCGCTTGTAGACGTAGTCGGGCTCGTTGTCGTTCTCGAAACGATCGCCCCAGCCGTTGTTGTTCAGGTCGAGGGCGAAGAGATACTCGGGACGATCGACGTTGTAGCGGAGGAAAGGCTCCTCGTAATCCGGCAGGAAGTTGGGCCGGATGCGCAGGTTGTTCTGATTGAAATCGGGCAGGAAGTCGTTGTTCTCGTCGAGGCCGGGGAAAACGGCTTCGTCAGCAAAACCCTCGAAAGGCACGACGCCGGACGGCTTTTCCTCGCCGACGCGGCCATCGTCGAACCGCCGTTGCTGGTCGTTCTTGCGGTCGTTGTCGTCGTTGTCGTCGACGAAGTCGTAGGTGTGGCGCGTCCGAGCCTCCTCGGTGTCGCCGTAGTTGATGTGGCCGTCGCTGGTGACGAAGCGGGGGCTGGTGTCGTAATCGGCGTCCATACCGAACGCCTCGCCGAAGAACGTGAACGGGTAGAACTGACGCGAAAGGGTGAACATCCACCCCACAGCGGACCGGTCGCCGCGGATACCCGATGTAGTGCTGAAGGTGTCGCGCTCAGGGTCGCGATGCGGATACTTGGTCCACCGGTGATTGATGTTCACTTCGCCGTAGAGCCTGAAGCCGGCGAGGTCGTTGGCCTCGATCGTTACACCTGCGACCTGTGTGGCGGTCGGCAGACCATAGTCAAAGACTACCATCTTCCGGTTGGAGTTGTCCTTGACGTTGCCCTCGGCCCGGGTCATGATGACGAACTGGGGAACGATGACCCGCGGGTCGTTGTTGGTCTGGACGTTGGAGGCTACTTCGACCTTGTAATCGTTGCTCAGGAGCAGCCGGAAGCGCACGCGGCGGATGTTGTCCACCAGGGTGGCGTCCGGAATGATGTCCTCGAGTGATTGCACTTCGGGATCGGAGAGGCGGTAGTCGAGCAGAATCTGGCCATCGTCGCCGCCGCCCTCGGCGACGCGGAAACCGCCGCGTTCAATGCCGCCGCTGACGATCGGGCTGAAGCCGATCTCGCTGCCGACGAGGGTGGTGTCGCGGTCGCCCATCCGGGTGGTGATGACAATGTCGCTGGTGAAGAGGATGGGGCCCCCGCCGTCGCCGGGCGAGTCGTCGGTGATCCGGACTAGAATCTGGTTGATCCGCTCCGAAAGCTGCCCCGTGGTCAGGTTGCCGTTGAAGGGGTTGCCCTCGAAACGCTCGTTGGCTATGCGGCCGTGATGGGAGTTGACGAAGGTGCCGCCGATCTTAACGGCGTCGCCAAGGTTGTACACGGTGCGGAAGCCGATCAGGTTGGTGTAGCTGTCGGCGAAGGCGGGCCGGCCGTCGCCGCCGCCGAGCACCGGCAGGTTGATACGCGACATCAGCACGGTGGCCGCCAGATGGTCGTTCGTGTAGTCGAACTGGACTCCGTTGAAGGCGGTTTTGCGGAAGGTCATGGGGGTCAGCTGGGTGCGTATCTCGTCGCCCACCATGACCGAGAAGTGGTGTTGCCCCTTGCTGTCTGAGGAAAGGACCAGCTTGCTGAACCATGCGCTGTACTGACTGCTCTTGATTACGCGTGAGCCTTCCGAAGAGGCCGGCTGCACCTGGCGCCAGTCGTAGACGACCCAGCCCTTACTGAGGAAGCGGCCGAACTGGTCGTAGAAGTAATCGCCCTCGAGATTGGCATCCTGGTAGCGGCGGTAGCGGGTGCGGGCGTAGTTGGTGTACTCCCACTGGTAGGTGCGCTCGGCGGCAACCTCCTGCGGCAGGTACCACTTGCGCAGGGAGGGATCGATTGCCTCCATCATCAGGTTGGTACCGGTGGCGTATTGAACGAACCGGTCGCCCTCGTACTGCCACAGTCGGCCGCCGTAGCTATCCTCGGCCGCTGCCGATCCCGACGTAAGCGCGATGCAGACGCTTAGCCAGCCGATGCTTAACCAGCCACGACTGATCGAGCAACCGGCCGTCGGCCGGGCGCTGTTGCGGTCGCGGTTGCTCATTGCAGACCAGCGTACATGGTGATGAAGC
>CAYWBJ010000057.1:0-14906 GCA_964456165.1 uncultured Gemmatimonadaceae bacterium | reverse complement strand
GAGGGGATATGGCTGTATGTGGCTGTTTTACCCTCGGTAGTCGAATTTCAGCCGAGACATACTCTTCCTGGTGTAGAAATCGAGTAAAAGCCAGAATTACACGATACAGGGTATGGTAGGTGCTGGGAGACAGGTTCTGCTGTTGAAGATGAGAAAAGAAGGGGAGGATGTGGTGCTGGAGATTGGCTACGGCTGAGTCGGAGTTTGTGGAGGTCAGATAGGAAATCAGTTTGCCCAGCACATACTCGTAAAATCGGAGAGTGGCTTCACTACATCCACTGATTTTTCTGTCGGTGAGAAACAGGTCATAACAACGACGAACATCCATAAGAAAACCCCCGAGTGAGCAGCTGACTCTGTGCTCATTCGGGGGTTTTTTCGAGTGGGGGAACCACTCTTAAAAATCTGTAAACCTGTGAATAATCAACAAGTTATAAAAAGATGGTGCACCCAGAAGGATTCGAACCCTCAACCTCCTGATCCGTAGTCAGGTGCTCTATCCAATTGAGCTATAGGTGCACGCCGAAAAACGAAGATAGCCGCGGTCCGATTCCCAGTCAACCCGCTGCCGGTCCCCCCTGGTCGAGCACTTCCAGGTACTTGTAGCCGCTGCCGGTGTTGAAGAGGACGATGCGCTCGTCGCGCTGGACCAGTCCCTGCTCCAGGAGTTTCTCGACCGCGGCCAGGGTGGCGCCGCCTTCGGGGGCGGGGAAGATGCCGGTGTTCCGGGCCATCCGGTGGGTAGCTGCCACCATCTCTTCGTCGCTGATCGCGATGCCAGTGCCGCCGCTCTCGCGCAGCGCCTGTAGCATCAGGAAGTCGCCTACCGCAATCGGGACGCGTAGTCCGGATACCACGGTGTGGGCCCCCTCCCACAGGTCGGCCTGCTCGTCACCCTGCTCGAACGCGCGGACGATGGGGGCGCAGCCGGCGGCCTGCACCGAGATCATCCTTGGCCGCTTGCTGTCGATCCAGCCCAGCTGTTCCATCTCGGCGAAGGCCTTCCACATGCCGATGAGGCCGGTGCCGCCGCCGGTGGGATAGAGAATGACGTCGGGCAGGTTCCAGTCGAACTGTTCGGCGAGTTCGTAACCCATGGTCTTCTTGCCCTCGACGCGGTACGGTTCCTTGAGGGTGGAGACGTCGAACCAGCCGTTGTCCTCCTTGCGCTCGCCGACGATTCTGCCGCAGTCGTTGATCAGCCCGTCGATCAGCTCCACCTGGGCACCGCACGACTGGCATTCGATACGGAAGGCCGCGGGGGTGTCGCGCGGCATGAAGACGTGGGCCTCGAGTCCGGCGGCAGCGGCGTAGGCCGAGAGCGCACCACCGGCGTTGCCGGCTGTCGGGATGGCCAGCTTCGCGGCACCGCGGGCGCGGGCGGCGGTGACCGCGGCGGAGAGGCCGCGAGCCTTGAACGAGCCGGTGGGGTTTGCCGACTCGTCCTTGACGAAGAGCTGCCGCAGACCGGTTTCCTGGCGCAGCCGCGGCACGGCACGCAGCGGTGTGCAGCCTTCGTCGAGCGAAACGATCTCCGCTTCGGTGGCGGCCGGCATAACCTCCAGATAACGCCACATGTCCGTGCGTCTTTCACCGAGCGATTCCCGGGAGAGGGTGGCGGCTGCTGCCTCGAGGTCGTAGCGGGCGAGCAAGGGGCCACCGGCAGCCGACAGGTTGTGCAGCCGAGATGCGTCGTATTGCTCTCCGGTCCGGGGGCATTCGAGGTGGGTCAGGTGTGACTTCATGGGATCATTTCCGCGTTTGGTGAGCGTAGAGTCCGCGCTCGGCGATGTAGGCCTCCACGCTCGTGGGTACCGTGTAGCGAATGGAGCGGCCGGCGCGGATCCGCTCCCGTATCAGCGTCGAAGAGAGCTGGATCAACGGGGTGTCCACCAGCTGCAGCTGCTGTGTCAAAGGCGTGTCGAGGGTGAGGGAGTCGGTGACGCGGGAGCCGGCGACGATGGTGCACAACTCGAGGATGGCCTCCGGCTTGTGCCAGGTGGACAGTTGGGAGACGTTGTCGGCTCCGATGATTAGGAACAACTTGTCACCGGCACGTTCGGCGCCGATCGCGGTCAGGGTATCGACGGTGTACGACTTGCCGGGTCGATCGAGCTCGATCCGCGAGACCAAGAAGCATGGAGAGTCGGCGATGGCGCGCTCGACCATCGCAAGCCGGTCTTCGGCAGCAGCCTGGGGGGGATCAGCTTCCCTGTGCGGTGGGTCGGCGACGGGTACGAACAGAACCTGGTCGAGCGCCAGTTGCTCCTGTACTGACTGGGCGAGCAGAACGTGACCAATGTGAACGGGGTCGAAGGTTCCGCCCAGGACACCCACGCGCATCGGTGGTCACTCCTCCGCGTCCAGTTCCTGCAAAAGCTTGTCCACGCGCTTGACCAGCTTGGGATCCTCGGTGATGTCGCGGGCCTCGAGCCACTTCGCCCGTGCCTCGGCAGGCCTTTCCTGAACAAGGTCGATCTCGCCCAGGCGGACGAGCGTCGCTGAGTACGACGGCGTGTCGGGGAAGTCGCGCAGGACGTCCTTGTAGGTGATGGTGGCCGCCTCGTAGTGCTTCTGCCGGTGGTAGAGCCTGGCGCTGAGGTAGCGCTTCTTGGCCAGCACCGAGCGGCACTCGACGATGGCGGTGCGAGCCGTTTCCACCAGCGGGCTGTCCGGGTTGTCTTCGATGAAACGCCGGAAGTTGATCAGCGCCTGGTAGGTTTCGTTCTGATCCAGCTCGGCGCGCCGCAACTGCTTGAAAAACGCTTCGGCGATTCTGTACTGGGCATCGTCGACACGGTCGCTAGAGGGGTAGGTGTTCATTAGGCGCTCGTACTCGAACACCGCCTGGACGTAGTCCTTGAGGCAGTAGTGCGCCTCGGCGAGTTGGTACTGGGCGTCGGGGACCAGCGAGGAGCCCGGGAAGTTGGTGACAACGCGCTGGAATTCCTCGACTGCCTCGAGGCACCGCTTTTTCTGCATGGCCTGGATGCCGCGCTCGAAGTAGTAGTCGGCCGTCTTGAGTTTGGGGACTTTCCCGGCGCAGCTATACAGGAGCCCGAGGGAAACGAGAAGGGTTATGCGGAGTAGCAACGAGGAGCCCATATCAGCGATTCGAGAAAAAGAGGTAGATGAGGCCGCCCAGGACGGTGGAGACGATCACCGGCTCGGCGAACTTGCTCCAGGTTTCCTCCTCCAGCTCGGTCTTGGCGAAGTCATAGGAAGAGTCCTGGAGCAGGTCCAGCTGGTCCTTGGGAACCGAGTCCTCGCGGAAGACGGTTGTCTCATCCTGCCAGGTTATCGTCTCCTCGCCCCTGGCGCTCAGCTGTAGCGCCAGGGTGGCGTGACTCTCGCGGGTGGCAGTGGAGCCCCGCAGCCCGCTGGTGGCGCGAATCCCCAGCTCGAGGACGCGGAAGGCGAGGCGAGCGTTGCCGGCGACGGCGGAGCTGCTGTCGGACAGGACTTCGAGACCGCGCTGCAGCAGCCGGTCGATTAGCACGTGCTCGACGAGCCAGTTGGCGTCGTGCTTGGACTGCGACACGACCAGAACGGTGCCACCGCCGTCGGCCAGCATGTCGCGATCGTCCAGATTGGTAAGGGCGCGGTCGGTGGCCTCTTCTATGGTTGCCACAATCAGATCCATGTTGGTCGGGATCGGCGTGGTTGCGGGTGAGGACGGAAGCGGAAAGCTGATCAGGAGGGGGAGAAGGAGAAGGTGGATGGTGCCCGGAAAAGTTTGTGAAATCATTGCAGAACGCGCATCTCCTTCCTCGCGGCCTCCACGTATTCGCTGTCGGGGTATTCGTCGACCAGTCGCTGGTAGGCGTTGAGGGCCCGAGGGCCGTTGCCCAGGTTCATATAGCAGCGCGCGATCATCAGTTGAGCGTCGTCTGCCTTGGCAGTGTTGGGATAGGCGAAAACCTTAATGAACTGGGTCACTGCCGGATCCCACGCACCCATACCGTAGTGACATTCACCGATCCAGTACTGGGCGGTGTCAGCCAGCTCGCCCAGGGGGGCCATCTTGATCACCTGTACGAACTTCTCGAGGGCCTTTGCGTAGTTGTAGTCGAGGTAGTCGGCGCGGGCATCCTCGTACACACCAGGGGCGCCGACCGGCTTTGGCGGAGCTATCGCCACCGTGGCTGCCGCCCGCGCCTCCAGTTCCTCCATCAGTGCCAAGACCTGCTGCCGCAGCTGCTCCAAGTCGTGGCGCAGCTGCAGGTTCGTTTTCTCCACCTGCAGCAACCGCTCGGTGATGGCGCTCTCGCGATCGTAGGTGGAGGTCAACGAGTTATTCAATGCCTCGATTTCAGCACGGGTTTCCGCGTCGCGCTGATCCATGCGCTCGATCAGGTTGGCACTCTTACCCGAGCAGGCTGCGAACGCGATCAGCAGCAGCAGGGCCGGGCCGGCGGTGCCGTGACGTTTCGGTGACCAGCGGCCGGCGGGTGCGTCCGGCAGGCGCGCGGGTGCGTCGGCACGGTGGCGCGGGATGGAAAAGGTTCGGGCGGTCATCTTCGAGGGCGATCGACGGGGTTGCGTCGGTGCGGCCAGGGCTGGAGGCGCCCTAGCTTCCCGACAGTCGTGAATATAAGCACGGGGTCGCCGTCGGACCAGAATGTCACTTGGTTTCGGCGCGAAAGATCAGGTCGGGGGGCGGTGTGATCGCATACTCCCCGCAGCGGTCGGCGTAGAGACCGGACGGACCGTCCTTGGGGTTGATCTTCAGAGCATTCTCGAAGAGGCTCTGCGCCACGTCGAAGTTGTACGCCTCGTAGGCGGCCATCCCGTCGTTGTAGAGCCCGAGCGTCTCGCTCATCTCCGGGCTCAGTCCTCCCTTGCGGTCGAGTATCTCGTAGGCGACGACCGGCTGTTCCTTGCCCATCACCTGTATCATATCCAGCTTGCGGGCTTCCACCATTTCCTTGACCTGCTCGTAGATGACGTCGTTAACCATGATGCTGGTGCCGTAAATCTTCTGGCCGCTTTCGAAGCGGGCGGCCAGGTTGACGGTGTCACCCATCATCGTGTAGTCGGTGCGGCTCTTCGAGCCCATGTTGCCGACGACCATCGGTCCGGCGGTGATACCGATGCGGACCTGGGCGAAGATGCGTTCCTGCGACTCCCAGCGCTCGCGCAGATCGATCAGGGCCGGCGGCAGAACGCCCTTTCCGCGCCAGCGCTCGCGCATTTCCACCAGCTTGTGCTGCTGATCGATGCAGGCCATTGTCGCCCGCACCGCGTGGTCTTCGTAGAAGACCGGGGCGCCGAAGAAGGCGACGATGGCGTCGCCCTCAAACTTGTCTATCGTGCCGCCGTAGAACTCGATGATGTCGCACATCTCGCTGAGGTAGCCGTTGATGAAATTGACCAGTTCCACCGGCGTGAGGCACTCGGAGATCGTCGAAAAACTGGCGATATCGGAGAAGAAGGCGGTCATTACCCGCTCCTGACCGCCGAGGTGGTTGATCATGTCTGGGTTGTTCATGATCTGGTCGACCACGGCCGGCGAGAGGTAGTGGCCGAAGGCGCCCTGGACGAAGTCCTTCTCCTTCTCCTTGACGACGTAAGCGTAGATGGTGAGTGCCAGGTAACCGATAATCAGCGTCGTAAACGGCCCGACCATGTCGATCCACGTGCCGGCGTGGGTGAAGGCGAAGAAGCTCAGCAGGATGTAGAGCAGGACGAGGCTGAGAATGACGGCGGCCCCGGTTAGCGCCTTGAAACGCGGAACGATGACCGTGATCAGCACCCCGAGGGCGAGGATGATGAGCCAGTCGAGCCAACGGGGCATGCTGCGGATGAAGTCGTCCTGCAGGATGGTGTTGAGGACGTTCGGGTAGATCCCGACCATCGGGTAGGAGCCCTGGAAGGGGGTGACGCTCAGGTCGGTGGTGCCGTCGGCGGTGAGACCGTAGAACAGGACCTTATCCTTCACGTAGTCGGGGGTGATCAGCTGCCCCTCGTAGACCGTGTACGGATAGAAGAACAGGGGTCGGGCACCGTCGGGTACGGCGCCGTCCACTAGGAGAGAACGGACCAGATAATCGCTCTGTGCCACGTCGATGGGGCGGTAGTCCGGCAGTGACTGCTGCACCTGGTCGCGGGTGAGGCTCGGGTCCGCGGCGATCAGGTCGGCCACCCGGTTCGTCCGCAGGAGGAGATCGTAGAGCGCCGTTTGCGCGTCGTTGGGAGTATTAACCCCCTTTGACTTCCAGAAGTCGGTGGCGGGCAGATCCGGGTCGGCGCGAATCGCCCGCTCGATGCCGGAGGCCTGGAACCAGGTCGCGACCGCCTGACGGTTGGCCATCTGATCGGCGAAACCGACCTCGGCCAGCGCTGCCGGCAGGCCCCGCGGGTTACGCAACAGCGACGGGTTGACTGCCACCAGCGCCTTGACCCGATCGAACAGATCCTGTTTGCGCTGGCGCTCGGCAGTCCAACGCAGGCCGATGTGGGGAAAGTGGGCGAAGGTGTCGTCCCAGCGTCCCGCCCAGTTGACGTTCATGTTGCCGTAGTCGTCGATCGGAATGCGGATATCCCGAATCTCGCCCTCGCCGACCTTCGCGTTGGGCAACAAGATGTCCTCGCCCGGCGTGACTTCAACAGACCCGATCGGAATCTGTACGAGGTCGCAGATCATCAGCAGCGCGATCGAAGGAAAGAGGAAGTCATCGTACTGGTAGACTACCGGATAGCGCCGCCGGCCGCCGTCGACGTCATGTTTGGTCTGGGCGTATGCGAAGCCGCGGGCATGGTTGCGCAGCAGCTCGAGCGGCGGTTCGAAGGTGTGGCCGCGCCAGATGGTGCTCTTCTGGGGCGGCACGGTCAGCACAGGCGCGTTCCGGCGCACGATTTCGAGGGCTGCGGAATCGTCCGGCGTCAGTTCCTTCATCTTTGCCGCCACCTCATGGTGCGAGATCAGGCGGTCGGAGACGACGATCATCTGGGCCAGGTAGACGTTGTCCGCCCGCGCGATCGCCTGCCGGAAATTCTCGTCGTGATCGGCGGTGGCGAAGAGGCTGGAGATGTTGTCCTCGTTGACCTGGGAGAGAGCCAGGACCTGCTCTTCGGAGATCAGCTTGGTCGAGGGCTCGATGAAGTAGACGTCGAATCCGATTAGGCTGGCGTCGTACTCGGCGAGGATGTTGACGACGTCGGAGTACTTGTCGCGCGTCCAGTCCTGGTAGCGGCCCTCCTCGGTGATGCTGAGGTTGTCGATGTCGATGGTGCCTAGACGGGGATCCATTGGCGGTGGGCCGAACAGATCGTTGCGGATGCGGAAACGCTGGTCATAGGTGACCAGCTCGGCCCGGTCGAACATCTCGGTGAAGGTGAACAGGATTACGAAAACGGCGACCAGAGGGCCAAGGGACCACGTCGCGAGCCCCGACTTCGCATTTTCACTCGCCATATCTCTCGGTAGGTGGCTGGTTGCAACCGGAGACAATATAAAAAAAGCAAGGCCGGAGGGAGAGTTGCTCCCCCCCCGGCCTTCCGGGTCGACTGCCTGTCGGTACGTGTTACTTTATTGCGCTGGTCCGAGCGCGGTCAGAGCGTCCCTGGCCTGGACGGCGAACTTAGTGCCCGCGTGGTCCTTGATCACCTGTCCGTAATAATTCCTCGCCTCGACTCCGTTACCGATCTTTTCGTAACACTGGGCGACGAAGAACTTCAACTTGGGCGCCTCCTTGCCCTTCGGATCGCTGGCGATACTGCCCTTCAGGGTATCGATGGCCTTCTTCAGCTTGTCCTGGCTGGGATAACGCTTGCCGCCCTTGTAGTAGAGCTTGTCGAGCAGGTTGTCCTCGGCCTCGGCTCCGCGCACGCCTGCAACGGTGACCGTCTCCTGCAGCTTCAGTTCCTCTTTCTTGACCGTGTCGTCGACCTGGGTCCAGATCGTGTTGAGCCAGTCGTCGTCGGGGGTGACTGTTGTCTTGCTGGTATCGGTCGCGGCGGTGACGCTGCCTTTTGCAGTGGCTTTCACGCTGGCTTTTACGTTGGCTTTCACGCTGGTTTTCGCCTTGCTCTTCGTCTCTTCGGCCGTCGCTTCGCTGAAGCCGGCGACCATCGGGATCAGCAACAGATGAAGCCATTTGGTCCACTTCATGTCGATACACTCCTCCTAGGTAGGAAAATCATCTCTCCTGATTAATAAGATCGGAAACGGGGGTGCCCGGCAACATGATCTGCATCATGCCCGGTTCAATCTTGTGCGGGCGCGGTCCGCTCGGGACACCAATGCCATGATCGTGCGACTCCACTGCCGGGAGCACGGTTCCTCAGGAACTGAGTATTAATATAAAAGTTATTGTTTTTCAAGGATATCCAGCATGCCCTTATAGCGCGAGTCCATTTCGATTACCTGCTGGTAGATGACGGTGGCCTCGTTGCGCCGGCCCTGCAGCAGACGGACTATGGCCATGTTCAGGCGCAAACCGGGATCCGTCGGCAGGTAATTCTCGGCCGTCTCCAGCGCCTGGTAGGCTTCTGCGTAGCGGGCCTGGCGCGCCAGGATGACGGCGCGCATGTTGTGCCCGTGCCCCATGTCGGGCGCTACGTCCAGGGCCTGCTCGACCCGCTCGAGCGCGCGCTTGAGTTCGCCAAGGCGCAGGTAGGAAGCGGCAGCCTGGTAGCTCTCCTCGGCCGACTCGACGCCGGTGAGGAAGTCCATGAGACCGTCGTAGGCCGGATCCTGGGCGATTATCTGCTGGTAGAGGGCGTCGGCCTTGTCGTGCTCGCCGCGCAGGTAGTGGACCAGGGCGATGTTGAGCCGGAATCCGGTCTGCTCCGGCGCCAGCTCGGACGCCAGTTGGTAGAGCGCGAGCGCCGACTCGTAGTCTGCCTTGCGGGTGAGCACCACGCCTTTGGCGTTGATCGCGTCCAAGTAATTGGGATCGGCCTCCAGGGCCAGGTCGAATTGCGCGATAGCCTGGTCGAGCCGCAGCTGGCGCAGATAACTCACGCCGATGTCGTAGAACTCCTGGGCGTCGCCGACGGTGGACAGGAAGTCGAAAAGCTCGAGATAGCCGTCGTCCAGGGCGACCACCTCCTCGAACAGGCGGTCGGCGGTCTCGCGCTCGCCCATCAGGTAGTAGGTTAGGGCGATGTTCATGCGGATGCCGTTGTTGTCTTCCAGCCGTAACGCCCGGCGATAGAATTCCAGCGCCGCTTTGTAGCCGCCCTTGCGGGTTGCGATCACCCCCCGGGCGTTGATGGCATCGGTATGCTCCGCGTTCATCACCAGGACGCGGTCGAACATGGCGCCGGCCTTGCCGAGATGGTTCACCCGCAGGTAGGCGACGCCGGCGTCGTAGGCGCCCTCCGGCGAGTCGACGGTGGCCGCCGTCCCCAGGGCGATCTGGTCGACCCGCTGATCGAAGAACTCGATGTCCTTGGCCAGCAGACTGTCCAGGGCTGCCGCCGCCGGCAGCTCGACGGTGGCTGGTGGCAGGACGGCCGGCTTGTAGGTCTGCATCCACTGCTGGACGTCGACCTCGTCGATCAGGTTGCGGACCTTGAGGCGCTTGTATTCGGTGGCGCCGTTGCGCCAGGCGACAGCGAAGGTATCGCCGAACAAGGTCGTCTCGACCGGGATCCAGATGCGGCTGCCCCACTCGACGTACTCCGCCGAACTGACGAAGTGGTCTTCCGCTCGGTCGGGCGGCACGCCACTGTCGAACATCAGGTAGATGTGGCCCTTGCCCGGGTCATTGGCCTCCAGAAAGGCGGTGTCTATGCTTAGGTTCTCCAGCAGCGAGGCGTAGAGGACGGTGAGGTCGTCGCAGTCGCCGATCTTGGTGTCGACGCCTTCGGGCTTCTCGAGCAGTTCGCTGGGATACTGCACCGTGTCGAAGATGGTGCGGTCGTCGCTGATGCTCGTGAACGGCGTCTTCTGGTCGGCCTGGTAACGGATGCGGTAGACCCCCATGGCGTCGAACAGCACCGCCGCTTTGCCGATGTTGGAGCGGTTGAATTTCTCGGTCAGCAGCTCGTTGTAGCGCTGCGCCAGGCCCCGGGCCATGCCGGAGACGGCCAGGTCCTCGGGGGTGACGAAGGCGGCGGCCATGCCCTCGACGTTCCAGCTCAGCTTGCCCTTGCCGGCGACGTAGCCGCGCTCGAGTTGCTTCTCGACCACCTGGTCCTGCCGGTTCAGTGAATAGGAGACCTGCACGACCGGGGTGACGAAGTTGTCGAAGTAGGCCTCGTCGCGGTTGAACAGATCCGAGTCGAAGGTGACCTTGAGGCTGTACTGCTCGGTGCTCTGCGGCGGCAGCAGCACCTCCTCCTGGTGCGGCACGCCCATCATCTTCGGCAGCATCAGGCTCACCGTCGCCGGGATCGGCTCGGTAGAGGAGTTCGATATGACGACGTCGAAGAACTCCTGCTCTTGGTAGTGCCGGTAGAGGGAGCGGAAGATCGGTGTGTGGCGGACGATGGCGTCCTTGATCTGCACGACCCGGGGGTTGTAGGCCAGCACCAGCGAGGTGTAATGGGTGGCCGGTAGGACCGGGTGTCGTTCGTAGGCGTAGTCGACCTGAGCGAACCGGTACTTGACGCCGAGTCCGAAGCTGGCGGTCGTGGCGTCGCCGAAGCTCTCCCGCGTATCCCGCTCGCTCTGCAGGCCGGCGCGCAGGGCCAGAAAACCGCGAAACCAGTATTCGGCGCCGAAGTGGTAGGAGTCATCCAGATCGGCGGCGACGGTCAGGCCCTCGATCGGCTTGACGGCGAGTCCGACCCGGTAATGCTGCGGATAGATAGCCTCGGTCCGTCCGCCTTCGTGCTCGACGGAGGTGTTGCCTAGGTCCTGGATTAAAGCGCCGAGCCGGATGCCGTAAGGCAGCGGGGCTAGCACTCCCAGGTCGAATCCCCAGCCGGAGGCGTTGACGATCTGCTGGCCATCCAGGTCGGTGCTCAGGGAGACGTACTTGCCGGCGACCCCGATAGCGGTGTTACCCAGGTACCGCCGCAGGGCCGGAATCCCATTGCGGTAGCCGTAGGCGAAATTGAGCTTGTTGCGGGTGAAGTCGAGCTCCGCGTCGCCGAACCCGGTTGAGAGCCAGTCAACGCCGATGGCGTGGTTGTCGCGCATCGGCAGCACGTAAGCTAGGTAGGGGTTGTCGATGCCCAGGCCGTAGCGGTCGGCGTAGGCGAGGTTGATCTCCTGGCGCTGGAGGGCGGCGATGGCGGCTGGGTTCCAGTTGACGGCGGTGGCATCGCTGGCCACGGCGACGAAGGCGCCGCCCATCGAGATCGCGCGGGTGCCGGGCTGGATCTGGTTGGCATTTTGAGCGTGGAGCGTCGTTGTGACCGCGAAGATGGCGAAGGCCGTGAGGAGCGCTCGGATCGTGTGATTCGTTTGTTTGCCAAACGATGGTGCTGGCCGGCCGGCCAGCAGGTCTGAAACCTCCGGCAACCTGTCCCACCGGGCCGCCCCCACAAACGGCCTCCGACAGCATGCCCTGCCGGCCTCCCGAACAAAGTGCAGCATCACCTTATGGCTCCGTAATCTGCAGCGGATCTTCGCCTGGCAGCGTGTCTATGCTCACGGTGGTGGAGCTGTTGGGGAAGAAGACCTGGACCGTATAGGTGCCGAATCCGAAGGGGGTGCCAAAGATGAGTTCCGGGGCGTTGGGGGTGTTCATTACCTGCTGGTAGGACAGGGTGTCGCCGGTAGTGGTCAGGAGGCGGACCTGGGCGCCGATCCCGTCGCGGTTGGTACCGCCGGCGCCGCGGCCGGTGACGCGGACGCGGATGAAGCGGTCCGTTGGGTTTCCACCACCCTGGTCCCCGGCGTTCTGCAGCAGCAGGTTGGACGGCGGCCAAGCGCCGAGGCCGCCGGCGTCGATCACGTAGAGGTCGGGTGTCGCGTTGCCGTCGTAGTCGGCGAAGGCGGCAGCGGCGTGGTAGCGGTTCGAGCGGCCGATCGCGGCCTCCTCGCTGTTGTAGAAGGTGCCGTCGCCTTGGTTGGCGTAGAGCACGTCGGTCTGGCCGCGGGCGTCCTGGAAGCTGTCCTCGCGGCCGCTGGCCAGGAACAGGTCGAAGTCGCCGTCGCCGTCGTAGTCGGACCAGGCGACCGCCGCGGTGCGCCAGGAGGAGCCGCTGTGACGAACTCCGGCGGCCGCGGCGACGTTGATGAAGGTGTCCGAGCCGTCGTTGCGGTAGAGGGCGTTGGCGCCGGCGTTGGCGACGAAGACGTCGAGCCGACCGTCGTTGTCATAGTCGGCCCAGGCCGCTTTGTGACCGATCTCGAGGTCGCTGAGGCTGAGGGCGCAGAAAACCTCTTCGAAGCTACCCGTGGTCTCGAGGTCGTTGCGGTAGAGTGCGTTTTCCTGCTCGCGGTTGACGACGAACAGATCCGGATCGCCGTCGTTGTCGTAGTCGACCCAGTTCACGTCGTTGGTGTCGCGCTTGTCGTTCAGGGCGCTCTGATCGGTTACCTGGGTGAAAGTGCCGTCGCCGTCGTTGTTCTCGTAGAGCTCGTTCTCGTAGTAGTAGGCGCCCAGATAGAGGTCCAGAAAGCCGTCGCCGTCGTAGTCGCCCCAGGCCACGGAGGTCTCGCTGCCCCGTTTCTCTAGGTCGATCTGCCCTTCGGCGCGGCCGAACTCCGTGAACGTGCCGCCGTCGTTTTCGAGCAGGGCGTCCTGGCCGAAGAAGTCGTCCACGTAGAGATCAACTTCGCCGTCGTTGTCGTAGTCGCCCCAGGCGGCGGCGGTGGAGTTGCCGCCGGCGGGCAGGAAATCGTTGGCCCCGAGGGCGGCCGCGTCGGTGACGTTGGTGAAAGTGCCGTCGCCGTTGTTCTGGAAAAGGGCATTGATCGCGTCGCCGAGGAAAGCTTCCGCCCAGTTGGTGACGTAGAGGTCGTAGTCCCCGTCGCCGTCGTAGTCGCCCCAGGCGACGTTGGTGCTTATGCGGCCGGTGCTGGCGGCGTTGGCCGCGGCGGTGACGTCTCCAAGCTGGGCTGGTGCTGGCACGGCGCAAAGGGTCGCGATCAGCGCACTGAAGAAAAGACTGCGGTTCATGGGACTCATGGGACCACCGCCACGACTTTTTCCTGCTGCGCGTCGCCAGCCCTCACCACGACGATGTAGAGGCCGCTGACCACTGTTTCGCCGTTCTGGTCTTGGCCGTCCCAGGTCAACAGCACCTGGCCCTGTCCCAACGGACGGGCGGGCTCGATGACGCGCTCGAGCCGGCCCGAGGCGTTGTAGACGCGCACGGTGACGTCGGCCGGGCCAGTGAGGGTGAAGGAGATATCGGTCTCGCGCTTGGCACCGCCGCTCGGCGAGAAAGCCCGGGGCTGGCAGTCGAGATCGCGGACAATCAGCTTACCCACTGGGGCATCCAGGTCTTCGAAGACTGCAAAGGTGCCGAGCGATTCCACAGCGGCGCGGAGCACCGGTTCGCCGGCCTGCGCCGTGCCGCCGATCCGCTCCCAGCTATCGTCGTCGAGCAGGCGGAAGATGGCCAGGCGGGCGGACTCGACCGTGCCGGGGTCGTCCTCGTGGAAACGCATGCCCAGGGTAACCGACTTGCGCAGCGTTGCGCCGCCGGCATCGATCAGGAAAGCGGGTGAGACCCTGCGCGGTTCCTGGACCAGTGCCTTCCCCGGCACCTGCTCATTCGGCAGTCGGCGGATCACGACCTCGACGGCTGCATCGAGCGCATTCGGCGGGAAGTAGATCTCAACCGACCGGCCCGGGTTCGCCACCAGGCCGCCGCTAGCCGCGTTCTCCAGCCGGCCGGCGGTCCGGAACACCAGGCTGTCACCAGCCGCTGCCAGGGGACCGAGCACGTTGCGGCTGATGCGGACGGTGTACTTGGCGTTAGGTCGGAGCCCGCCCTGGGGCGAGAAGCTGATCACGGTGTCCCCCTCGGCACCGAAACCGGTTATCGGAACGAGCACCCGGGGGGCTGCCGAACCGGGTTCCGGACCGGAGCCGGGGCCGCGGTCGAGCCGCTGCTCAAAGAGCTGGAAGTTGCGCGGATTCTGGCTGGCGATGGGATCGGAGAAGAACATCTGGATCGTTGGCCTCGCGGTGGAAACGCCTTCAGCACCGCTCTGCGGAATTGTCGACGCGAGAAACGGCAGCCGGGTGGTGAACCGCCACTGGAAGTCGCCTATTGCCTGGCGCAACGGACCGCCGACGGCGCCGTCGATGCGGACGCTGTAGTTGCTCCCGGCGATCAGTCCGCCGATTGGCTCGAAAGAGAGGGTCAGGGAATCTTCGGCGTACGACGGCGAGGTGATATCCACCGGGGTTGCTTCCCACAAAAGGTCGATGTTAGCCGGCTCGACTGCGGCGGCTGCGTCGAGTGGATTGTCGAAGACGATGCTGATCCGCGAGTCCGAGGTCGGGACGCCGCTGGCGTCGGCGGCCGGGACCTTCTCCACCGCCGAAGGAAAGGCGGTGGAGAAGGTGGTGGTGAGCGGCTGCTCGACGCCCAGCGGGCCGCTTACCACGGGGGCGATTTGGAGCAGGTAGCTGCTGCCAACCCGCAGTCCCTCGGCCGGCGACAGGCCGTAGCGGCCGCTTGCCAGCTCCCGGGGATCGCCCTCCACCAGTGTGACTGCCTCGCCGTCGCGGAAGAGGGCGAAGTTGGCCGGGTCGAGCAGGTCGCCGTCGATCGGCGCGGTAAACTCCAGCACGATCAGGGAGGAGTCCACGTGCACGCCAATCTGACGAGCAGGCGGTACAGTGCCCACCAGGCTGGGGACCTGGGGGCTGAACTGCCAGGTGTAGGACTGGTTACGTCGCGGGCCCCCGACGCTACCGGGGATAAATACCTGGTAGCGGGTGCCGGCGCGCAGTCCATCTGCAGGCTCGAAGGTGTAAGTTTGGGCGTCGATGGCACTTACCGGAGAGATCGCGACCGGCTGTCCCTGGGCCATGAGCTGGACC
>CAYWBJ010000056.1:0-5080 GCA_964456165.1 uncultured Gemmatimonadaceae bacterium | reverse complement strand
ACTACAAAGTTTGGGATGAAGAAAAGAGGAAATTAGTTCCGTTTTAACAAGCCTTGAATTGAAGCGTCTACTGCCTCGACAAGCCCAAGCTAGGTCTGTAGGATGAAATGCAAAAGAAAGGGATTCGCAATCCAGTGTTTTCAAAGGCTGGTGGGTTCGAGTCCAACCTTTGCAGTAATAAAAAAGGCTTAGAGCGATTTAAAGATCGGTTGTAGATCTTTTTTGGGTCCGCTTTGAGTTCAGGACCGGGGGAGATACAGTACATCATCTTCAGGCACGCCAACGCCGAAGGGGAATCCACCGGCGCAGAGTGGGATGCGTTCTTCGCTCGCGCCCAGCAGTCCGACCTCTTCCGCGGCGGCAGCGCCATGGGCAAGCGGTGGACCATCGGCAAGCAAGCAGACACCCTCTCCGATGGCCTGACCGGGTTCCTGCAGCGGCTCCGCGGTATCACCCCCATCGCCTGGCAGCTGACTCCCCGCAAGAGCGGCAGGGGGTGTTGCCGAGGTTAGTTTTGGGAGGCAGTGCCGGGCAACGGAGGCTGAGGGCTTCCGCAGCGCAGCTGCCGCCGTGGGGAGTGACGGGAAGGCGGGCGGCTCGCACAACAAGGTCGAGGTAACACCCTCTGCCGCCAACCCCGGATGAACCAGCTACCGCTCGCCCGCCCGATGCTCCTCGACCACATCGCGATTCAGCTCGACACCCAACCCCGGCGCCGTCCGCGACACCCGTAGCTTCCCTCCGGACACGTCTTCGGACGGCACCACCAGATCCTGCCGCCAAGCCGTCTCTCCCCAGCCAAACTCCAGGATCGAGAATTCCGGATGCGCCATCATCGCCTGCGCTCCCGCGGCGATCATCACCGGACCAAACGGACCGTGCGGCGACGTCACGATCCCGTGCGCCGCTGCCATGGCCGCCGTCTTCTTCAGCTCGCCTATGCCGCCGATCACCGTGACGTCCGGCATGATGACGTCCATCACCGGGCGCTCCAGCACCTCGACGAAACCATGTCGCAGCATCCGCTGCTCGCCGCCGGCCACTGTCATGCCGCAGCCCTCCTTGACCCGCAGGCAGGCATCGAGGTCGCTCTCCGGTGTCGGCTGCTCGAACCAGTAGAGGTCGAGATCGCGCAGCTCGTCGGCCAGTTCCAGCGCCCCGCGTTCGGTGAAGTGGGAGTGCACGTCCACCATCAGGTCAATGTCCGGACCGATGGCCTCGCGCACCGTCCGCATGCAGTCGATGCCCAGCTGGCCGGCGGCGGCGCGATCGAGGTCCATCGGCATGCCGTCGAAGGGGGCCAGCTTCACCGCGCTGAAGCCGGCGGCCACCGCCGCTTTGGCGTTGTCGGCGAACCAGTCGGGCGTGCGCACTTCGGCGATACGGCTGATGCGGTTAATGTTAGCGTAGAGGGGGATCTCGTCGCGGCAAGCCCCGCCCAGCAGCACGTGCACGGGTGTATCCAGACGTTTACCGCAAAGGTCCCAGAGGGCCTGCTCGACCCCGCTCAGGGCGGCGATCTGGTCCCGGCTGCGGTCGGGTGTCCCGTGCCGGTGGACGATCTGCTCGATGGTGCCGGGGTCCTGGCCGCGCAGCGCCTCTTCCAGCTGCCAGAGCGCGGCGAGCGTGCCGGCAGCGCTGGCGCCGGGCGTCAGCTCGCCCAGGCCGCGCAGTCCTTCATCGGTGAGCACGTGTACGAAGTACCAGTCAGCCCACGGCGTCACCTCGACGCGGTCCAGCTCAAATCCTGCTATACGCAATTTCCATCCTCCGGAAAAACAATCAGAGCGCCCAATATTACCCCCCCTGCGTATGAGGAGACAAACCGCCTCGGTGCGAAACCCATCCTGGGGAACACGGCGGCGCCCGCGCCGGCGCCGCGGTCGGCGCTGCTTGTGACGCCACCCCGGGTGTCTATCTTCTCCAGGCCACCCGCCGCGCGCGGACGGGCCAACTCCCAAAACCGAGGTATCCGATGGCAAAGACCAGGACCGCCAGTAGACGTCGACGCCCCCCCGATTCCAACGCCCTCGGCCGCGCCTTCAAGCGCCGCCTGCAGGGTGATGACCTGCTGCTCGGCGGCACGGTTACGGAGTACCTGCGTCCCTCGCTGGTCAAGATGTACGCCCACGCCGGCTACGACTTCATCTACGTGGAGAAAGAGCACACCCTGATGGATGGACCCGAACTGACCGATTTCGTCCTCAGTTGTCGGGACAACCAGATGCCGGTCATCTCCAAGGTGGGCGAGCTCAACCGGAGTGAAGTCGCCCGACTGCTCGAGGCCGGCGTCATCGTCATTCAGTTGCCGCGCACCGAAGGCCGGGAGCAGCTCGACGAGCTCCACGACTACATGACCTTCCCCCCCGGAGGCTCGCGCGCTGGTGCTCCCGGATACGGCAACGCCGACTACATCATCCCGGCCAACCAGCGGGCCTGGATGCGGGGCGCCAACGAGGCCACCCTCATCAACGTCCACATCGAGACGGCGCTGGGACTCGAGAATGCCGAGGAAATCGTCTCCTGCCCCCACATCGACATGGTCTACGTCGGGCCAACTGATTTCTCCATAGAGCTTGGCCATCCCGGCGACTACGACCATCCCGACGTGCGTAAAGGGATGGACCACATCCTCAAGCTCTGTCTGAAGCACGGCGTCCCCTTCGGCACAACGCCGACGAACCGCAAGGCGGCCGCGCGCTGGGTGGCCCGGGGCTGTCGCTTCTTCGAAATGCACACCGAGCTCGACCTGGTCTACGAAGGTGCCTGCCGCGTTGTCGACGAATTCGGCAGCCTGAAATAGGGGAGCTGGAACATGATTGCACGCAAACCCCTGAGCTGCACTGCGATGAGCGCCCTGCTCGGGATCGCGTTGACAGTCCCATCCCCGGCGCGGACCGATGACGATGGCGATCACCGCGACCGAAATCGAACCATCTCGGTGAGCGGCTCGGGCAGCGTCAGCGTCAAGCCCAACCTGGTACGCACCAACATCGGCGTGAACATCACCTCGCCCACTTTCGGGGAGGCGATGCGCCGCCACCGGGAGACGATGAGCGGCATTCTCGCGCTTTTCCGCAGCCTCGGCGTGGCGGACGAGGATGTCATGACCGACAACTTCTCCTTTGGGTATCGGCCCCCGTACGAGCGCGACGACAGGTGGGTCGACGGCGAGTATCAGGTCAACAACATGGTCCGGGTATTCATCCGCGACATGGAGACGGTCGACCAGATCCTCGAGCGCGTGGTCGAATTCGGAGCCAACCGGATCCACGGCTTGGAGTTCCTGGTGGAAGACCGCCGCGCGGCCGAGTCGGCGGCACGGGAGAAGGCGGCGGCCGACGCCCGCGCCAAGGCGGAGGAACTCGCCCGGCTGCACGGCATGAAGCTCGGCAAGGTGGTCAGCGTCAGCGAGGTCTCCTCCGGGGGACCGGGTCCGCTACGGATGGAGCGAGCCCTGATGGCGAGCGCCGACGCGTCGATCACCAGTCCGGGAGAGCGGACCGTCTTGGCGCGGCTGAGCGTAGTCTATTCGATCCGCTAAGGCGGACAGGACGCGGCTTTGGTTGCACCCGCGCAAGTCGATGACCTGGAACTTTGCTGACCCGCAGGCCTGGTCGAGAAAGCAGCGACATACCCGCCAACCGGAAGGTCCGCCTCAGCGAGGGGCCGGGTGAATGGCATCCGGTCCAGGCGTCGGTCTACCGGTGGCCATCAGCTCACTCGTCCATTCGCCGTGCTCGAATGTACAGAACAGAAACTGCGGACCGGAGCCTACCTCCGATCCGCAGTCGCACCACGACCCCGTGCCCCCGCGCGGGGCAACCACCCGTTACATCAGCGCCCCATCGCCGCCTTAATCGAGCCCCAGCTGGCCTCTTCGATCGCGGTATCGTCGGCCAGGCCCGAATCGGCGGACTCGTTGGCCGCCGTGGTCAGCGCCGTGAAGGCCTCTTCAGACGACAGGCCGTCGGCCGCAACGCGCGAGGCCAGCACGTTGCGCAGCGAGAAGAACTCGCGGCCGTCGGCATCGACAGGTGCCGGCTCCTCGCTACCGCTGGCACCTCCGCTGACAGGCCCACCCTGCAGGTCAGTCGGCCGGTCCCAGCCCAGCTCTTCGGTGCGGGCGGTAAGGCGGTCCCACGCCTCTTCCGGTGTCAGCTCGCCCTGCTCGATGAGGAGCGACAACTCCTTGAGCAGTGCCATCATCTCTTCCTCCTCGGGGGAAATCTCGTAGTCCGGGGGCAGGTGCGGCCGCCCACCGTCCCGCGGCAGGATCACGATGGTGCCATCCGCGTCTACGAGCCCCAGCTCGTCGGCGGCAGCGTAATAGCGCTCCTTAGCCTCTTCCGGCGTGAGGCGTCCTTTTGCGACCTGGCGGTCCAGATCTTCGCGCAGAGCCAGGAGCCGTTCGACTTCCGGGCGGTGTCCCAGGTTCGGGTCCGGAATCAGGATCACCACTTCGCCCTCCAGCAAATCCTCAAGATGCTCCTGCCAGATCCGCTCGGCCTCCTCCTCGCTCAGTCTCCCGGACTTGATCTGCCGGTCAAGCTCGATCTGGAAGTCGCGCAGCTCGTCCGCGTACGGACTCGGCAGCGGCTCGTGACGCCTGCCATCGTCTTTGATGATACCCAGGTCCATCGCCACGTAGAGCAGCCGATGTTGCGCCTCCTCCACAAACTGATCCAGCCCAACCGCGTCAGGGTCGAACCAGATGACCACGTCACGGGTCATGTAAACCAGCTCGGCTTGGCTGTCGGTCACGCCCTTGGGCTCGTAGACAAAGGGGTCACCGTTGACTAGGTGCTCGTGGAAAGCAACTACCTGCTCGCCCACCTGCTCGCGGGTAAATGCCTCGTTGATGGCGAGAAACACCATCAGCTCTTCGAATAACTCCAGGGCCACGTCGATGTCGACTTTCGGCAACTCAGGCGGCCTCGCAGGCTCCGTCGGCCGATCGTCGACAGTCATGATCAGGCCGAGCTCGATCATGAAATCAATCAGCTGGGCCTGGGCCTCCTCCTCGCTCAGCCTCCCGGACTTGATCTGCCGGTCAAGCTCGATCTGGAAGTCGCGCAGC
>CAYWBJ010000055.1:0-4184 GCA_964456165.1 uncultured Gemmatimonadaceae bacterium | reverse complement strand
GGCATCGGCCCACAGCGTTTCGCCATCGACCCATTGGCGGTTGCGCTGCACGGTGTGGCCGAGAAGGACAGCGAGGAGAGCGACGACTAGCGGAAGCCGATACCGACCGGCAGCGACGTTGCCCACGGCCAGCGCAACTCCGCCCATAGGCAGGTAGAGACGGTGTTCGTTGACGAGGATGTAGAGCGGCACCAGCGAAGCCGGCAGCAACGTGACGAAGAACCAGATACCGGCGAAGGCCAGCAGCCGGTCTGTCCTCCAGCCGCGCGCCACCACCGCGCTCAGGGAAACCAGCGCCAGCGCCGCAACTCCTACAGACAGCTCGAAACCGCCGGGGAGGAATTGGGGCTCGACGCTGAGGCTCGTCGGCATGATGACGGTCCACAGGTAGTAAATCCCGGCCTTGACCTGAGTCGCCCACTGCACCCCGTGCGAACGAACCGGGGTCAGGACCGCGTCGGCGATCATGCTGCGGGTGAAGAGGATATAGACGACAGCGATTGCGGCCGGCGCGAGCAAGAGGCGCCAGAGTTCCCGTCGGCCCCAGAGCCAGACGTAGGCGGCGGCGAGTGGCAGCCAGCTGACGGCGATCGACTTCGCACCCAACGCGGCAGCGAAGCTCGCGGCAATCGCCACCGCGCCCCACCGGGCCTGCCGCTGCCGGACCATAAGCAGCAGGGCGACCAGGCAGAATGAGGCCGCCAGCAGAGAGGAGCGGCTGCTGATGTAGTTCACCGGCTCGGTCATCACCGGGTGCAGCAGAAAGAGCAGGGCGCCGCACAGGGCGCCGCGACCGTTGCCCAGCGCCCCCGCCAAGCGCCAGACGAGCAGGACGTTGAGCAGGTGGAGAAACAGGTTGACGAGGTGATAGCCGAAGGGCTCGTAGCCGCCGACCGCGTAGTTCAGGGCGTAGGTCACGAGCAGCACGGGCCGGTACATGCGCGCCTGCGGCAATCCGGAGAAGGTGCCAGGATCGAGGAAAAACGCCGGCAGGTTCAGCAGCGAGCGGACGTGGTGATTCTCCAGGATGGAGTGTTCGTCGTCGTAGTGGAAGCCGTTGTCTAGGGAATTGAAGTAGGCGGCGATGCCCAGCACCACGATGAGGGCGATCGCCGGGAAACGCCCCGGAGGCAGTGAAACCATCGTGCGCCAGCGCCTACTCGACCTCGGGGAGCTGACGCAGTTGCAGGAGCCGCCAGCCGGCCGCCGCCAGCTCGAGCGAGATCTTGCCGTCGATGACTTTCAACCGCTGGTCGGTCAGCAGGTCGACGACTTCCCTTCCGCCGACACCGATCTCGACTACGCGACTCTCGGTCGTACGCCGGTTGAGAATGAGCGCGGTATCGGCGTTGAGCCCATCGCCGAAGAGGCCGAACTCGAGTGCCGGCGCGGTGCTGAGAACCAACGGGTTCAGGCGCAGGCGCCGGGAGGAAAAACTGCCGTGGAAGTGCAGTTTCTCCAGACGGGAGCCCAGTGCCCGCAGTTCCTGGTTGAGCGCCCGAACTCCGCCGTAACGCTCCGTTGGCATCCCCTGGGAATCCACCAGGCCACCATAGGTGCGAAGCTCCCGTACGACACCGTCCCCGTCCCGTAGCTCCTCCAGCCCTGAACTGTAGACAAAGTAGATGATGCCGGCCGCACCGCGGGTCAGGGCCAGGCCGGCCTGCAGCCGAATCTCGGCCGGGGTCGGCTTCCGGTACTTGTGCTGCGAGAAACCGGGGCCCTCTCTCTTCTCGCTGTGTACCTGAACGATCGCATGCCAGCGGCCCAGCCGCCCCTGAAGCCCATTCGTCACCTGCTGGTAGCCGCGTACAAGGTCGTCGACACGGCGCTGGAACCGTTTGCCGTGGGTCGGCAGGTCACCGGTAAAGATGTAGTGCTCGTGCTGAAAAATGTTGGGTTCGCCTGACTCGTCGAAGAATGCGTCCATGAAAGCGGTCGGCGAGGCGTAGGCGTCTAGGCGACCCACCGTCAGCGCAGGACGCGCCGCGTCCTCCTCGCTCAGCACCCTTACCGTCCGACGCAGCGCCTCGTAGAAGTCGCTGCTGTAGTCCTCGTGACCGACCAGGTAGCCGTGGAATCCCGGCGCCCCGTCCCATTGCTGGCGGAGCCCCACCACCCGTTCCCGCACCTGGAGGGCAAAGTCAGGCTCGACCGTAGTCGTCGTGGCCCAGTTGTGTAGCTTGTCGTAGGCAGTGAAGCCGGCCGGGGGATAATACACCGGCATTCGGTGCCCGGTGCGGTCGCAGAAATCCATTGCCCACTGCTCGGCGGTCCACTCGTCCACCACCGCGGGCTGCAGCCACTCTATGTAGTTGACTCCCAGTGCCTCAAGGCGTGCCTGGTCATCGGCTCCGAAGCGGAACTCGTCGAGCCCGGCCGGCAGCCAGACACCCAGGGTCAGCGGGCCGATCGGCACCCGGCTGGGCTCGTGGTCGAGAACTTCCGGCGCGCCGGTCGCACCGCAGCTCCACACCACCCACAGGACGGCTATCAACTGTGTCACAAGACCAGGAATCCGTAAGTTCATCGACTGCTTCATTCCCGTGCCGCGTCCGCCCGGCGGCCAGGCGCAACCACAGCGGCGAGGAGTTTTCGTTCTGTCGCATCGAAAAGCCGCAGGCCGTATCCGGCCGCCAGCAGCAGGACCAGGTAGGATAGGCCGCCGGCCAAAACATTGGCGAGAGCCTGGTCGAAACGCAAGAAATACGAGGCCAGGAAGCCGGTCCCGGCCGTTAGCAGCGCCAAGCGCCCCAGCGCGCCCCACGGCAGAACGCCGGCGAGCGAGGTATTCATCACCTGAGCCGCCTTGACCAGGTAGTAGCAGACCTGGCACAACGTGCTGAAGACCAGTGCCACTGCCGGTCCCCACATGCCGATGTACGGAATCAAAACCAGTCCACAGCACACCGCCAGCAGCAGGTCGGCTGCGGTGCCCGCCAGCACCACCCTGGTTTTACCGGCCGCCAGTAGGACAAGCGTGGCGATCGAGACCCGAAACGGCACCAGCAGCACCAGGATACGGAAGATGTCGCCACTCTGGCGGTAGTCCTCGCCGAATCCCAGCGCCAGGAGGTCGGGAGCAACGGTGAAGGCGGCGGCGGCGGCGGGAAAGAGTAGAAAGCCGATCCGCCGGGCCGCGAAGTGCATGAGTTCGCGCATTCGCGCCAAGTCGCCGCGGTGATACGCAAGTCGCAGTTCCGGCAGCAGCACGGCCACCATCGCGTCGGCGATGATTCCTACGAGCGGGATCTCCCACGCCCCGTTGATATAGACGGCATACTGGGCAGTCGTGAAGAAGGCCAGGAAGATCACCTTGTCAGCAAACTTGGCGAGCACGCCGATGCCATCGCGGATACCAACCGGCCAGACATAGCGCACGATCTCGCCGAGGTTGCCGGTGGCCGCCCGCAGACGTGTTCCGCGCAATCTCTCCAACAGGACGCCGTAGGAGACCAGCACCCGTACCGCTACCGACCCGGTCAGGCAGGCGAACAGCCACCACAACGACCCGCCTAGGAACCAGCCGCCGACCGCGGCGGCAAGGTGAAACGCGGAGAACAACAGCATCGAGCCGGCCAGCGCCCGGTGATAACCGTATATCACCATGAACGGCTCCCAGAAGCCGCAGGCGATCATGCCACCGGCGATGACCACGGCAAAGGGCAGATAAGCGGCCATGCCGCCGGCGAACGTGAGCCATTCCCACCGATGCCCGAGCCAGACCAGCAGGCCGGCGGCGCTGAACAGCGATGCGGACACGCAGACGACCACCACGTGCCGCGCCAGCACCACGTTGCGGCCGCTACCGGCCGGCGGCAGGAAGTAGTTCATGCTCACCGGCAGCCCGAAAAGGAACAGCGGGACCGCGATGCCGACGACCAGCCAGACCTGCCGGTAAAGGCCGTACTGCTCCACGGCCAGGGCTCGGCTCAAGACGACCCCCACCAGCAGCAGGGTCAGCGTGTTAACCAGGCGCCCCAGGCTCACCCAGCTGGTGCGCCGGCCGATGGAGGGCAACGGCGGCGTGGCGCCTGCCCCGTTCTGATCGTGGCTGCCGCTCAGGATGTTTTGCGCGCGAGCATGCAGAGAAACGCCGGCCTGCCGACGGTCCGATTGAAGCCGGCATCCACCAAGCGCCACAGCCGATACGGCCAGCGCCGGCTCCAGGTAGGAAAGCGGAC
>CAYWBJ010000054.1:0-17185 GCA_964456165.1 uncultured Gemmatimonadaceae bacterium | reverse complement strand
TGCCACAATTCAGTCCAACAGCCCCCACAGGCGCCGGCGCGCCTCCGGCCACTCCTCCCAGGCCGCGCCCAACAGCTTCACCGCCTCCAGGTCCCGCTTCCGCCCGCCCGCGGGAAAATAGTTGAAGGATATCGCCCGCCTGGGCCCCGGCGCAGTCTTGACCCCGGTGGCATGCCAGCAGGATGGAGTCCATACCAGGTTCCAGCGTGGATCCAGCACCACCTCAACCTCATGCGGATGGCGTGAGTAGCACTGTTGGGGTGGTTCGTCGTGGCGACCGCCGGCCAGTTCGATCTGCATCAGCTCGGTGCCGACTTCCTCGCGGGACCGGTGCTGGCTGCCGGGCAGGATCCGCAGGGGCGCGTTGCCGGGACCGTGTCGGTCCAGCGCGGTGCGGATGGACACCTGCCGCACGTCCGGACCGCCGTCGCAGTGCCACTGGACCTGTTGCTGCGGCCGCCCTTCCACCGACACCACCCTCGATGCGTCACCCAGGCCGATAGCGCCCACGTGGATCTCCTCGACGCCCAGAAGCAGACGCGCGGCGCCAACGAACTCGGGCCGTTCGACCATGCGCAGCAGCGGCTCACCCACCATCAGAAACTGGCAGGCGGAGCGGTTGAAAGCGTCCGGAAACTCCCGGGCCTCCCACTCCGGCTCGACCTCCCGCTGGCGCGTCTCGATCTCGCTCAGCTCAGCGGGACTCAGCGGATTCGGAACGAAGAAGAAACCGTTGCGGTGGAAGTGGTCGACCTGGTCCTGGGAGATCTCCATGAGAAACCCTAGACTGAAGCAGCTCTCTATACCTGGGCCTGCAACTCGGAGACCGGGCTATCCTCGGTCCGCTACCCGGGCGGCCGCAAGTCTCACGCCGAAAGCACCTGCAGCGCGGCCGCCTGCCGCCCGAGGCGCTGCTCGCGCTCCGTGGCGAAGCGCTTGACCCCCGCGAAGATCGAGTCCGCGTCGAGATGAGCCTCGGCAATCACGTCGGCTTCGGTCCCGCCGGTAAGCCACTGGTCGTGCCAGTCGGAGATCAGCGAATACTCGTCGGTGAGCGGGCCCAGGTTACTGACCGGCCACATCCTCCGCGTGCCGGTGCTCACGACCATCGCGTCGTAACGCGCTTCCGCCGGCAGCACGGAGTTGCGGTAGGCCTCGGACTGCCGGTCGAACAGCTCTTCGCTGATCGTCGCAATCACCCGCACGTTGACGCCAGCCTCCTCCAGCTCAGGCAGCACCGAGACCAGATTGACCGTGGATGAAGTTCCCTGGGCCAGGACGCAGCCATGTTTCGGCTTGTCCGGGTCGAAGTCGCGGATCAGGTAGAACCCCTTCGCCGCCGCGTTGATGTCGGAGTCGGCAAACGTCGAGCGGTCGGCCACCGCGAAATCCGGCCGCGCGACTTCCAGCACGATGACGCTGACCTTGGCCTCCCGGGCCGCGATCGCGGCCGCCGCGAAGTAGCCGGGCGCCACGTCGTTGTAGTCCCAGAAACTGAGCCGGATCGCCTGGCCCTTCGGGAACAGGCTCCACACCTGCGGCGCGAAAATACCGAAGTGGGTGCGGGCGTCGGCGGCGGTCTCGGGCCCGGAGTGACCGGCGAGGATGTTGAGCACGCCAACGCGGAACGGGCTGTCCTGGCTCTGCTGGCTCCAAACGCGGGCCGGCAGGTACATCAGCGGCGTGAAAGCACCGTAGGTGCCGCTGATCGCCCAGGTGCCGACGTGCTTCTCCGGATCGAGAGAGGCCGACTGGCTGGCGAGTCCAATGGCCGTCGAGGCGTTTCCAGCCTCCTGGATGGCCGCCTTGAGCCGCGAGCCGGCCGGGTTGGTGACCGGGTCGAAATGCCCCCAGATCGAGCCGCCCTCGACGTTGATCGACTCGGCCAGGTCGGCGGCGGCGATAATGAACCGGTTGTCGGTGACATAGTTGATCCATTTTATCACCTCCGAGATCGCGCGCCGCGTACCGCGGACGCTGCCCGGCTGCTCGTAGAGCTTGATCTCGACCTCCTTGCTCTCACCTGACACCGGGTTGATCGCGCTGACGCTCTGAGGCTCCCGGGGCAGGTTGTCCACCGCCAGACGCTCGTCCAGGAACGGGTCGATATTCCGGTCGATGCGCAGCGGCATGGCGTCGTCGACGCCGTCGGCGATCGCCACCAGCCGGTCGGCCAGCCAGTCCCCCAGGCCATTCTGATCCAGCACCGACATCACCACGTCGACGTTGGTCTTGAGCTGGAGCAGCCGCTCCCGCTCGTCGCTCACCGCCCCGTCGCCGATGCCGTCGAACCGCACTCCGTAGCGCGCCTCGAAGGTCCGGGCCAGCGCCACGAAGTAGTCGCCGTTCATCGGAAAGCCGTACGGATGGCTCGCATGGCCGACGATCTGCTCACCGTAGCCGGGGATCGAGCCATTCTCGGCTGCCGGCCACCAGCCCTTCACCGTCGGACCGACCAGGATCATCGGCCGGCGATCGGCCGGGTCCCAGTCCTCCATCGCCTTCAGCGCCCCGACCACCTGGTCGTAGTCATTGGCGTTGTCGACCGAGAAGACGTTCCAGCCGTAGGACGACCACTGGTCCTCTAGCCGGTAGCCTTCGTATTCGCTCTTTACGACGCTGCCGACGAGTTCGTCGTCGATCCCCGAGTTATTGTAGGAGAGCAGCAGCCGCAGCCGTCTGCCCACCTGCTGTGCGACCGCCTGGGTCTTGAACTCCTGCGAGTGGCCCGACGTCAGCGCGAACTCGCCCTCGATGGCGACGATCTTCAGCGAGTCGGGGGCTCCCATCATATCCCAGAAGGCGGCCTTGCCCGCGGCCGTCGCGATGCCGACTCCGGAGGGCCCGCCATTGACGTCGTTGGTCAGGTCGGTGGTCTCCGCGTGTCCGGACAGCGCGCGAATGCCGCGGATGCCGGCCTGCGCCATCACGGGGTGGCCCTCCAGACCGTTGTCGGCGAGCAGGTTCTTGAGAGCACCGGCGCCGCGGCGGAAGCCGAGGGTGTCGATGGGCAGCATCGCGACATCTGGGTCGGCCAGGTAGCGGTCGTCCCCGGTGGCGGCATGTTTCCGCGCCAGGGCCTCGCCCATGATCATCCAGAGCGCATAGGTCACCGGCGCGTTGTGGCCACCGGCCAGCATGAAGCGGTCGGCATAGGGATGTTTGGGCCGGCGGTAGTCGTAACTCAGGCCACCGAGGGCCGGTCCGACCAGGTGGGTGGCGACGGTGTAGGGCACGTAGGCCAGCGGGCCACCGAAGTGGCCGGTCTGAGCGTAGTTGCACATCACCACCATCGTCATCGAGGTGACGAAGCCGATATCCTCGAGCCTCTCCCGCTGGTAATCGCCCAGGTCGACGACGGTCTCGCTGGCAACGTGGGATAACCCGAGGCTCTTCACGGTCACACTGGCGCTGCCGTTGCTGCCTGCCACTATATGGTCTCCTTCTCCCGTGATGGTCTCATTCAGCGCGTATCTGCGGTCGCTAAGCTACGAAGACGGACGCAGCGCTTCAACCGGCGACCCGACTGCCTCACCTTGGGCAGGACAGCGCGATGAACGAGACCACGCCCTACCCCGTCCGCGGCTTCAGTACGTTATATTCCAGAACTCGATTCCCAGAATTCAATTCCCGGCCAATTTGCAAACCGAGCTGCCAGCTCCGGAGCTGACCATGACCACCCTGCGCATCGCCCTGGCGCAGACCCGCCAGACCGCCGACCGCGAAGACAACCGGCGCGCGATCGTGGAAGCAATCGACGCGGCCGCGGCGCAAGAAGTCCAGATTCTCTGTTTCCCCGAGACCCAGACCGTCGGCTATCGGTGCGACATCGCCCCCGCCGATGCCCCCGTGCCGGTCGCCTGGCTCGAAGAGGTGCACGAGCAGGTGGCCAACCGCTGCCGCGAGCTGGGCATGGCCTGCGTTGTGGGCACCGAGCTGGCGGCGGCGAGCGGCAGGCCCTACAACAGCGCCCTGGTGATCGCCGCAGACGGCCGGATCCTGGGTGCCCATCACAAGACCATGCTGACCCCCCTGGACGCCGTGGCCTACGAGCCGGGCGAGGAGCAGCACACCTTCACCCTATTCGGGGTTACGGTGGGCGTGGTCATCTGCTTCGAGGCGTTGCGCTTCGCCCGCACCACGGCCGCCTGCGTGCGCCGCGGCGCTCAGTTGGTCTTCCATCCGCAGAACAACACGACTCGCCCCAACGCCTGGAAGATCCCGGTCCATCACGCCCTGATCACCACCCGGGCCGCCGAGAACACGATCTGGTTCGCCTCCTGCAACGCCAGCCTGCCGCCCCACCAGAACAGCCGCAGTCTGATCGTCGCACCGGACGGCCGTCTCCACGGCCAGACCGAGCTCGGACGCGAGGAGCTGCTGGTGCGCGACATCGACATCGACCTGGCTACAAGGGGGATGTTCAGGCTGGGCGAGGAGGGAATGGTCGCCGACGTGCTCGCCGACAACGCCAATCTGATGTTCGGCGACACGGTGAAACGTCAGGAGTTTGCCGCCGCGCTCGACGAAACGAGATAGCGGCCCTTTGCTCAAGCTAGTCCCATCCCGCTACACCGACTTTCTCAGCGCCCGCACGCGGACGGTGCTGACCTCATCATCCGACCAGCGCATCACCGTGCGCGGTCTCTGGGTCGGCTGCTTCCTGAGCCTGTTTCTCGCCATCGCCGCGCCCTACAACAACATGATGATCCACGGCACCCACATGGCCCTGGACATCAGCACCCAGGGCGCCCTGTTCGTTTTCCTGGCGCTGATCGGGCTGCTCAACCTGATCCTCAAGCTGGTGGGCGGAAACCCGATGCGCTCCACCTTGCTTGCCCTGGTGGTCGGCGCCGCCTGGCTCCATGCCTACTGGCCCCTCGACTACTTCGACCACCACTCGCCCGCCCTGCTGCTCTCCACTTCTCTCCTGGTGACCGCGCTGGTAAACCTGCCGATGGCATTTCGAGGCCGGCCCCTCGCCCTGAACAAGGCCGAGCTGATCGCGGTCTACGTGATGCTGGCGATGGTGTCGGCCGTCTGCACGATGGGGCTGAGCCAGCACCTGCCGCCGATGATTTCGGCCCTGTTCTACTACGCCTCGCCGGACAACAACTGGAAGGAGACCCTGTTCCCCGCCTTCGCCGACCGGCCCTACATGGTCGATGACGGCAACGGCAACCGGCTCTTCTACGAGGGTCTGATCGACCCGTCCGACCCGGTACCATACGGGCTCTGGATCGAGCCGTTGCTCTGGTGGGCGGTGCTGCTTCTCGCCGTCTACGTCGTGATGATCTCAGCGGCCGTGATCCTGCGCCGGCAGTGGATGGAGCGGGAGCGACTCGCCTACCCTATCGCGCAGGTCGGCCTGGCCCTGATCCACGGCGACGAGCAGGACGCTTTGGCCAACCGGTTCTTCCGCAACAAGGCCGCCTGGATCGGCATCGCCGTGCCTATGTTCGTGGGCAGCCTGAGGGCGCTGAAGAGCCACGGCTTCCCGGTGGAGGCGCCTGTCATCGGCTGGAGCTTCAGTTTCCTGGGCACCCCGCTCCAGCTCACCACCTCGTTCTCCCTCATCGGCTTCAGCTACTTCATTGACACCCGCGTCGCCGCCAGCATATGGATCTTCTACCTGCTGGCCAAATTCCAGACGGGACTGCTGAAGACCTTCGGCATCGAGGCGGATCACCCGCTGCACTACGGGGCCAGCGAATCCCCCCTGCTCGCCTATGCCGGCCTAGGCGCCCTGCTCTGCATGGTGCTGGTCGGTCTCTACCTCGGGCGCGAGCACTTCGGCAAGGTCCTGGGCAAGGCATTCGGGCGCACCCCGGAGTACGACGATGGCGACGAGATCCTCTCCTATCGCAGCGCCGTGATCGGTGCCGGCGGCGGCATGGTCATGATCGTCTGCTGGTTCTGGATCATGGGCACCGCCCTCTGGGTCGCCGCCCTGTTCGCCGTCATTGCGATACTGATCTTCATCGGCATCACCCGGATCATAGTGGAGGCCGGCGTCGCCACCCTGCAGACGCCGATGATCGCCCCCGACTTCGTCATCTACGGGCTCGGCGCCAACGTCGTTGGCGCCGCCGGCGTCGCCAACCTGTCCATCGCCTACGTCTGGTGCGCCGAGGTGCGCGCCTTTGTGATGGCCGTTCTCGCCAACGCCCTGCGCCTGATCCAGGAGATGGAACGCGAGAGCCGCCGCCTGGTGTTCTGGATGATCATCCTGGCGCTGGGCATCGGCGCCATCGCATCGCTGTGGCTGGTCCTGAGCCTCGGCTATCGCCATGGCGGCGTGAATCTGGGGGGGTACTTCTTTACCGCCATGAACACCTACAACTACGCCGCCGCCGAGCGCGCCCTCTCGGCTACGCGCTCGCTGCTCGGCTACGGGTTCTTCGCCGGCGGCGCGACCGTGATGGGTCTCCTAATCTGGGCCCGGCAGCGCCTGCCCTGGTGGCCCCTGCATCCGGTCGCTTATCCAATAAGCGCAACCAACATCATGGGCTACGTCGCCTTCAGCGCCTTCGTCGCTTGGGCGCTCAAGCTGATCCTGCTCCGGCTCGGCGGCCCCTCCCTGTACCGGCGCGGCCGAACCTTCTTTCTCGGTCTCATCGCCGGCCAGGTGATGTGCAACGGCGCCTGGCTGGTCATCGACTACCTCACCGGCCACCAGGGAAATTCGATTTTCGGCTTCTGACCGGGCAAGGCCTGCGATGACGGACATTCGCGGAGACGGGGAGCGACCGCGCCTGCTGGACCCGCTGGGCATTCCCGACTACCGCCGGCTGCTGATCGGCAACGGGCTCTGGTGGCAGGCGATGTGGATGGAGCTGCTCGTGGTTGGCTGGCTGGTGCTGGAGCTGACCGACTCGCCGTGGCTGGTGGCGCTGGTCACCTTCTACCGAGCCGTCCCCCTACTGATCTGGGGTTTCGTCAGCGGCGCCGTCATCGACCGCATGGGCCAGCGCGGCATAATCCTGATCTGCCAGTCGATCACCCTGGCCGCCTACACCTGCGTCGGCCTGCTGATCTGGAGCGGGCAGGTGGCCTACTGGCAGCTCTGCCTGCTCTCCTTCGTCCTCGGCTCGGCCTGGGCCTTCGACTGGCCGGCGCGCCGCTCCTACATGCCCGACCTGGTGGGCAAGACCCGCACCGTCGACGCCATGATGCTGGAGGCCTTCGTCCAGATGGTCTCCCGCATCCTCGGGCCGTTCAGCGCCGGCCTGCTGCTCGACACGTTCGGCGCCAGCGGCTGTTACGCCGTGCTCGTCGCCCTGTCCGGCGTGACGCTGGCGATCCTGCTGGGGATGTCGGTACCAGCGGCACGCGAGGATGCGCCGAAGGCCTGGACGCCGATCCGGGACGTGATGGAAGGGTTCCGCTACGTGCGCGGCAACCAGGCCATCCTCGGCACCTTCCTGATCACGCTGATCATGAACAACCTGGCTTTCCCGTACATGACCCTGCTGCCCGTCTTCGCCCGCGACGTCCTCGGTCAGGGCCCCACCGGCCTGGGAATCCTGGGCGCCGGCAACGGCATCGGCTCGCTTTTCGGTCTGCTGATCATAAAAGCTCTGCGGGGGAAGGTGAGCAACGGCCTGATATTCACCGGCGGCTCGGCGCTGTTCGCTGTCACCCTCTTCGCCTTCGCCAATTCCACCCTGTTCGAGCTGTCGCTGGCCCTGCTGATAATCGCCGGCATCGGTCAAGCCGCCTTCGGCATGATGCAGAGCTCGATCGTGCTCACCAACTCCAGCGACGAGATGCGCTCCCGCGCCATGGGCTGCCTCGTCATCGCCATCGGCACCGGCCCGGCAGGCCGGCTGCAGGTCGGGGCCCTGGCAGAGACGTTCGGCGCCCCGATGGCGGTGGCCGTCCAAGCTGCGCCGTGCGCCCTTGTGGTCCTGGCTCTCATGGTTTTCATGCCAGGCCTGCGGCGGGTCCGCGAACCCGACCCGACCGAAGACGGACGGGAGCCGTTCGTCAGTACAGGCTCATGAGCCCCTCGGTACCCGGGACCTGCCGGCGCTCGAACTCCTCGCTGATCCAGCGCGCCGCGGAAGGCTCGCCCGGGTTGCGGTAGGCGTAGACGATGCACCAGCGGGTGTCGCTATCCGGGCTGCGGGGAGTGACGCCGTGGGCGGCGTGGGTCCACATCAGGATCACCGTGCCCGGGGGCACCGACAACGCCTCGGTGCGCAGCGGCTCGCCGGTTTCCGGTTGGACCTTTCCCACCAGCCAGCCAGCCTCCAGTTCGGCGTCGGTGGGCGCGCTGAGTGCGGGGTCGCGGTAGTGATGGCTGCCGGGAACCACCTTCAGCCCGCCGTCGCCGGCCTCGAAACCGTTGACGTAGAAGAAGATCCGGATGAAACCCAAGCCGGGGTTCGCCTCCCCGTATTCGTGGCTGTGCCAGGCGGTAGGGCCGCTACCGCCTGGCCGGTTGAGGGCGACCGCGTGGTCGAAGCGGATCTCCTCGCCCAGCACCGTGCGGGCCAGGCCGACCAGCTCGGGGTGGCCGACGAGGCCCTCCAGGCAGGAATCGAACTCGGCGGCGAAACGGCGGGGAGGGTAGTCCTCGTCCTCCACCGGCATGGCGAAGATGCGCATAAGGGCGGCTGTCAGCTCCTCGCGGGTGGAATCCGTAAGCAAGCCGGGAAAAGCGATGTGGCCGTCGCGGTCCATTCGGTCCCGCTCGGCGGAACCGAATGAGAAGGGACGGAAGAGCTGCTGTCGTTTCATCTCAGGAGCTGCAGCGAACCTGGATAGCCCGCCGAGGATAGACGCGTGCGCCGCCAGCCGGTAATATAGTGGAATGGCACGCGACACCGCCCGGTTGCACCGACCACCACCGCAACGCTGGAGCCACCGCCCGTGCGGCTGATGGTGCGCATCTTCTCAGCCTTCTTCCTGGCCGCTGTCGGCGCCGCGTTATGCCTGGAGTCGCGGTACGTGGACGGCTACGCCCTGAAGACGATCTTCCTGGTGCCCGGCCTCTGCGCCATCGGCCTTGGTCTGCTGGTCATCGCCAGGCGGAGTCCACGATCCGATAGCAGGTCCGACAACACGTAACGCAGGTTGCGAACGCCATGTCCCTACCAGCCGTTGTCCACGCCGCCCTGCACCAGGGCCAGGTCATCCCCGCCATGCCGCTGGCGCTGGATGCCTCCCGCCAGTTCGACGAGCGCCGCCAGCGCGCGCTCATCCGCTATTACCTCGCTGCCGGCACCGGCGGCCTGGCTGTGGGCGTCCACACGACCCAGTTCGCCATCCGCGATCCGGCAGTCGGCCTGTTCGAGCCGGTGCTGGAGCTTGCCGCAGACGTGATGACGGCCGAGGCAGATACCGGCTACATCCGCGTCGCCGGCATCTGCGGCCCCACCGGGCAGGCGGTTGCCGAGGCCGGGCTCGCCGTCGACCGGGGCTACCACGCCGGCCTGCTCAGCCTCGCCGCCATGAAAGAGGCAGACGACGATGCCCTCATCGACCATTCCCGCGCCGTCGCCGAACGGATTCCGGTGATGGGCTTCTACCTCCAGCCCTCGGTGGGTGGCCGGGTTCTCGGCTACGACTTCTGGCGTCGGTTCGTCGAGATCGAGCAGGTGGTGGCGATCAAGATTGCGCCCTTCAACCGGTACCAGACCATCGATGTCCTGCGTGCGGTGGCAGCGTGCGGCCGCGCCGGCGACATCGCGCTCTACACCGGCAACGACGACAACATCGTCCTCGATCTGCTCACCCGCCACGAGTTCGTCTGCGGTGGCGAGCCGGTTCACGTGCGTTTCGCCGGCGGCCTGCTGGGCCACTGGGCGGTATGGACGCAGAAGGCAGTGAGCCTGCTGTGGGAATGCCGGCAGCTGACCGACAGTGGCGACGCCATTCCGGAAGAGATGCTCGCCCGCGCCATCCAGGTCACCGACAGCAACGCCGCCTTCTTCGATCCGGCCAACGGCTTCGCCGGCTGTATCGCCGGCATCCACGAGGTCCTGCGCCGGCAGGGCCTGCTGGAGGGCATCTGGTGCCTGGAGCCGGGAGAGGTGCTCTCCCCCGGCCAGAGCGAGGAGATCGACCGGGTCTACGCCGCCTATCCCCACCTCAACGACGACGAGTTCGTGCGCGAGAACCTGGCCGGCTGGCTGGCCTGATCCGTGTCAGCAGACTTGCGCTTCTGAGCAGACCTGCGGTGCTCAGCAGACCTCCACCGTCATCGCCGCGAAGCGCTCCCAATCCCACTCCGCGCCCCAGCCCGGTCCATCCGGCGGCACGATGTGTCCGTCGACGATGGGCGGCGTGTTCGTCATCCCCCACGGCTCGCCATTCTTGGCTTCCAGGGCGGCTGCGCCCGCCTCGTAGAAACCGGTGTTGTCGATACAGCAGCCCAGGTGGGCGTGCAGCAGGCCGAACAGCCCGCCCTCGGCGTTCATCTCAATGTTGGTATCGTACATCTCGGCGAAGTGGGCCATCTTCAGCACCTGGGTCGTGCCGAAGCGGGCGTTGGCCCGCAGCAGATCGGTGGCGCCCGACAGCAGCCACTGAGTCGAGATGCCCAGGTCGCCCATCAGGGTCTCGTTGCCCATCACCGGCATCTGCAGCTCGTCACAGAGGATCTGGTACTGGTGCTGCTTGTACTCGTGCATCGGCTCCTCCAGCCACAGGAAACCGAGCTCCTCCATCACGTGGCCCACCTCGATCGCCTCCTCCAGATTGTACGAGCAGACCGGGTCGTTGATCAGAAGGAAGTCCGGCCCCACCCGCTCGCGCACCGCGTGGAAGATCGGGATGTCGGCCTTGCCGCCCTTGTAGGTGTGGAACTTGTAGGCGTCGACGCCGTATTCCTCCGCCAGGTCGATTTGTTCGTAATAGACCTCCAGCGGACTGTCGCCGCTGGTGAGGTAGACGGGGAAGCGCTCGCGGACGCGACCGATGAGGGCGTAGACCGGCAGGCCGGCCGCCTTGCCGACAATGTCCCACAGGCAGTTGTCGAAGTCGCCGAACCATCCCGGCTTCTGGTAACACCAGCGCGTGCCCTTGTGCAGCATCTGGAACAACCGCTCGCGGTGCAGGGGGTCTTCTCCCATCACCTGGTTGCGCATGATGTCCACCTGGTCCGGCGTCATCGTCGTCGTGCAGACCCCCGCGATCCCTTCGTCCGTCTTCACCTTGAGGAAGTGCTGGCGCAGCTTGCGATCGGTCGGAATGCTCTTGCTGCCGTGCGTGTACTGGACGCGACGCAGGTTAGGCACCTCGCGCAGCTTGAAGGTGCCCTGCGGCTGGCTGGGATCCTCGAGGATGTGCAGCTCCACTGCCGTGATCTTCATCTTCTTCCTGCTCTCCTGTAGTTGGTCATCCCCACCGCTCAGACGACCTCGGGAACATGTTCGATCAGCTGCTGCAGGTGGCGACGGCGCTCCGGCGTGGCCGAGCCCAGCAGCGGCCCGTCGTCACCGAAGACCTCGCGCTTGCTGTAGCCGTGCTGGTGTATGTACGCCTCGTAGTTTTCGAGGTCCGTCGCATCCGTAAGTCGGCGGCAGAAGACGATGGTGAACATCCGCCGGCGCTCGCCTCCACCCCAGGCACTGTGTTTGGTGGAATGGTTGAAGACCACCAGGTCGCCGGGCTGCGTCTCCAGTGCCACGGCCGGAATCTGATCGCCCGGCAGACCGCCCCAGCTCGCCGCCTCGCCGGAGAGCTGTTCCTGGACCGCTTCGGCGAACCCCTCGCCGAAGCGATGGCTGCCCGGAATAACGCGCAGAGCGCCCGTGTCTTTTGTCATCGGGTCCAGGTAGAGCGCCATCTTGTAGAAGCGCAGCGGCTCCGGCCAGGCGGTATCCGAATGCCACCGGGTATCACCGACGTAGAAGTTGCCGTCACTGTTCCAGTACTGGTAGTCATCGCCCAGCAAGCCTGCCGCGATGCCGCGGATACACTCGTCGTCGAGCAGGGTGACCAGGTAAGGACTGTGATTGAGGAAGGGGGCCAGGTCGAAGCGCTTTTGCCCGTCGTGTCCATCGCCACCGTTGGCGCCCATCAGCTCTTCGAACGCCTCCTCGACAGCTCCGATCCTGTCGCCTAGGAGGCCGGGAAAGTGCAAGTAGCCGAACGTCTCAATGAACCCGAGTTGATCTTCCGAGAGCTGAAACATGCTTCCTCCAGAGAGATGGCTCGGGATCGCGGCAGCGAATTGCTCTCCGCGCTCCCGTGATCCATTCTATCGACTGTTGAATTACGGGAATTCCGGGCTGCCCAGGCAGCGCCCGACGCGAAACCGGAGCGATCATCGACGAAAGGGACAGCAGATGATAGTTGGTAGTGGAGATTACAGATACAGGCAGGTAGACGGCTGGGCAAAAGGACGTACGCTCGGCATCGCCTCAGGCGTGGCCGCCGATTCGCGGGACCGGGTCTACGTGCTCGACCGGGAGCCCAGTCACGAGGTCGTCGTGTTCGACCGGGACGGTCAGTTCCTCTCGTGCTGGGGGGGCGATCTTTTCGTGCTGCCCCACGACATCTGGGTCGACTCCGAGGACCGCCTCTACATCGCCGACTGCGGCGATCACACCGTCCGCATCTGCTCCGGGGACGGCGAGATCCTGGAGACCCTCGGGACGCTGAACCAGCCCGGCGCCGAAGGGGTGCCCTTCAACCAGCCCACCCGCGCGGTGCGCGCACCATCCGGCGACCTCTACGTCTCCGACGGCTACGGCAACCAGCACATCCACCATTTTTCTGCCGCCGGCGAGCTGCTGCACACCTGGGGCGGCAGAGGCGAAGGCCCTGGTCAGTTCACCCTCGCGCACAACGTCTTCGCCACCCCGGACGGGCGCCTCATGGTCGCCGACCGCGAGTCCAACAACCGGATGCAGCTGTTCGATGCCGAGGGGAAGTTCCTGGAGCAGTGGCCGGGCCGGCCGGGACCCTGCGGCCTGTTCATCGACGGCGATGGCACCGTCTTCATCGCCGAGGGTGGCGGCGTCACCATCCTGAATTCCGCGGGGCAGCTGCTGACGCAATGGGTCGTGACGGGCGGGCCCAACAACCGGCCGCACGGCGCCCACGGCATCTGGGTCGACCGCCACGGCGACATCTACGTGGGCGAGGTAGGCACCGGGGACCTGCTGCACAAGTTCGCGCGGGTTTAGGGAGCGGCTCGACGGCCCGCAGCGGTGATGTCGTCGCCCAAGGCATTTCGACTCTCCCATACGCAGTAGCACAAAGCTAACGGTATTCGCCACAATCTCCGAGCCGTCGATGGCAACCCGGACCAACATCCTTCTGATTACCAGCGACCAGCAGCACTGGAACACCCTCGGCTGCCTGAATCCCGAGATCCAGACACCGAACCTCGACCGGCTCGCCGGCAGCGGCACCCTCTTCCAGCGCGCCTACTGCCCCAACCCTACCTGCACGCCGACCCGCGCCTCCATCATCACCGGTAAGTATCCGAGTCAGCACGGCGCCCACACCCTCGGCACCAAGCTCCCGGAGTCGGAGCACACGGTAGGCGAAGACTTTACTGCCAACGGTTACCGCACCGCCCTCGTCGGAAAAGCGCACTTCCAGCCTCTCCACGGCAGCGACCAGTACCCCTCGCTCGAGTCCTATCCACGGCTGCAGGATCTAGACTTCTGGCGCCGCTTCGACCAACCGTTCTACGGCTTTCAGCACGTCGAGCTCGCCCGCAACCACACCGACGAAGCCCACGTCGGCCAGCACTACGCGATCTGGATGGAGGAGAGCGGACTATCCAACTGGCGGGACTACTTCCGGCCACCTACAGGCAACAACCCGGATCAGTACCGCAAGTGGAACATTCCCGAGGAGTACCACTACGGGACCTGGATCGCCGAGCGTTCCTGCGCCCTGCTCGATCGCCACGCCGCCGCAAACGAGCCCTTCTTCCTATGGTCGAGCTTCTTCGATCCACACCCTAAGTACCTGGTGCCGGAGCCCTGGGACGCGATGTACGATCCAGACGAGGTCACCGTGCCGGCGGTGGTCCCCGGCGAGCACGACACCAATCCTCCCCACTTCCGGATGACACAGACGGAGACCCCCGACTTCAGCGCCTGGAACGTGACGGGCAAGGGCCTGCACGGTCTCAGCTCCCACCTGCACGATCGCGATGAGCTGGCCCGCGACATCGCCTGCTACTACGGCATGGTCAGTCTGATGGACAGGCAAATCGGCCAGATCCTAGAGCGGCTGGAAGCAACGGGACTCGCCGAAGACACCCTGGTCGTCTTCGCCTCCGATCACGGCCACTTCTACGGTCACCACGGACTGACCGCCAAGGGCCCCTTCCACTACGAAGACCTGGTCCGCGTCCCGCTGATCGTCAACCAGCCGGGACGGGTGCCGGCTGGGGTACGCTCCGACACGCTGCAGTCCCTCGTCGACTTCGCCCCCACCTTCCTGTCGGCCGCCGGCATTCCCGTGCCGCGGTCGATGTCCGGAATCGACCAGTCCCAGGTCTGGTACGGGGATCGCGACCGGGTCCGCGATCACGTGTTGGTCGAGAACCACCACGAAGCCTCGACCGTGCACGTGAAGACCTACATCGAGGACCGCTACAAGCTCACCGTCTACCATCGCCGCAACTACGGTGAGCTCTTCGACCTGGAGGAAGATCCGGGGGAACTACGCAACCTGTGGGACGATCCGGCGGCCGCCAACCTGAAGAGCGAGATGGTACGGCGGCTGCTGTTCGCCGAGATGGAGAAGGAGATCCTGCCGACGCCGAGGACAGCGGGGGCGTGAGAGCCGTAATTGGCGACCTTCTGCGACTGCGTGGCCGGTGTCTGGTAGCTTCCCTACGCAGGCAGCGGTTCCCGCGCCCGGCTAACCCAACCCTCCTGCGGGGTCCCCGCCGTTTGCCCGTTTAACCAAAAATCCCGTGAATATCGCGGCTATCGGGTACTAACCGAATGTTATTGATGAGGCAACCATGAGCCTGCAAGACAAAGTCGCCGTGATCACCGGCGCCGCTGCCGGACTGGGGCGCGAAGCCGCCCTGATCTTTGCCGCGCGCGGTGCCCGTGTCATCGCCGTGGACATCGAGGCCGACGGTCTCGCAGCGACCGCGGAGACCGCCGCTTCCGACGCTTTCGAGCCCGTCACCGCCGACCTGTCTGTCGAGGCCGACGTCGAGCGCGTCATGGGGACTGCCGTCTCCCGCTTCGGACAGTTGGACCACCTCGTCAACTGCGCCGCTATTCTCCCCTGTGCCGGCGCCCGGGTCGACAGCTTTCCGACCGAGGCCTTCCTGCGGGCGATCGAGGTCAACCTGACCGGCACCTTCTACTGCGTGAAACATGCCACGCCCCCCATGGAGAAAGCCGGCGGCGGCGTGATGATCCTGCTGGCTTCCGGCGCCGGCATCCACGGCGGCAGCGCCTCGGTTCCATATGCGGCGAGCAAAGGCGGCGTGCATGGCATGGCGCTCTGCGTCCGCGAGCAGGTCACGCCGCTCGGCATTCGCATACACGTCGCCCTCCCCGAAAACATGAACACCCGTATACGCGTGGGCGCCATCGGCGAAATGGCGGAGCGCCGGGGAGAGTCCCGGGAAGAGGCCGAGGAGAAGGAGTACGACAGCCTGCCAAGCCCGGAGCGCTCGGCCCGCTTCCTCGCCGGCCTGGCTTCGGACGAGGGCGAGGAGGTCGCCGATCAGCTGCTGATCTCCGTCGGCCAGTGGTGGGAAAACAGGACGTACGAATAGCCCAACGAAAGGAAACGCCATGCGCTTAGGCGTCTGCGGCATGTTGCCCGAGTTCCGAGCCATCCAGCACGAGCACCTCGAAGCCATCCGCGCCCTCGGCCTTACTGGCGCTGCATTCCACGGCGACGGGCAGCAACTCTTCGACGTCACCACGGCCGAATGCGAGCGGGTCCGCACGGTCTACGCCGCAGCCGGCATGGACCAACCCCAGTTCGCCATCGGCTTCGGCGAATGCCTGTTCGACCCCGATTCCGGCATCCGCGACTACGCGATCACCAAGATCAAGCGCGGCGTCGAGGTCGCCCGCGAGCTGGCTGCATTCACCTGCCTGATCCGCACCGGGAGCCTGAACCCCGCCGGCTCCTACAGCCCCTGCCGCGAGAACCACGAGCCGGCCTCGCGCGAGCGCCTCGTCGACACCTTGAAGAAGGTCGCCGCCAAGGCCGAGGAGGAGGACGTGACGGTCATCCTCGAGACGCACGCACTGACCATCATGGGCTCGCCCGAGATCAACAAGTCGATCATCGAGGAGGTGGGCTCGGATCGCATGGGCGTAGTCATGGACTACGTCAACCACTTCCAGTCCATGGCCCAGGTCTGGGACAACACTGCTCGCCTCAACCAGATCTTCGATCACATGGGACCGATCTCGCCGGTGGGCCACTGCAAGGACCTGGTCATTAAGTCGGGGCTGGTTCTACACATCGACGAGGCGATACCGGGTGACGGCGAGCTCGACATGGTCACGGCCCTGCAGCGCTGGCAGGATGGGCATCCCGACGACTACATGCTGTTGGAGCACCTGGCCAACGACCGCTACCCGAGGGCGGCATCCAACGTGCGCCGCATCTGTGAGGCAGCCGGCATCGAGATCCACTGAGCGGCCGGTAGCACGACTACCCGTCGCCGTGCTACCGGCGCCTGGATCTCCTAGGCATGCGATCGGTGCCCGGGCCCGATTCCGTCCGCCCATACCGTGCCACAGGCTCCACCGTCTCCTTTCGACCATCGGTGGCTGCCCTTGTCCCGGGCTGTCCAACCCCCTCCCGGGGAGAAGTCCGTCGCGATCACGGGCACCTCTTGTGCGACCGACACCTTTTCCCAATACCTCCCCTTCTCCCGTTGCACCCGACCGCAAGGACCATCGATGCCCAACCTGAAACTCGCCTTCGTCGGCTACCGCCGGGAATGGGAGCGCAATTGGCTCGCCGAACGCCTGTCCGACGCCGTCGATTTCTCCGCCGTGCCCTGCGACCCGACCGAAACGATTGCGGAGCGCAGCGCTGGAATAGTGGCCGATGCCAACATAATCGTCACCTGGGGATACCCGCTCGGCGACATCCACGAACGCCCCGGTGAGCTGAAGCTGATCCAGTGCATGGGCGCCGGCACCGACGGCGTCCCCAAGGTCGAGCTGCACGAGCTCGGCATCCCGGTCGCCGGCAACGGCGGCGCCAATTCCAT
>CAYWBJ010000053.1:0-1806 GCA_964456165.1 uncultured Gemmatimonadaceae bacterium | reverse complement strand
TCCATCTGCAGGCTCGAAGGTGTAAGTTTGGGCGTCGATGGCACTTACCGGAGAGATCGCGACCGGCTGTCCCTGGGCCATGAGCTGGACCACGCCCTCATCGCTAATCGAGGGGTCAGGCGCCACGTCGAAGGCGAGGGTGATGGTGGCATCGAGAGACGAGACTGCGTCGTCTCCGGCTGCCGGGCTCACGTCGCCCAGCTCCGGTACGGCAGTCGTGAACGGGTGGAGAACCGCCTGACCTGTACCCAGCGGGCCACTGACGTCGGCGGCGATCTGCAGCGCGTAGGTGCTGCCTACCTGCCACCCCTCTGCCGGCGCCAGGCCGAACGAGCGGCTGTCGGAGTCGAGGGCCACCGGGTCGTTGTCCCGCAGCGCGACTGCCTCGCCGCTGCGGGTGAGGATGAAGTGACTTTTATCCGCCTTGCCTTCGTCGATGGACGAGGCGAATGAAATCTCGACCTGTCCGAGTCCTTCCGCGTCGATGTCGGCATCTCGGGCGGGGGCGACGGCATCTACCGCGGGCACCAGGGTGCTGAACGACCACCGGTAGTCTTCCGCGCGGCGGGTGCCGCCGGCGGCGGCGGCGATGGTGACCTGGTACTCGGTGCCGGCGCTCAGAACGCCGGCCGCGGGGACAAAGGTCACCGTGTTGGCGTCGACGAAACTGACCTCGGAGATCGCGACGGCCTGCCCCTGCTGGGTGAGCTGCACGCCGCCGGTCGCGCCGATAGCCGGGTCGGGCGCGATGTCGAAGGCCACCGTGATGGCTGCGTCGGCGATCGTGATGTTCGAGCTGCCGGCGGCCGGGGTGGTAGCGGCGATAGCCGGCACGGCAGTAGTGAACGCTCGCACGATTGCCTGACCTGTACCCAGCGGGCCACTGACGTCGGCGGCGATCTGCAGCGCGTAGGTGCTGCCTACCTGCCACCCCTCTGCCGGCGCCAGGCCGAACGAGCGGTTGTCGGAGTCGAGGGGCACCGGGGCGTCCGCGCGCAGGGCGACGCTTTTGCCATCGCGGGTCAGCGCGAAGTGATCGGCGTCGGCAACCTCGTCGTCGATAGGGGCTGAGAAGACGAGGTTCCACTGCTCGAGTGCGGCGGCGGCGGCCTCGGTGTCGGCCGGCGGGTCCGTGGTCTCGAGGGTCGGCACGATTGTGCTGAAGGTCCACTCGTAGTCCTCGCTGCGGCGTGGTCCGCCGGCGCCGCCGGCGATGCGCACCTGGTAGCGGGTGCCGGCGCGCAGGACCGGATTCTGAGTGGCGAAGGTGATCGTGCTGGCACCGAGAAAGCTGACGGGCCCGATGGCCACCGGCTCGCCCTGCGCGAAGAGCTGCACCGCGTCGGCGACGCTGGCGGACGGTGGCGCATCGAACTCCACCCGGATCGAGGTCGAGTCGACAGAGACGTCGCTGCTGCCGGCTTGTGGCGCGACGGCGTTCAGTAACGGCACTTGGGTCGTGAACATCCACTGCTCGTCCGGTCCGGCGGCGGCGAGGGGGCCGCGGACCTGAGAGCTGACACTAACCTCGTACTGGCTTCCGGGTTCGAGGGTGACCGCCGGCAGCGAGACCTGAAAGGTCGAGAGGTCGTAGTCGAAGTCCTGCGACTCGAGGGGGATGCGGTTGCCTCCCTGGCTGAGCTGAAACAGGTCGGGGTCGACCGCCAGGTCCTGGTCTATGGCGCTGGAGAAGTCCACGGCGATGCGGCGGGTGCCGGATGCCACTTCCTGGCTGGCACCTGGGGACACGGTGTCGACCTCGGGCACGAGGGTGCTGAAGCCCCAGCGGAAGTCGCCTATTTCCTG
>CAYWBJ010000052.1:0-51271 GCA_964456165.1 uncultured Gemmatimonadaceae bacterium | reverse complement strand
CGCACATGCGGATGAGAACGGCATTGACCTCGTTGAGCGAGCCCTCGGCAGTCTGGACGAGGTTGGTCGCCTGCTCGGCGTTGCGCACCGCCTGCCGCAGTCTCGAGATTTCGGCCCGCATGGTTTCGCGTATCGACAGGCCGGCCGGATCGTCGCTGGCCCGGTTGAGGCGCAGCCCGGAAGACAGGCGTTCGAGGCCCTGGCTCGCAGCGCGGGTGGTGACGTTGAGACTGCGTGCCGCGTTGAGCGCAGAGAGACTGGTGTTCAGAGATATGGGCACACTCAGATACAGCTATGTGTGTTAAGCTGCACCAATTTACAGGCCTCTACAAATTATTCGCGTCCGCTCCCTCGCGCCCGGCAACGAAGTGACTTACAAGCAGCGACCGATCCAACGCGAGCTCTCCTAAGCCTGGGGCAGGTTGAGCCTTAAGTACCTTCTGTAGCTGTCCCCCACCATCCATCGCCTGGCGCCATGATGCCAGCGTAACGGCGACTGCACGCCGGCGTCGACCCTCCGTTACACCGCAATGAGCCGCTGTCCGCCCTCTCGCAGGAGCTGCCAGGTGGCAGGCTTCTTGCGTAACCGCCGGCATGCCCACCACCGTCCGCACCGCCGCGACCATCGGCATTGATGCCTACCCGGTTCACGTCGAGGTCGACACCGACCGGCAGCTACCGAGCTTCACCGTCGTCGGCCTGCCCGACAGCGCCGTGCGCGAGAGCAAGGAGCGAGTGATGGCGGCGGTCCGCAACGCCGGCTTCAACTGGCCCCGGCGGCGGGTGACCGTGAATCTGGCACCGGCCGCTGTTCGCAAGGCCGGATCGGCCTTCGACCTGGCGATCGCCGTCGGCGTGCTGGCCGCGTCGGGTCAGATTCGCGGCGAACGGCTAGCGGACTTCGTACTGCTCGGCGAGCTGTCTCTCAGCGGCTCGGTGCGCCCCCTGCGCGGCCTGCTGCCCATCGCCGTGAGCCTGCGCGACCAGGGTGACTACGGCATGATCGTGCCGCGCGACAACGCCCGCGAGGCCGCCCTGGCCGACGGCCCCGTCGTCTACGGCATCGCCACCCTCTCCGAGGCAGTCGAGCTGGTCGAGGGCGGAGTCCGCATCCCGCCCCACACCGTCGATCCGGCTGCGCTCCTGGCAGCCGAAGCGGGCGGCGGCCTCGACTTCGCCGAGGTCTGCGGCCAAGAGTTCGCCAAACGCGCCCTCGAAGTCGCTGCCGCCGGCGGCCACAACATCTTGCTGGTCGGTCCCCCCGGTTCCGGCAAGACAATGCTGGCGCAGGGGATGCCCTCGATCCTGCCGGACATGAGCCTGGAGGAGGCGCTGGCCACCACCAAGATCCACTCGGTGGCCGGGTCGCTGCCCGCCAGCGCCGGTCTGGTCTCCACGCGGCCCTTTCGCGCGCCGCACCACACCATTTCCGCCGCCGGCCTGGTGGGAGGCGGCCCCTTCCCCCGTCCCGGCGAGGTATCTCTCGCCCACCATGGCGTCCTCTTCCTCGACGAGCTGCCGGAGTTCAAGACCCACGTCATCGAGGCGCTGCGCCAGCCCCTGGAGGCGAACTCAGTCACCATCGCCAGGGCCCAGCGGACCCTGAGCTTCCCCGCCCGCTTCATGCTGATCGCGGCGATGAATCCTTGCCCCTGCGGCAACCTCACCGACCCGCGCCAGGCCTGCATCTGCTCGCCACAGGCGGTGCACCGCTATCGCTCGCGGGTTTCGGGGCCCCTGCTAGACCGCATCGACATCCACGTGCAGGTGCCAGGAGCTACCTACGCCGAGCTGAGCGACCGCGCCAGCACTACCTCCTCCACCGACGTCCGCGCCCGGGTCAATCGCTGCCGCTTGCGACAGTTGCAGCGGTTTGGCGACGCCGCGGAGACCTTCTGCAACGCCCATATGGATGCCCGGCACATCCACCGGCACTGCCTGTTGCGGGACGCGGCAGCGACGATCTTGGAGGCGGCGATGGACAAGCTGGCGCTTTCCGGGCGGGCGATGCACCGGATCCTCAAGGTCGCCAGGACCATCGCCGATCTCGGCGGCAGCGACGCGATCGAGGCGACCCACGTCAGCGAGGCGGTGCAGTACCGCAGTCTGGAGAGGGCATTATGACCCTGTTTTGACGACCTCCAGGGACCGCCGTACTCTTAAAAGTTCCCCATGCCGATTCCCAGGTTCATGCGCGATGTCCCCGACCCGCATGCCGACCGGACTGCGGGGGGCGCCGCGCCCGGGCCCCGCCTGTTCTACGGCTGGTGGATGGTCCTGGCCGGGTTCGGCGTCGAGATCCTCCACGGCACTCTCCTGTTCCACAGCTTCACCGCCTACGTCCTGCCGCTGGAACAGGAGTTCGGCTGGAGCCGTGCCGCCATCGCCGGCGTCTTCGCGATGGCACGGGCCGAGAGCGGCTTGCTGGGTCCTTTGCAGGGATGGCTGACCGACAGGTACGGGCCGCGCTGGATGATGGTCATCGGCAACGCGGTATTTGGACTGGGCTTCGTTCTCTTCAGCCGCGTCGAGTCGCTGCTCTCCTTCTATCTCTGCTTCGCCGTAATCGCCCTCGGCTCGAGCCTGGGTGGCTTCATGCCCATCGCCACTTCCCTGACCAACTGGTTCACCCGATGGCGGGCGGCAGCCATGGGTATCGCCATGTCGGGGGCGGGCGTAGGAGGCATGTTCGTGCCGGTAGTGGTCTGGTCTCTCGCCGCCCATGGCTGGCGGGCGACTGCTCTTTGGTCGGCCCTGCTGATCGTGGCCGTCGCCGTGCCCACGTCTCTGGCCATGCGGCGCAGTCCGGAGGAGCACGGCAGCAGACCCGACGGCGCGGCTGCCGGCCACGACCCGGCCGGCGCGGCTGCGGCCCTTCCGGCCGAGCCCGATTTCACCGTCGGCCAGGCATTGCGAACGCCCGCGTTCTGGCTGTTGTCCATTACCCACAGCGCAGCGCTGTTCGTGGTCGGCGCCGTCATGTTGCACCAGATCCCCCACATGGTCCACGGCGTCGGCCGCAGTACGGAGGAGGCTGCCGGTGTCGTCACGGTGCTGCTCGGGGTGCAGGTGAGCTTTCAGTTCCTGGGGGGGTTCGTGAGCAACAGATTCAGCAAGCGCCTGAGCATCTTCGCCTGCATGTGGATCCATACCGTGGCGGTGATTCTGTTTGCCTTTGCCGAGTCGGCCACCGAGGCGCTGATCTTTGCGGCGCTGCACGGCCTGGCCTGGGGTATCCGCGGACCGCTGATCAACGCCATGCGCGCAGACTACTTCGGGCGCCGCTCCTTCGCCCGGATCTCTGGTTTCGCCTCATTGATCATCATGATCGGCATGATGAGCGGTCCGCTGTTTGCCGGCTTTCTCTACGACAACTACGGGGACTACCGGGCAGCGTTCCTGATCCTGGCCGGCATCACGGCACTGGGCTCATTTGCGGTGTTGTTCGCACGACAGCCGCACATGCCGCGTCGCGAAAATAACAGGCCGGTCTGAGCCACCGGTTGAACCGATCTCCTGCCGACTTCCGGAGCGAAGGAACTAGAAGAGCCGCGGGTCATGCTGGCCATTCGCTCGGTGCTGTCTAGCCAGTTGGCGATGCGAGCAACGGCGAGCGCGGCCGGACCTATTGGACCAGGAAACCCATCCCGATACGCACCGTCAGGTAGACGAACGCGAAGAGGATGGCGAAGCGGGCGGTCCTGTCGAAGAGGTCTTTTCTTGCCGGGTGCATGGGCGTTCCTGCCGATTTCTAGGCGTGTTTGCCCCGATCTTCAGCAAGTAGCGTTCCACCGCTTACCCGCACCCCTGAGAGGGCGGCCGGGGCCACCCACGGCATCGCTCAATAACCCATAACAAATTGATAACAATGAACTTTGTGCAGTATGAACACACTGCCAGGAATACCCATCTTAGCGGGGATCTCTGCCCCCCTTTCCCGGCGGGGCGGAACATTTCTCAACACGCGGGCAGTCCGGGTGCGCCGCAGGCGTTGACACCGCCGCTGGATTGCCGCCAATTTGCACCGAACCAGCGAGCTATTGCCACCCGCCCAGACCCGGCGGGAAGGAGAGTGCAGGTTGGAACTTCTGATCCGCTGCGACTACGACTGCGACGAGAAGGCATGGGAGAGCCCGAACATCCCCTCTTCGGACAGCGTCGACGCCGACGACCGCCTGCGCGGTCGATTCTCCTGCAACGTCGCCCGCCGGGATTCGGATCAAACCCTGAAACACCTACCGTCGCGGCCGCTCCTCGGAGAGTCCACCACCTCGGCCAAGGGCTTCGGCGGTGATTGGTTCGACGTGACCAACCTGCTCCCGTTCGCCGAAACCCATCCGCTGGAAAGGGCCGGAAGATGATCGTCGACGTGTTGGCCGCCGCTGCGAAGTACGAGTCGATCAATCCCGGTTTCGCCAGGGGATTCGAGTTTCTCCGCCGCGACGACCTGGCCGCGCTCGAGCCTGGGCGTCATGAGATCGACGGCGAGAACGTCTTTGCGCTGGTGGTCGTGGACAGCGGTAAGAAGGCGGCGGACTCGGTGATGGAGGTACACAGGGCCTACATCGACATCCAGTACACCCTCGCAGGCCGCGATCAGCTAGGCTGGATGCCGCTATCGGAATGCACCAAACCGTCGGCCGACTTCGACGAGGAGCAGGACTACCAGCTGTTCGAATGTCAGCCGGAAACCTGGTGCCGCACCGGGCCGGGCCAGTTCGCCATCTTCTTCCCCGAGGACGCCCACATGCCGCTGGTCGCTGTTGGACAGCTGCACAAGGTGGTGATCAAGGTCTCGGTCGATCCAGCGTAGCGAGCCAACGCCGCATCGTGGCCGGCTCCTCGCCGAACATCAGCGAGCCGGGGACGATGTAGTCGGCGCCGGCGGCCGCCAGCAACGGCACGGTATGGCGCCGGATGCCGCCGTCCACTTCGATCTCAAATGCCAGGCCCCTCTCACGCCGCAGCTGCACGAGCCGCTCCACCTTGCCCGGGATCGTCGGGTCCATCGACGCCCCCTTGATGCCAATCTCCGTGGCCATCAGCGTCACCACCGCAAGCTCCGACCACAGCGGCTCCAGCAGCTCCAGTTCCTCGGCAATCTCGATCGATGCGCCGGCGCGTATTCCGACAGCGGCGGCGGCGGCCACCACCGCCGCCGGATCGGCGGCCGAGTTGAGGCAGAAAATCACTAGGTTGGCACCGGCCACGGCGAACGGCCCGATCCAGGCCAGCGGATCGGTGGTCATCAGGTGCACCTCGAGCTCCAAGTCCGTGTGCGGGCGCAGCGCTTCGACCAGGTCCGGGAAGAACAGCATGGTGGGCGAGTAGTGGCCGTCGGCCACATCCAGGTGGAAGCGGTCCGAGTGGGGCTCCACCCGACGGATCTCAGTCCCCAGGTTGCTCAGGTCGGCCGACCACAGCGAGGTCGAGCACTTTAGCGGCTTCACCGACCGCCTCCTACACCGCCCCGGCGGCGGCGTCGAGCCGCACCCAGTCTCCCGAATCCACCGCGCGCGCGATCGCCACCATCGCCCGCACCGCCGCCACCCCATCCATCGCGTCGGCCCCGGCTACCGGCCCACGATCTGCGGCTGCCCTCGCGACAACGTCGGCGAAACCTTCGATCTGGCGACGGTAAAAGTGGCCGTCTTCACCCAACGGCCGATGGTATTGCCCGTCCCGGGTCGAGAAGCACTCGACGTCGCTGGACCGGAGATACCAGGGCAGATAGGTCCGGCCGACCACGCTACCGTGTTCACCGTAGATCTGGAACCCTTCGTGGAAGTCCATCCGCACGGCGATCGTCAGGTCCAGGTGGCCCTGGCTGCCATCGGCGAAAGCCACTTCGACGAACCAGCTGTAGGCGTCGAACCGGCGCACCAGCCGGCCCCGCACCGCGTCGATTGGACCGGCGAGAAAGCGGGCCGTATCTACCAGGTGCGAACCGTGGGTGAGCATGAAGTAGCGCACCTTGTCACCCTTCGGATCACCCTCCGGGCGCAGGATCTCGGCACCGGCCTGAGTCAGCGGCTGTAGGTTGTCGGTCATGGTATAGCGGTAGGTCGAGTCGCAGTACCAGGCCTTCAACGCCAGCAGCTCCCCCATCTGTTCGCGGATGAATTGGCGAGCGAAAGCGATCCCGGCGTCGAAGCGCTTCATGCTCCCCACCTGCAGCACGAGCCCGGACTCCTCCACCGCCAGCGCCAGCTCCTGGCACTCCTCCACCGCCACGCCCATCGGCTTCTCGACGAGCACGTGTTTCCCTGCCGCCAACGCCTCGTGGCAGCGAGCGACGTGGAACTGATCCGCCACCGCTACGATGACGGCCTCCAGATCCGGATCGGCGAGCATGTCGGCGTAGGAGGTGTAGGTCCTGGCCGGCCGGTGCACGGCTGCCATGCGCTCGACCAGGTCACCGGCGACGTCGCAGATGGCGTGAAGCTCGGCGTTGGCCGCCCGGTTGCAGGCGTCGAAGTGGGCGAACTGCGCTATCGGCCCGCATCCGAGGACGCCGACCTTCAACTGTCGCTGGTCGCTCATGTCGGGAGAGGAGGATGGAACAGAGCGGCAATATACCCGGTCTACGGCCGGGCGTCAAAGATCCATCCTACTGCAACAGCGGCATCCGGCCCTCCTGCCGGAGACCCCCGGCACGCAGCTGGTGGACGTAGACTCCGGTGGCTACCGGCGCGGGTCCGTTGTATAGCAACTCCTGGATCAGGACCTGGCCGGAGGACGGCGACGACGTGCCGGCGGCCAGGCAGAGACAGAGTGCGGTCCGGCGGGGGCGGGACATGGGAACGTTCTCCTCCTGGGATGCGAGTCGCTCTGTCCAGGGCCTATACCGTACCACACCTACTGCGAGCCGGCATCCTCGTTATGCGAACCTCCTTGCCCGCCACAGCTCGCGACCCGACGCCTGCGCTCACAGCATCTCGGCAGCATCGGTCGTGCCGTTATCCGCGCTTCACGCCCATGTGGCTCTTGCTTCACGCTCTTGCCGGTGATTGGGCCGTGGCCTTTTATATCGCCGGTCCACCCGTCACCCACACCACGAGAGCGCTCATGCCGACCTTTCCCGATTCATCCGAGCTCTGCGTCTGTTTCGCCCACATCGCCTACCAGATGGAGGCGGTCTACGGTCAGCGCAAGCAGGCCATTAGACATTTCCAGACGCGAAGCCTGGAGGAGACGGCCCAGCGCCTGCCGGAAGCCCACGTGCTGGCAATTTCGGGGATCTGGCAGAACGACCTACTGGAGCAGGCTGGCAAGCTGCAGTATATCCAGTCGATCGGCGCCGGCTATGATCAGTTTCCCCTCGACGAGCTGCACCAGCGTGGAATCCGCCTGGCCAACGCCCGCGGCGCCAATCGGAACGCGGTCAGCGAACACACCTTCGGTCTCATCCTCGGCCTCTTGCGAAAAATCCACGAAGCCCGCGACAATCAGCGGCGGCACCAGTGGCGGGGCATGATCTCCAACATCTCCGAGCGCGAGGACGAACTGGCCGGCAAGACCCTGGGCATCGTCGGCATGGGCCACATCGGCTCGCGCGTGGCCAGTATCGCCAAGGCCTTCGACATGCGGGTGATCGCCTGCAAGCGCAACACCGCCAGCTACGAGGGGCCGGCCGACGAGGTGGTCGGCGCCGACGCCGTCGGCGATCTGCTCGACCGGTCCGACGTGGTCGTCCTCAACTGCCCGCTCAACGACGAGACCCGCAGCCTGATCGACGCCCAAGCCCTGGCGCGGATGAAGCCTACTGCCATTCTGATCAATGTCGCCCGCGGTGCCTGTGTCGACACCGAGGCTCTGCTGCAGGCCTTGGAGGCCGGCGAGATTGCCGGTGCCGGGCTCGATGTTTTCGACCCCGAGGTGCTGGCCCCCGAGAATGGTCTCTGGGACCGGGACGACGTGATCATCACGCCGCACACGGCCGGCGAGACCCAGGCCTACGAGGCCAACGTCCTCGACATCCTGCAGGAGAACATCGCCCGCCTGCAGCGAGGCGAGACTGCGCTACTGAACCAGATCGTCTAGACACAGTCGCCCAACGGGCGCGCTTTTGAGAGCGGCGACCGCTTTCCTTACCTTCCGATCTAGGACCGGCAGACGACACCAACGCGCAACGGCGCACATACAGGCGCCCGTTCTGAACCCGAGTAGGAGGGCAACGATGGACTCCTGGAAACGCAAACTCCGCATGGGCATGGTCGGCGGCGGCCAGGGCGCCTTCATCGGCGGCGTGCACCGCACGGTCGCCATCATGGACGGCCAGATCGATCTCGTCGCCGGCTGCTTCTCGCAGGACCCGGAGAACACCCGAACCACCGGTGCCCAGCTCTACCTGGACCCCGGCCGTTTATACGAAAGCTACGCCGACATGGCCCGGGCTGAGGCGGCGCTGCCGGCTGACGAGCGCATCGACTTCGTCTCCATCGTCACGCCCAACGTCTCCCACTTCCCGATTGCCAGGGCCTTCCTCGACGCCGGCATCCACGTCGTCTGCGACAAGCCGATGACCTACAACTTGGAGGAGGCCGAGCAGCTGGCCGACCTCGTCGCGCAGAGCGGCCTGGTCTTTGGTCTCACCCACAACTACACCGGCCACCCGATGGTGCGGCACGCCCGCGAACTGTTCCGCTCTGGCCAGATGGGTACGGTGCGCAAGGTAATCGTCGAGTACCTGCAGGACTTCCTCATGGTGCCGCACGAGAAGCTGGGGATGAAGCAGGCGCAGTGGCGGGTCGACCCGGCCCAGTCGGGCATCGCCGGCACAATGGGCGATCTGGGCACCCACTGCTTCAACCTGGTGGAGTATATCACGGGCGACCCGGTCGTCGGCCTGTGCGCCGACAAGAGCACCTTCCTGCCCGACCGCACCCTCGACGAGGACGTCAACGCCCTGCTGCGCTTCCAGGGCGGCGGCAAGGGCGTGCTCAGCATCAGCCAGGTCTCTACAGGCGAGGAGAACGGCTTCACGCTGCGAGTCTACGCTTCCGAAGGCGCCGTAAAGTGGCGGCAGGAGGAACCCAACTATCTCGAGGTCTCCCGCTACGGCGAGCCGCGGCAGACGCTGAGCCGTGGCCAGGGTTACCTGTCGGATGTCGCAGCAGCCGCCAGTCGCATTCCCACCGGCCATCCGGAGGGTTACCTCGAGGCCTTCGCCACCATCTACAACGGCGTCGCCGAAGCGATCCGGGCCCACCTCGACGGAGCGCCCATGAGGACCGAGGACTACGACTTCCCGACCGTGTACGATGGCGTGCGCGGCATGCAGTTCATCTACAAGACGGTGGAGTCCTGCGAGAACGGCTCCACCTGGGTCGACGTGTAACAGGAGCCAGCAACGATGACCGAAACGACATCACCCCATCGCCTCGACGGCAAGACCGCCGTCGTCACCGGTGCCGCCCAGGGTCTGGGGCTGAGCATGGCGGAGGAGCTAGCCGGCGAGGGCGCCGACGCCATCATCGCCGACCTGCAGCTGGAGAAGGCCAAGGCGGCGGCGGCCTCCCTGCGTGAAAAGGGCCTCTCGGTTTCCGCGATGGCCCTCGACGTCACCGACAGCGCAGCGGTCACGAGTTGCTTTCAGGACCTCGTCGCCGACGGCCAGACCGTGGACATCCTCGTCAACAACGCCGGTGCCGGACAGAAGGTGGGCCCAATCTCGGAGCTGGCCGATGCCGAATGGCACCGGGTCATCGACGTGACCCTGCACGGCGCCTTCTACTGCGCCCGCGCCGCCGCCGCGATCATGGAGGAGCAGGAGAGCGGCTGCATCGTCAACATCTCCTCCATCAACGGCCAAGCGCCGGCGGCCTTGGTGGCCGCCTACAACGTCGCCAAAGCCGGCATCCTCAGCCTGACCCAGACGCTGGCCATCGAGATGGCCGCTTACGGCGTGCGGGTCAACGCCGTCTGCCCCGGCCCGGTGTATACCGACTTCAACCGGTCGAACATGGCCCAGCGCTGCGAGACGCTGGGTATCAGCGAGGACGAGATGATCGAGCGGATCCGCGGCGCCGTGCCGCTGGGGCGCTGGGGCGAGCCCTTCGACATCGCCCGCGGCGTCGCCTTCCTCTGCAGTCCGGCCGCCGGCTGGATCACCGGCGAGGTACTGCGGGTCAGCGGTGGCCTGGTGGGCGTGTCGGCCACCCCGCCGAAGCGGCAGAAGAAGTAGGGTTACCCGTCGGCTCTGGCAGTTTCCTCTGCCAGGGCCTCGTCGGAGAACTCACCGCACTTGAGCATGGAGGCACCGAAGTAGGGATTGGCGATCTCGCCCTGCTTCTGGATCCAACGGGCACCACGGTCGTCGTCAGCCATCGGGCAGAATGCGATCCCATAGCCGGCGGGGATCTGGCCCTTGGCGACTAGGGCTTCCGACAGCGGCTTGAAGGCGCGGCGCACTGCTTCGATGTCGGCACCAGCCGCCGCCCTGACCAGTTCCACATCCTCTTCCCCAACCAGGTTCTGCAGCGTGCTCAGCGCTTCCACCGCCCTGGCAAAGTCATCGGCGGCCAACGCCTGCTGCGCCTCCATGTAGAAGTGCATGGAGCCGGTGAGCGGCGCCGGCGCCTCCAGGCCGCAGCCGGCGGACAGCAGTACCACGAGAGTGACCGCGAGAGTGCAGCCCCGACCGGGGACACTCCTCTTTCCTTTCCTGCCCAGCGTGCCAAACCTCATCTCGACGGCGCCAAGTGGACATGGGGCGTGAGCATCATCCGCGACCTCATGGACGAGCTGGAGGTCAGGACCGACCGCTGCGGCACGACCATCACGATGGTGAAATCCAACCGAAATCACCCGCCTGACACCTAAAGCTCAGACCGCGGTGAGATCGAACGGGTTCGACCACGCCTTGTAGCCGTCCGGTCCGATCACCTCGAATCGCGCCCAGCGGCTGTTTGCCCTGATCGCGAAGGTGCACTCCTCGAACGTGTCGCCCCCTTCCCAGTACTCGGTGCCGACGCGGTCGCAGACCGCCGCCACCCGCCGCGCCTCCGAGCAGCGCACCGTGGCCTCCACCTGGCGCTGCTCCCCGGTCCCCACTTGGCGCAGCTTGATGTCGTGGATCTGGGGACCAGTGGAGCCGTAGGTGCAGCCGTTCGCCAAAGCCTCGCAGACCGCCTCCACCGTCCGTTCCTTGACCCGCGCCATCGTCCAGCTCTGGTAGGCGTCGTCCGCGTCCGAGCCATGGGCGTCGTCGTTGGCCAGCATCGGGTACAGCTGGTCCTCCAGCTCCATCCAGTCGTCCCACATCACGCTGCCCTCGCCCCGACCGTGCCGGCGGCAGATGGTGTTGAAGACCTCGATGCCGGCCAAACCGTGCAGCGGCAGGGTGTCGCGGGGGATCTTCACCGAGCTCCAGTGCGGGTGCGCCAGCCAGACAGAGCCCCCCTGCTCGTTGACGTTGTCGATTACCATCTGCGGCGGCAGCCGCTGCGAGTCCATGTCCTCGCGGATGTTGAGACAGACGAAGTGATGAGTCTGGCCGCCGAACGGGTTCGCCGGATGCAGCTCCGCACCCGGGACGAGGACGAAGTCGTCCGGAGCCTGGACCGTCTCCACCCGTGTGATCGTGTAGTGGTCGGAGAGACAGAGGAACCCGTAGTCCCGCTCCACGTACCCATCGAGCCGCTGTTGGGGTGACACCTTCCCGTCCGAGTTTGTGCTGTGACAGTGCAGGTTGCCCCGGAGCCAGAAATAGCCATCGTCTGAGGACAGGGCAAAGGGATTGGCCAGCGGGTTACCGGTGCTCGTGGCAGTCATGCGAATTCCTTTGGGTTGGCATGCTTGCGAGTCCTACCGGTGCAAGTAACGGGCCGGCGATTGGGGCTGTCAAACGACGACCTTGCGGGCGTCGGGCTGGTCGTTATCTGGGATGAGGGCAGCCGCTTAGCGATTCCCTAGGTGCGCCATGCCGGCGGGCGCACCCTGACCTTCGACATCGCGCCAGAGGACGGGTTTCCCTGCAACATGTCCGACAGGGAGACCGGCACCCTGTGGAACGTCAACGGCTACGCAGCGTCACCGGCCCGAGTCCGGTCGTGGCGCAACCCGAAGCCGGGAAACCGGCTACTACCAGCAGCAGAGCGAGCCTCTTCGCGCCGCATATCAGCTCGTCTTCCGTCAGAAAGCGACTCTGCCCTTAAACAGAATGGCACCAGCCCGCGTCCAACAGACAAAGACCTGAAACACCGCAACGCTGAAACGCTGACAAAAGGAGGACCACATGAGAGGGAAGATCATCATCGGCACGGCGACCGCTGCAGCCCTGGTGCTGTCGGTAGCGACCGCACAGAGCCAGCAGCACGACCGGGGCGAACGGGGCTGGGGTAACGGCGGCTGGGACGCAGGTGTCCGTAACGAGGGCCATTGGGATGGCGGCCATGGCAAGCGGCATGGCCGCAGGCCGGGTCGGGGCATGGTCGGCATGGACATAGTCGAGGCGCTACACCTGACCGACGCGCAGCAGGAGAAAGTCAAGTCGATCCATCGCGAGGCCGCCAAGGAATTGGCGCGCAAGCGAGCCGACATCCGCGTCGCGGAAGTCGACCTGCATGGCCTAATGGACACCAGTCCCCCGAATCGCAAGGCGATCCACCAGCAGATCGAGGAGGTCGCGTCGCTGCGGGCGCAGCTGCGAATAGTCCAGGTCGACCAGCAGCTAGACGTGCTCGCGCAGTTGACCGAAGAGCAGCAGGAGCTGTTCCACAAGCTGCACCGGGGACGCGGTCCTGGCGGGAGTCACGGTCCGGGCCCCGGCATGGGACGGGGCGAGCGGATGCACGGCCGCCGCCCGATGGAGGGTGGACCAAGGTAGGGCGGGCGACGCGGGGGCAGAACGCCAGCCCCGTGTCACGCTCGCCGCGCACCCGGCCTTCACACCCTGATTAACGAGCGTTCGGCCGCTTGCTTCCGCTGCTCCTCCTATTCTTAATTCTCGCGTCGCTAAACCCCCATCGCGATCGCGGGTCCCGCGTTCCCCGAAGCAGCAGAAACCGGCCTCATCTACCTGGGCGCGACGGCATCCCCTGCCTGAGCAAGTATCGAGCTCAAGGGCAAGACCGCGATGACCGCAGTCGACGGGCTGACAGTCTGAAACGAGGAGTGTAACGATGAAGGTCTTTAGGTAGGCGAGGGTGCCCTGGGCAACGCCCACATGGGCCCCCTAAGCCAGATGCAAGAGATCGAAGTCGTCACCGTCGCCGGCGGCCTGCCGACGACACCACCGCTTTTGCGGAGAAGTGGAAGATCCCCAACCACTCTCTCAGCCTGGAGAAATGCCTGAGTCAGGGAGGGCGTCGAAGCCGCCGTCCTCACCTCACCCAACCAGATCCACACCGACCAGGCCGCACTCTGCATCGAGATGGGCAAACATGCCTGACTGAGCTCCCCATGGGCTTAAACCTGGAGGAATCCAACAAGGTCGCCGCGCTAGAGGACTCCGGGCTAGTCGTTATGGTCTGCCACTCCCTGCGTTATGCCCCCACCGCGAACTGCGCCGCCGCGTCGCCACAGGCGAGCTCCAGATCCCCATGGACTTGACCATCGGCATGCGCTCCAACACCGGCGCCCTGGCCACTGTCGCCATGTCCTTCAACAACCACGCCACCATCAGCGTCGACTTCCGCCTCATCGGCGAGGAAAACACCTACCTCATCGCCGGCGGCAAACTGACTGACTGGGAAGGAAACGAGGTAGAGTCCAAAGACCCCGGCCCCGGCCAGGACCAGGACTGCTTAAACGCCATCAAGACCGGCACCAAGCCCCTCACGAGCGTGAGTGAGTGCCTCCCCGTCATGCAACTGCTGAACGAGCTCCAGCAATCAATAGACGGGGGCTAGTTCTCGAGGGAATAGGTCGGCCTGCTCGGCGGGAATCGGAATTCAACAGCTACGAGGTCGCTCCACGGACCAGGCGAAGCTCCAGTCCCATGCCCTGATTGATCGCGGTTTCAGGAGTCTTCCCTATGGTCGAGTCCAGTAGGGGGCGTTGCCGGACATCCCTCCCAATTCCCGGTCTACGAAGCTGTCCTCCGCCCCTGCACAGCCCTCGCCAGCTCCTCCAACACCGGCACCGTAGCCTCCCAGGAAATGCAAGCATCCGTAATGCTCTGCCCATAAACCAGCTCTCCCCCCACCTTCTGGCTCCCCTCCACCAGATGACTCTCCAACATCACCCCACACACATTCTCCGACCCATCCGCCACCTGCTCTGCCACCACCGACGCCACCCGCGGCTGCCGCCGATGATCCTTGTTGCTGTTGCCGTGGCTGCAGTCCACCATCACCCGGTATAACACCCCTTCTGACTTGAGCCGGCCAGCTGCCGCGTCGACGTACTCCCGCTCGTAGTTCCCCCCGCTGGTCGAGCCCCGAAGAATGACGTGGGTGGCGTCGTTGCCCCGGGTCTCGACGATGGCCGAGATCCCCTGCTTAGTCACCGACAGAAATTGGTGCGGATGCCGGGCAGCCCCCATCGCGTCGATCGCAATCTGGATGTTGCCGTCGGTGCCGTTCTTCAGACCCACCGGCATCGACAGGCCCGAGACCAGCTCGCGGTGCACCTGGCTCTCGGTCGTGCGCGCCCCGATAGCGCCCCACGACACCAGGTCCGCGATGAACTGCGGAGTGATGGTGTCTAGAAATTCAGAGCCCACCGGCAGCCCCATCTCGGCCAGGTCGACCAGCAGACGACGGCCGATGCGCAGGCCGCTATTGATGTCGAAGCTGTCGTCCAGGTGCGGATCGTTGATCAGACCCTTCCAGCCGACAGTGGTGCGCGGCTTCTCGAAGTAGACCCGCATGACGATGCACAGGTCGTCGCTCAACCGCCGGGCGCACTCCAACAGGCGGCTCCCGTACTCCCTTGCCGCCTCGGCGTCGTGAATCGAGCATGGTCCCACGACCACCAGCAACCGGTCGTCCTGGCCGCAGATGATGGCGCCGGCCTGGTTGCGGATCGACGCCACCGTGTTGGAAGCGTTCTCCGTGACCGGCAGCTCCTCCATGAGAATCGCCGGCGGCAGCAGCGGGCGCAGCGCGGCTATACGTAGATCATCGGTATCCTGTATCACTCACTATCTCTCCCTCGAGTACCCGGCTACAGACCCACCACGACCACGATGCGCCCGTCCTCCACGGTGACCGATTTCAGTAGCAGCTTGGCAACGTTCTGCTTGAAGTCTCCCTGGTCCAGCTTGTATACCGGAATATCGGACATGTAGCGCTTGGCCAGTGCCTTCACGACCTTCTCGATCGGACCCAGCTTCCCGGCCGAGACACCGGCGATGTCCAGCTTGCGGATGCGCGAATTCACCACCGAGAATTCGCCCTTGTCCGGGTTGTAGCGGATGTCGCCGTCCACCTCGACGTGACCCTTCAGCTTCTTGCCGAGGGTTGAGACCTTCACGTCCATCCCTATGCCCAGGCGCTCGGAACCGGCAGCCAGCAGCACCTGAGGGTTGCTCAGGGTGACCAAGGTGAGCTTTTTCTTCTTCTTCAGCGGAAATTTCGCCGCCACCTTCTGCTGCAGCTGGTCGCGCTCGAAGACCAGCTGCTTGCGAAACGGGCCGGCGGGGCCGCAGGCGAGCTGACTCGCGGTCGCGGCCAGAGCCAGCAGCACCAGCAGACCGCGCGACAGCGGCCGACGCGGGGAGGTCATGAGGCACCTTTCGCCGACCGCGACGGCGCCGGCGACCAGCCCAGCTTGTCCCACTGTCTTCCCTGCAGCGCCTTCATCTCCTGCGCTCGCCGGCGCGTCTCTTCCATCTCTTCCCGGAGGTCCTGCGGGTAATAGACGGTGCCGGCACGCACAGTCAGCACCGGCGCCAGCAGGCGCGAGCCCGTCTCCACCTCGTCGCGCACATCCTTGAAGGTGAACTCCCCCTTCTGCAGCTCCAGGACGCCGATATCGGCTATCGTACCCGGCTTCAGCGTACCCAACTCATCACCCTTCCCGATCGCGGCCGCCGGCGCCGAGGTGGACTGGCGGACGACCTCTTCCAAGCTCATGCCCAGGTGCATCAGCTTGGACGCGGTCTCGGGCAGGCTCCAGACCGGGTCCTCGAGGCTGCTGATGTGGATGTCGGTGCTCAGCACGTCGGAAGGGAACTCCTGCGCCAGGGCCTGCTTGGCAATATTCCAGAAGAAGCTGCCACCCCCGTGGCCCAGGTCGAAGAGCACCCCCCGCTTCCGCGCTTCCCATACGCTCTCGCGCACCTGACCATCCTCGCCGCAGATATTCTCGCTGTGGCCCTGATAACAGTGGGTGATGATGTCGTTTGGCCGCATCAGCTCCATAATGTCCCGCATGGGCACGCCCGAGCCGATGTGGCACATCACCGGCGTGCCCGTCATCTCCCCGGCCTCGAGCGCCTGCCGTAGCGGCTCGACCCCGTTCTTCTCGACCTGGTGCTGGCCCTGTCTGACCTTGATGCCGACGCAGGTGTCCGGCCACTTGTCGACGACACAGGCCGCCCGCTCCGGGTCGCCGTAGCGCATGTCCGCCATCTCGCCGATCGGACCGTAGGTCAAACCGATACCGGAGATGTGCAGGAAGGCCAGCATCTGCGTCCGCGCCGCCTGCGCGACGTACTCGCGGAAGCCAAGGAAGTTGGCCCAGCCCGAGCTGCCGGCGTCGACGACGGTCGTCACGCAGGTGGAGAGGCAGAACGGGTCGGCCCTTATGCCCCAGGTTGTCGCGCCGGCGTAGACATGGGCGTGGATGTCGATCCACCCCGGCGTGAGGATCTTTCCGGCCAGGTCGATGGTGGTGGTCGCGGGCTCGTCGATCCGCGGTGCCACCGCGGTGATCCGGTCGCCGTCTACGGCGACGTCGTGAACGCCATTGATATCCCGCGACGGATCGATGACGGTGGCGCCGCGCAGCAGCAGGTCGTAGGACATGTGGCCTCACTTTCAGGGCCCGCGGCGCGGCGGGCAATTGCTGTTGGATTTGGGACAGCTTTATATTCTAATCCCTTGTGGCGCAAAAGCGCAAAAGCGAGCCGCCGCCGCGGACCCCGCAGGACTTCCACTCGAAAGACAGGTCATGCAAAGAGAACCCGAATCCGGCCTGCGCGTACCAGCCGACGTATTGCAGGGCTTCATCACCGATCTGTGCGAAGCGGCCGGCACAACGCGGGAGCACGCCGACATTCTCGCCCGCCTGCTCGTGCGCACCGACCTGCGCGGCATTCGCTCACACGGCACTCTGATGGCATCCCAGTACCTGGCGCGCATGCGCGCAGGTGAGGTCAACCCACGCCCCGGTATCCAGGTCGATAGCGAGTCCACCACCTCGCGAGTCTACGACGGCGACGGCGGTATGGGCCACTGGCCTTGTTACGAGGGTACCCTCTGGGCGATCGAGCGGGCCAAGGAGCACGGCACCGCCGCGGTCACCACCCGCAACCATTTCCACTTCGGCTCCGCCAGCAATTACACGGTGATGGCTCTGGAAGCCGACTGCCTCGGCTTCGCCGTTTCCAGCCATCGCTGGGGAGCAGAGCCGGAGGGCAACATCTTCGGTCTCATCCGCAACTCGCCCCTGAGCTTCGGCATCCCCGCCGGCGAGCAGCCACCCATCGTCCCCGACCAGGGCATGAACATCGTCGGCTACAATCCCGAGCTGTTCGCCCGGTCTCCCGCCGTCTATTTCAAGGCCCTCGGCCTGTCGGTGATCCCGCAACTGCTCGGCGGGATCATGGCCGGCATATGGAAGGAGGAGTACGTCGAATCCAACTGGATATCCGACCAGGGCAGCTTCATCGCCGTCTTCGACCTGGCCCGCTTCATCCCGATCGACGAGTTCAAGAGCCGCGTCGATGGCTACATCGACCGCGCCCGCCATCTGGAGCCCGGCGAGGGACTCGCTCAGGCCGAGCTGCCCGGCGGCCCCGAGCACCAGCACGAGAAGGAGTACGGCGAGAGCGGCATCCCCATGGCCGACGAGGTCCTCGAAGCACTCGAAGCGGAAGCCGCCATCGTCGGCATTATGACCCCCTTTGCAAACTACGAAGAAACCCGTTTCGGCCCCGATCAGTAGCCGGGCCTTCACCTTATCCCAAGAGCGCCAATGAACCATCGAGTCCTCGTCCGCGTCCCCGTCAACTACCACGACCCCTGCCCCGTCACCGCCCTGTTCGACCAGGCCGGCGTCGAGGCCGAATACCTCCCGGGCACACCGCCCTGGCAGGTCGAGGAGACCCGCGACCTGCTCGAAGGCCAGCATGGCATTCTCGCCGGCGGCGACTACTGCCACGTCGAGGGCCTCTCCAAGGCCGGGAATCTGAAGGTGATCGCCCGCTCCGGCGTCGGCTTCGACCGCATCGACGTCGACCTCTGCACCGACCGCGGCATCGTGCTCACCACCACCCAGGGCGCGCTCAATGACGCCGTTGCCGACATGGCCATGGCCCTGATCCTGGCCGTGGTGCGCCGCATCTGCGAGGGTGATCGCACGGTGAAGACCGGCCAGTTCAAGATCGCGCCGACCGAAGAGCTGGCGGTGATGACGCTGGGCATGGTGGGCTGTGGCCGCATCGGCGCCGCCGTGACCCGCAGGGCCGCCGCCTTCGGCATGAAACTCCTCGTCTACGATCCCTACCTGGAGCCCAGCCAGGTCGAGGAGCTGGGGGCGACCTCGGTAGAGCTGGACGAGTTGCTGGCAGGCTCCCACGTTGTCAGCCTGCACATGCCGATGTCCGAGGAGAGCGCGGGCATCGTCAACGCCGACTTCCTCGGTCGCATGCAGAAAGGCAGCTTCTTAATCAACACCGCGCGCGGCGGCCTGGTAGACGAAGAGGCCCTTATCGCGGCGCTGACCGAGGGCCACCTGGCCGGCGCCGGCCTCGACGTGCAGGCTACCGAGCCCCCCGTCGGCAAGTCTCAGGAACTCGTGGAACTCGAGAACGTAGTCGCCATGCCGCACGCCGCCTCGAACACGGTGACAACCAGAGAGCGGATGGCGTTGTGGGCCGCGCGCAGTATCGTGGAGGTGTTGCAGGGGAAGAGGCCAGAGCACGTGGTGAATCGCGAGGTGCTCGAGAAGCTCGATCTGACCTGACGCCCGCCCGGCGCTAGGCCAGCGCCTGGCGATATAGGACGGTTCTGTCTCATCAGAGACCAGGCATTTCAGTCTGGCAAGGCGCCGGCAGTGATGCCCCCTGCCGGACACGCTCCCCCTGATGCCATTCGCCAACTGGCACTTCTAGCGGAGTCTCATTCGCTGGTAAACACGCACCCCAACCCATATCTTCCAGAAAATGCACTGGCAAACCCACCCCCTCCTCGACGAACCCCGCCTGAAATCGATCGCACTGGTCGCCCTGATCATTGTCTTTACCATCGGCGTAACCATCAGCCTCGACGGTGCAGCTTACGGTCTGATCACGCTCGTCGTCCTCACCCTCTCGATGTCCCGCTATCTCCTGCCTACTCGTTACGAGCTCGACGACGATGGCCTCGAAGTCGCGCACCTGCTCCGTTCCCAGCACCACTCCTGGAGCGCCTTCCGCCGCGCCGATCACCACCGCGACGGCCTCTTTTTGAGTCCCTTCGCCGAATCCAGCCGCCTCGACTCCTTCCGCGGCTGTTTCCTGCGCTACGGGGCCACCGAGGACGGCGCCGCATCCGCGATCGAAGCCTTCGTACGAGCCCATGTCCCGGCTCGCTGAATTCAGGTCCTGGTGGGACCACGCCTTTGCCGTGGAGACGAAGGATGAGTTCACCGACACCGACCGGGAGCTGATCGAGAGCCTTGCCCGGTTCGTCGTCCGCCGCGGGATGGTCGCACCGGCGCTGCTGGTCCTGGAGAGCGGCCGGCCCCTGAACTTCGTCGGCAGCCAGCTACTCGCGTTTCTGGCGCCTTTTGTCACCCTCATCTTCAAAGGACCCGAATACGACCGCTTCGTCGCGATCCTCGAGAAGCGCAGGAGCATCGACCTGATCATCGAAGCGATCGAACGCCGTGCCCATGAGTGAGATCAACGTCGTCGTCGCCACCGACTGCGGCTCCACTACCACCAAAGCCATTCTGATCGAGAAGCAGGGGGATCTCTACCGCCAGACCTACCGCGGCGAGGCGCCGACGACGGTCGAAGCCCCCTTTGAGGACGTCACCCGCGGCGTGCTGAACTCGATTCAGGAAGTGGAGGAGCTCTCCGGTCGAAGGATTCTGGACGGCGAGCGCGTCATCACGCCCGCCAGCGGCGATGAAGGCGTCGACATCTACATCTCCACCTCCAGCGCCGGCGGTGGCCTCCAGATGATGGTCGCCGGGGTGGTGCAGTCGATGACGGGTGAGAGCGCCCAGCGTTGCGCCTTGGGTGCCGGCGCCATCGTCATGGATGTGCTCGCCGCCAACGATAAACGCCTGCCACACGAAAAGATCGAACGCATCCGGCAGCTCAGGCCCGACATGGTCCTGGTCTCGGGCGGCACTGACGGGGGCACGGTGAGCCACGTAGTCGAGCTCGCCGAGTTCATCGCCGCCGCCGACCCCAAGCCCCGCTTCGGCTCCACCTTCGAGCTGCCTGTCATCTTCGCCGGCAACGCCGACGCCGCGCCCGAGATCGAGAAAACCCTCGGTGCGACCACCGCGCTCACTGTCACCGAGAACATCCGTCCCGTGCTCGAGCGCGAGAACCTGGGGCCAGCGCGCCAGGTCATCCACGACCTCTTCCTCGAGCACGTCATGGCCCAGGCCCCCGGCTACCAGAAGCTCATCGAATGGACCGGCGCTCCAATCATGCCGACGCCCGGCGCCGTCGGCGAGATCATGCAGACCATCGCCCGGCGCCAGGGCATCAACGTCATCGGCGTCGATATCGGCGGCGCCACCACCGACGTGTTTTCGGTCTTCGACCAGCTCTTCAACCGCACCGTCAGTGCCAACCTGGGGATGTCCTACAGCATCAGCAACGTCCTCGCCGCGGCCGGCATCGAGAACGTCACCCGCTGGGTCCCGTTCGCCATCGACGAGGCCGACCTGCGCGATCGCATCAAGAACAAGATGATCCGGCCGACGACGATTCCACAGTTGCTGGAAGAGCTGCAGATCGAGCACGCCATCGCCCGGGAGGCCTTGCGGCTGGCCTTCGTGCAGCACCGCGAGCTGGCGGTGGGACTCAAAGGCGTGCAATCCGAGCGCACGCTCTCCGACGCTTTCGACCAGACCGCCACCGGCGAGAGCCTGATCCAGATGATGCAGCTGGACCTTTTGGTCGGCAGCGGCGGCGTCCTGTCCCACGCCCCCAGCCGCAACCAGGCCGCGGCGCTGCTGATCGACGCCTTCCAGCCTGAGGGAGTTACCCGCCTGGCCGTAGACAGCATCTTCATGATGCCCCACCTCGGCGTGCTGTCGACCGTGAGCGAGCAGGCCGCCACCGACGTCTTCGCGCGGGACTGCCTGATCTACCTGGGCACCTGCGTCGCGCCCGTGCACGCCGAGAAAGCCGGCAGCGCCTGCGCCACCTACGAAGTCGCCCTGCCCGACGGCACCCACCAGGGCGAGCTCAAAGCCGGCGGCCTGCACCAGCTCCCGCTCGCCACCGGCGAGACCGCCGGTCTCACCATCCGCCCAGTCCGCGGCGTCGACGCCGGTGCTGGTCCGGGTCAGGAGCTGAAGATTCCGGTGCACGGCGGCGTCGCCGGACTCATCATCGACGCCCGCGGCCGGCCCCTGCAATTTGCCGCCGACGCCGGCGCCCGCACCGACCAGATCGCCGCCTGGACGCGGGCGCTGAATCTGTACGGAGACTGACCGTGGCCCACGCCTACACCCCGGGACTACGCGTCTCCTCCCACGCTACCGTGCGCAAACTGCGCCGGCTTCCGCTCAAGGGTGAAGTCGCCGTCAGCCTCGGTGACGCCGTCACCCGCGACCAGGTCGCCGCCCGCACCGAGCTGCCCGGCAACGTCACCTCGGTCAACCTGGTCAACAAGCTCGGCTGCACACCGGCCGAGCTGGCCAACTACATGCTGGTGAAGGAGGGCGAGCCGGTCACCGCCGGCGCGCCGATCGCCGAAACCCGCCCCCTCATCAAGTGGTTCAAGACCGTGGTCGACGCTCCGGTGACCGGCACGCTGGAGTCGGTGTCGAGCGTCACCGGCCAGGTCATCCTGCGCGAGCCGCCCAACCCGGTAGAGGTGCTCGCCTTCGTCGACGGCCAAGTCGTGGAGGTGATGGAAGAGGAAGGCGTCACCATCGAAACCGAAGGCGCCTACATCCAGGGCATCTTCGGCGTCGGCGGGGAAACCTGGGGGAAGCTGCGCCTCCTGGTCGACAGACCCGGCGACCCTGTGACGGCGGACCGCATACCAGGCGACTGCGCCGGCGAGATTCTGGCGGGCGGGAGCCTGATCGAGCACGCCGCCATCGAGAAAGCGCGGCAGGCCGGCGCCAAGGGCATCATCGGCGGCGGCATCCGCGACCAGGACCTGCGCGACCTGCTCGGCTACGACCTCGGCGTCGCGATAACGGGTACCGAAAAGATCGGGCTGACCTTGATCGTCACGGAAGGGTTCGGCAGCATAGCCATGGCCCACAAAACCTTCGAGATCCTCGAGGGGTGCGCCGGCAGCGAGGCTTCGATTTCGGGCGCGACGCAGATACGGGCGGGCGTCATGCGGCCGGAGATCATCGTGCCGGCGGCGACTGGTGGTAGTGAGCATGGGGAAGGCGGGGGGGCGGATGCGGGATTGAGCCTCGGGCGGCAGCTGCGGGCGATTCGGGCGCCGTACTTCGGACGGATCGGGCGGGTGAGCGACCTGCCGGCGGAATTACGGCAGGTTGAGTCCGGGGCGCAGGTGCGGGTGCTGGAGGTGGAGTTCGAGGATGGGGAGCGGGCGGTGGTGCCGCGGGCCAACGTGGAGCTGATCGAGGAGTGAGGTCCCGCCCTCAAACCAGTTGACGTCGGAGTCTTCCAGAGCTTTGACGAAAAGCGGTATATTGGGGCTTGGCCGTCGGAATTGACACGCCGCCACTGGTACGCATGGTCAGGAGAGAGCTCCGAATGATGCGCTTCGTTTGGCAAGTTGCAGCAGGTACGTTTCCGCTATTGGTCGCGATCGCCCACCCTGCCCAGGCCGGCCCCGCCCTCCAGGCCCCCGCCGCCATCGAGGCCACCGACACCCACAGCGACGAAGGCGGCAGCATCACCGTCACCTGGGCCCGTAACGCCAACCAACCCCAGGGCGCCCGCTACATCGTCGAAGTCGCTACCGCCGCCGACGGCCATTTCCATCGCGCTGCCGAGGTTCCGCTGATCGGCGCGCTGCTCTCCGACGACCCAGCAATCTTCGGCCACGGCGACGACAACCAGACCCGCCACTTCTACCACGTGACATCGTATACAGCGGCAGGGGCCGAGGGCCCAGCCAAGATCGAGAATGACAGGGATTACCACTTCCGCGTCGGCACCACCGCCGGCGAGCAGGTCTTCTACGGCTACACCGTCCAGGCCGCCGCCCATGGCAACTGGTTCAACCGGAAGAAGCTCAACAACTTCGCGATGGGCACGATCTTCTCCATCATTGTCCTCGTCTCTATCGCCATGGCGCGGCGGCGCGATCTCTACATCCGCCGCATCGCCGGCCTCGAGGCCCTCGACGAGGCCCTGGGCCGCGCCACCGAGATGGGACGCAGCGTGCTGTTCATCCACGGACTTTCCGGCATGGATTCCCCATCGACCATTGCCAGTATCAACGTCCTCAGCCGCGTCGCCCGGCGCACGGCCGAGTACGACTCGGACCTGCGCGTCGCCAACTCCGACGCGGTGGTGATGTCGGTGAGCCAGGAGGTGGTCAAGGAATCCTACCTGGAAGCCGGCCGGCCGGACGCCTACAGCGAGGACAGCGTCTTCATGGTCGCCACCGACCAGTTCAGCTACGCCGCCGCAGTCGAGGGCATCATGGTGCGCGACAAGCCGGCCGCCCATATCCTCATGGGCTATTTCTATGCCGAGTCACTGCTGCTGGCCGAGACCGGGGCCACCACCGGCGCCATCCAGATCGCCGGCACCGACTCCTACACCCAGCTGCCCTTCTTCATCACCACCTGCGACTACACCCTGATGGGTGAGGAGCTCTACGCCGCCTCCGCCTACCTGGCCCGCGAGCCGCGCCTTTTAGGCAGCCTCAAGGGCCAGGATATCGGCAAGGCGGCGCTGATCGCGTTGGTGGTAATCGGAACCATTCTCGCCACCGTCGACGTGCCTTTCCTCACCCACATCTTCACCGCGCATTGAGGAGGACGACCAGATGATCTTTCTCCGTCGCACCGCCCCCCTCGTCCTCGCCTTCGTCGTCGGCATCCTCGGCATCGGCGTCTTCTACGTGCCGCACGAAACGGCGCAGGACCTCGAGAAGAACCTCTCCCTCTGGCTCCGCATCGTCTTCGCCTTCTCGTTCTTCCTCGGCCTCGTCAGCCTCATGAACCTGCACTGGAGCCGGATCCAGCAGCGCGGCGGCGGCTGGGGCTACAGCCTCGTTGTTTACGTCAGCTTCGGCATCATGTTCCTGTTTGTCGTCTACAACGACGGCGACGGCCCCTTTGCCCCGCAGGCCGCCGCCGGCGGCTACCAGTGGATGTTCCTCAACGTCCACGTCCCCTGCGGCGCCACGATGTTCTCGATCCTGGCCTTCTTCATCGCCTCGGCCGCCTACCGCACCTTCCGCGCCCGCTCGCCCGAAGCCGCCATCCTGCTGGTCTCGGCCGTCATCGTCATGCTCGGACGCGTGCCCATCGGCGCCTTCATCTCCGACCTGATTCCCACCGCCGCCCAGTGGCTCATGGCCGTGCCCAACCTGGCGGCCAAGCGCGGCATCCTGCTCGGTGTCAGCCTCGGCGTCATCGCTACGTCGCTGAGGATCATCTTCGGCATCGAGCGCGCCTATCTCGGGGGAGGTGAGGAGTGATGGAGAAGCTGCTCAACATCGACCGCCGCATCATCTTCATCTTCGTCTTCCTCGGCGTCTCGATTCCGCTGCTGGTCGAGGAGCTCGAGTTTCCCGTCAAGCCGACGCAGAACGTGCGTGCCGTGCACGAGATGCTCGAGACCGCGGCGCAGAGCGACGGCGGCGGCCTGGTCCTGTTCTCTTTCGACTACGGCCCCAGCGCGCAACCCGAGCTGCAGCCTATGGCCCTGTCCCTGTTGCGCCACTGCTTCAGCCGCGGCATCAAAGTCGTCGCCATCTGCCTCATGCCGGATGCCCCCGGACTGGCCGAACAAGCCCTTACCACTGCGGCCGGGGAATACGACCGGGAAGTCGGCAGCGACTACGTCTTCATGGGGTACAAACCCGGCTTTGCCAGCGTGCTGATCAACATGGGCCAAGACTTCAAGAGCGCGTTTCCGAAGGATCGCTGGGGCACGCCGACCGAAGAGCTACCTGTGACCAGACACGTCGACAGCCTCAAGGACTTCGACGCCGTGATCGACCTGGCCGCCGGAGCCACCCCGGAGATGTGGATCGCCTACGGCCAGGAGAAGTTCAAGTTCCCCCTGGGTGTTGGCTGCACCGCCGTCATGGCTCCCGACCTGTTCCCGTTCCTGCAATCCGGCCAGATGACTGGCCTCATCGGCGGCCTCGCCGGCGCCGCCGAGTATGAGGCCCTGATAAAGACGCCCGGCACCGCCACTATCGGCATGCGCCCCCAGTCGGTCACCCACCTGGTGCTGATCCTGTTCATACTCCTGGGGAACGTTATGTACTTCCTCACCCGGCGCCGTGCAGCAGGCTCGACCGGCGCAACGGCGTAGAAGGGAATGAGAATGAACCGGGACACCTTCCTCTTCCTCGGCTTCGTCGGCCTGTTCGCCGTCGTCAACATCGTCCTGCTCTCCACCGGCACCGTTACCGCCGACTGGACCGGCCTTGGCATCATAGTGGCAGCCGGCCTGACGCTCTGCCTGTATACGTTCCTCTACAAGGACAACCTACTTTTCAAGTTCGCCGAGCACGTCTACGTCGGCGTCGCCGCGGCCTACATCTTTGGCCAGGTCTGGTACCCCACCCTCTACGGCGAAATCATCGAACCCATGACCGGCAGCGAACAGGGCGCGTCCCAGGATACCTGGTGGCTCCTCATCCCGACGCTGCTCGGCTGCCTCATGCTGACCCGGTTCTCGGCCAGGATCGGCTGGCTCAGCCGCATCGCCTTCGCCTTCGTCGTCGGCTTGGGCGCCGGCTTCGCCATCCCGCGGACGATCTCGTCCTACATCATCAACCAGATAGAGCCCACCCTGGGCGCACTCAGCCTCACCGTTGACGGCCTGAACCTCTTCATCATCCTGGTAGGTGTCGTCACCGTCCTTATCTACTTCTTCTTCTCCGTGGAGCACACCGGCGTTGTCGGCCGCGCCTCCAAGGTCGGCATCTGGTTTCTGATGATCAGCTTCGGCGCCTCCTTCGGCTACACCATCATGGCCCGCCTGAGCCTCCTCATCGGCCGCGTCACCTTCCTGTTCCGCGACTGGCTCGGTCTCAACATCGCCCAGTGAGCACCCCGACCTTCGAGAAGATCACCGCCTGGCTGGATGCCTGCGACATCCAGTATCGCCACGTCCACCACGAACCCACCCCCACATCCGAAGCCGCCGCCGCCGCGCGAGGCGAAAACCTGTCGATCGGCGGCAAGGCCCTGCTGATGAAAGTGGGGAAGGAGTTCACGCTCTTCGTGTTGAGCGCCGCACTGAAGATCGACTCACCCGCCATCAAGAGGGCGTTCGGCGCCAGAAAGCTGCGCTTCGCAACCGCGGACGAGCTGATGGCGCAGACCGGACTCGTCCCCGGGTCGGTACCCCCCTTCGGACAGCCGATCCTGCCGTTCGACCTCTACTTGGACGAGTCCGTCACCCGCAACGAGAAGATCGCCTTCAACGCCGGGGCGCTGACCGATTCGCTGGTGATGCAGGTCGAGGACTACCTGCGGGTGGCGGGAGCGACGGTGATGCGGTTCGCCCAGGAGAAGTAGGCGTGGGCCGACTCGAGGGCAAGAAGGCGGTCATCACCGGCGGCGCCGGCGACATCGGGCGGGTGGTGGCGGCACTGTTCGTGGCGGAAGGGGCGCGGGTGGTTCTGGTGGACCGCGAGCAGCGGCGGCTGGAGGCGGTGGCAGCGGAGGTGGCGGAGAACAGCGGCCTGAAGGGAGAGGCCGCCTCAGCAGCGGTCAGCGGGGTCGTGGCGGATGTGACGGTGGCTGAGAGCGTGTGCGCTTACGTGGATGCGGCAGTCACGCGGATGGGTGGAATCGACGTGTTCGTGAATAACGCCGCCATCGAGGGGGAAGTGGCGCCGATCGAAGAGGCGGATGAGGAACTGTTCGAGCAGGTGATGGCGGTGAACGTGAAGGGGGTGTGGCTGGGATTGCAGCAGGTGATGCCGGTGATGCGGGAAACGGGAGGCGGGAGTATCATCCTAGCCTCATCCGTGGCCGGTCTCGAAGGGTACAGGGAGATGGGTGCCTACGTCACGAGCAAACACGCGCTGGTCGGTCTCATGCGCACGGCCGCTCTCGAAGGAGCCGAATACGGGATTCGGGTGAACACCGTCCATCCAGCCCCGGTGGATTCGCGCATGATGCGCTCGATCGAGGCGGGACTGGTCCCGGATGATGCCGAGAAGGCCCGGGCCGCGATCGGCAGGGGCATACCGATGAAGCGTTATGCCACCGCCGATGACGTCGCGGGGATGATGCTTTTCCTGGCAGGGGACGAGAGTGCCTTCTGCACCGGTGACACTTTGTCGGTTGATGGAGGTGTTACGGCCGGCTGACCTGCGCGGGGTCCCGACAACCTCAGCCTCTAAGTTTTGCCACGACATCGCGCACCCATGTTGCGCCCATAACGCGGTGGCGCCTGATCCTCCTACACTTGATCAGGTAACCAAACCGTTTACCATCGCCGCGAGCCAGATCAGGATATGAGCCTACGACTGCGCGCCGTGCCGTGGATGATCTTCGCCCTGGCCCTGGGCATCCGAGCGCTGTACGTGCTCGGCATTGACAGACAGCCCCTTGTTCGCCCATCCACCCGTGGACGGGCTGACGTACGTCCAGCAGGCAGACCGACTGGCCGGGGGGAACTGGCTGGGTGCCGGCGAGCCCCCATTCTGGCAGCCGCCTCTGTATCCGTACTTGCTCGGCGTGCAGCGGCTGCTCTTCGGCGATCAGTTGTTCCACGCCCTGCGCTACCTCCAGATCGTCGTCGGCTCCCTCACCTGTGCTTTGATCTGGTTGGTCGCACGCCGGACCATCTCCAACCCGCTGGCAAGCGCTATAGCCGCTATTGCCGGCGCTGTTTACGGTCCCCTGATATTCTTCGATGGCGAGGTCCTGCCGGCTACCCTGGCGACCTTCCTCGATCTTGCGGGACTGCTTTTGCTGCTGCAGGCGCTGCAGCGTCCTGCGGCCGCGCGCTTCGCTGCTGCGGGCGCCGTCTTCGGTCTCGCGGCCCTCGCCGTCGCCACCGCGCTCCCCTTCATCGTGGCCGCAGCCGTCTTCGTGTGGTGGGATACGCGCCGGGAGCACGCAGACGCCCGGAGAATCCGCTGGCTCCTCGCGTACCTGTTGGCGGCCGGGTTGGCAATCCTGCCCGTGACCGTGCGCAACGCCGTCATCGGCGGCGAGGCAGCGCTGATCTCCACCAACGCGGGCGTCAACTTCTGGGTGGGCAACAACGCGGACTACGACGGTGCCGTCGGCATCCTGCCGGGATGGGAGTGGAAGGACCTGCTCGAGCGTCCCCGCGTCGAAGCCGGCCTGCAGCGGCATGTCGACCACTCCGGCTTCTTCTTCGAGCAATCCTGGGAATACATCCGCTCGCACCCCCTCGACTACATCGCCCTGCTCGCCCGTAAGACCTACCTGCTCTGGCACGGGGAGGAGACCGGCCGCAACCAAGGCATCTACTATTGGCGGAACTATTCGGACGTGCTCGCCGCGACACTCTGGAAGCAGGTCATTGCCTTCCCGTTTGGCCTGGTCGCGCCGCTGGCCCTGATCGGTCTGTTCCTGGCGTGGCGGCGCGACGGCGTCACCTTGCCCATGGTCTTCGTCGGCGTCTACGCGCTGTCCGTCATCGCCTTCTTCATTACCGCCCGATACCGCATCCCACTCGTTCCGGTTCTGCTCGTGTACGCGGCCTACGCAGGCCACCGCCTGGTCTTGGCAGTGCGCCAAGGCCGGTTCAGGAGTACGGCCGCCACGCTGGCCTTGCTGGTGATCTGCAATCTCGGCGTCACGCGGACGAACATGGCCGGCGACCCACTCATCCACTTCAACGTCGCCACGGCACACTCCAGGAACGGCGACTTCGAAAACGCCGGCGCCAACTTCGAACGAGCCGTGGAGCGCGACTCAACCTACTGGGAAGCCTGGTTCAACCTGGGGACTGTGGTGGCCATGCAGCAGGACGTGGAGCGCTCGGTCGCCGTCCTAGAGCGCGTCGTCCGAGCAAGGCCCGACAAGGTCATCGCCTGGATCAACCTGGCGCGGTCGCGCCGACTTCTCGGCGACAGGGAAGGTGCCCTTGTGGCGTATGAGCGCGGGTTGGACGTCGATCCTCACGCTTTCCAGTACTACAGTCGCTATTCCGAGCTGATCGAGTTCTATCTGGAGGAGGGCCAAGCGCAGGAGGCGTCCCGGGTGCTGTCCGTGGCCGCCAGGTACCATCCGCACGTGGCGCCTCGCCTGCGCGCCCGCTACGGGCTGTCGCGATAACCTCGTTACCTCGACACGGGCGGTCGAGCCTCCGGGCCTCCCAGCCAACTATATCTGCGGCATGAAGAACTCATACCGATCCCCATCCCCATACCCCTCCACCTGCCTGGGAACCACCCCCTCACTATCCCTGGCCGCCCGAACAATCTCCTTGTTGAACGTACTAATCTGCTCCGCTCCCAGATACTCCTCCACCGGCATCCATAAACACTCCGCGATCTCCTCTTCCTGAATCACGATGCGATCACTCAACGGGCGCAGCCGGCAGACGAAATAGATGTCCGACTTCCCATACCGGTACCCGTGCCAGTGCCGGAAGCAGACCAGCGCGCAGAACTCAGTACGCACCCCCGTCTCCTCGAACACTTCCCGCACCACCGCCCCCTGCAGATGCTCTCCCTCATGCAACGCCCCACCCGGCAGCTTGTACCGCGGCGGTCCCTGCCGCTGCTTGTGATAGGCCTCACTCACCACCAGTAACTCGTTCCTGTCATTGATCGTAACCCCACCCGCGCCGATGTAGTGCGAAGCGTAGGCCGGAATGTAGGCTCCAGCTTCCAGCTGCTTTGTCAACATCAGGTAATCTTCCGCCGCGTGGTGAAAACTGAATCCTTTCTCCACAGCCACCGGAATCAGCTGCGACTTGGCGATCGGTACTTCCAGCCAAGCCACTCTGTATTTCTCCCGTTTCCACCAATCGACCGAATGCTCAAGATGCGTCTGGAATGCCCCAGGGTCGGGGTTCAGTGCCTCCGGTTTGGGGATGATACCGCCAAACTGATTGGTCGTTGATTCAATCGGTTCCATCAAATTCCCTCTTGCTCAAGGTATCGGTCGTATCGGTCAAATCCAGACGTTGTTCTCCGCCCGCAGCGCGCTTGCCACCTCGCCCGTGCTCACCACCCCTCGCGGCTCCACCAGCAGGACGTGGCACTCCCCGTCAGCGACCGGCCTGTGCTCGACACCCTTGGGTACCACGAACAACTCCCCAGCCTTCAGCTCCACCGCCCCATCGCGAAGCTCGATCCGCAACGCCCCCGCGAGCACGACAAATGCCTCATCCGTCTCCCGGTGTTCGTGCCACACGAACTCGCCCTCTAGCTTGGCCAGCTTGAACTGGTAGTCGTTGAGCTCGGCGATCACCTTCGGCGCCCAGCGCTTGCTGAACAGTGCCAGCTTCTCTTCGAAGTTCACCCGGACATAGCCCATCCGCTTCGCCATCCGCTGTCGGTCCACGCAGAATTGACCTATTCTACGACACACGACCCGCGGCCGCCATGCAGATCACGCCCGTTCAGATCAAGAGCGCTCTCACCCGCACGACCGGCTTTCTCGAGACCGTTTGTTCCCATTCACTGCAGGCCTGCCGGGCCGGCTACAGCGGCGGGCGCTCCTGAGCCCACCGCCAACGCGGGCGGTTTGCCGTCTTCATGTCCAGCTCTACCGACCCGTTCGTTACCCAGGAAGATTGGTTCCGCGATCCAGTCACCTGGACTACCGGGAAAAGATCGTGCAGGTAGCGCGACGGCTGATGCCGGGATAGGCGTCGCCGCAGTCATGCGATAGCGACGTTCGGAGAGAGGATTCGCCCACGCTCGGTTCGGCAGCTACATTGGTCTGTAAGAAAATTCCCAGTGCCGGTTAGCTTCCCGCTGCCACACCAGACAGGGTAGTTCCGGTCTGATTTCCCTACCCAAGGTCGAGTCCGGCGGGGGACGTTGCCGGAGAAGCAATGTGGGTGCGGGGCACCGGCGCAAGGGGTGGCGGGGTTCAGGAGCAAAGCGCCGGCCAGGCGGTGGCGGAGAATAAGATTGACATAGCGCCGTAGGCAATTCCCCCTGCCGCACACTCCCCCAAGGCCAGACAACCCAACTCTACTCAGGGTCACGACCAACACCACACAGCCCACCATGAACCTTCTCCTGCGCACCGCCGGCCCCGCCTCCATAACGATCACCTTCATCCTCATGTACCACCACGTAGAGCCCTTCTCCACCTTCTTCTACCTCTTCGCCTGGTACGGGTTGATCTTCACCTTCGACCGCGCCATCGCCCACCGCGAAGGCCGCTCCCTCATCGTCCGCTGCGGCCCCAGGTTCGTCCACCTCCTCTTCTGGTCCGCCGTCACCTGGTTCTTATTCGAGGTCATCAACCTGCGCCTCGAGAACTGGTACTACATCTTCGTCCCCGATTCGGCCTGGCTCCGCTACACGAACACCCTCCTCGCCTTCTGCACCGTCTTCCCCGGCATGTTCTGGATCGACCATTACCTGGGTCTGCGCGGTGTCTTCAGCAACATTCGGGGAAACACGCGCACCTGCAGCCCTCGTACGCGCGGAATCATGGTTCTCGCCGGCGTCGCCTGCTTCGCGCTGCCCCTGATCTGGCCCACCTGGTTTTTCCCGCTGGTCTGGCTATCGCTCATCTTCCTCATCGCTCCCTTGCAGTACAACCGCGACCCCAACTCTATCCTGCATCAGTGTGAGCGCGGTAACTACGGCCCCACCCTCCGCATGCTCCTCGCCGGCCTGATTGCCGGCCTCTTCTGGGAATTCTTCAACTTCTGGGCGCGAGCCAAGTGGGTCTATACCGTCCCCTTCTTCGACGAACTCAAGCTCTTCGAGATGCCCGTAGCCGGCTTCCTCGGCTTCCCCCCCTTCGCCGTCGAATGCGCCATCATCTACAAGCTCCTCGTCTGGCACCGCCTCGCCCCCGAGTTTGGTCAGTTCAAAGGCCGGAGGGAGGGGGCCGCGCGCCCGGCCCTGGCGACGCTCGTCGTCATCGTTTCGATCATCTTCGTCGCCGTGACCCACCACTACATGGATCAGAAGACCACCGCCTCGGTCACCCCCAGAGCCGCCAAGCTGGAAGGCATCGATGATACCACGCACAGGGCCCTGGCAGACCTCGACATCGAATACCTGACCCAACTCGAAGGCATCCGCGGCGAACCCTTGTGGCGCGAACTGTCCAGCCACCTCGACCCCGCCCGCTACGACGAACTAAAACGCCGGACCGGCCTAATCCTGCACATGGGCATAGGAATAGAGCAGGGGAACCGCCTGCTCGAAGCCGGCATCCGATCCGTAGAAGCCCTCGCCCAACTCAGCCCCGAGGAACTGCACAACAGACTCGGACGGTCTGACGATTCCCGAGCCCCCCCCCTGCCCAGAGTCAAAGTTTGGATCCGCCGAGCGCATTTCGACGCGGTCACTGGCGCCCTGTGATAGCCTGGCCCTCTACCACGCTGTTGCCGCTCTAGCACTCTCTTCTATATTTCAACCACCCTTCCCGGGCGGGCTCTATGCATTTCACGGTCCACTCCGAGAGTGTTCTGGGCGATCTCGAACCCAAAGCGATCCGGCGTACCAATCGTGGAAGGCTCCCCAGGACTCGCTTAGTCTCCCATCGGTGGTCGAGTCCGGCAGTGGATGTTGCCGGAAGCGCGCCGGAGGTAACATCCACTGCCGGCCCCCCTCCCAAACCTGGTGACAACACACTCAAGAGTTCACAAGTGCCCGCCATCCTCTGCCCCAGCTGCCGTCAATTAATCAGTCCCGACGTCGCAAAGTGCCCCTTCTGCGGCCAGGCAAGACCCGGTCTCTGGGGCCTCTCCGACGCCCTCCGCCGTTACGGGCTCAACATCGACTTCTCCACCCTGATCCTCTACGTCTGCGGCGGCCTCTACGCAGCCTCTCTCCTCATCGATCCCAGCGGCATCTTCGAAGGCGGCTTCAGCAATCCGCTTATGCTTTTGGCGCCGAGCCACAAGGCCAGCCTCATGCTGGGGGAAACCGGCGCCGTGCCCGTCTTCTATTACGGCCACTGGTGGACCCTCCTTACCGCCATCTACCTGCACGGCAGCCTGCTCCACATCTTCTTCAACATGATGTGGGTGCGGCAGCTCGTCCCCTTAATCGCCGACCTGTTCGGACCGTTCCGCCTCTTCACCATTTACACGGTATCCGGCTTCACCGGTTTCCTGATCTCCACCTTCTTCGGCACCCCCTACGTCGTCGGAGCCTCCGGCGCCGTCTTCGGCCTGCTCGCCGCCGCCATCGTCTACGGCCGGCGTTCCGGCAGCAGCATGTTCACCCGACAGTTCGTGCAGTGGGCAGTCCTGCTGTTCATCATGGGCCTGATCGTACCGAGAGTGGACAACTGGGCGCACGCCGGTGGCTTCGCCGGCGGCTACCTCTCTGCCTACATCTTCTCCCGCCAACCGAGCCACGAGGGCATTGGCGCCTACCTCGCCGCCGGCCTGTGTGCCCTGCTGACGCTGCTGTCGTTCCTGCTCCAGGTCCCGGTGCTCCTAGCAAACTGGTAGTGCCGTCATACGATGCAGGAAGACGAGCTCCTCGCCGTCTACGACGCCGCCGGTAACCGCACGGGCGTCAAGCCGCGCGCCGACGTACACCGCGATGGCGATTGGCACGAGTTGGTCTTCGTCTGGTCGGCGTACCCGGGAGAGGACAATAGACCCTGCACCCTGCTGCAGATCCGGGCCCGCGCCGGCGATCCGTTCCAAGGTAACGTCGACTCGCTGGCCGCCGGTCACGTCGCAGCGGCGGAGTCCCACCGCGAAGGTGCACGGCGAGAAATTCGGGAGGAGGCAGGTGTGGAGGTGACGCCCGACGACCTGGCCTACCTGGAGATGTGGCCATTGGAGAATCCGGACGGCAACTGCCGGCGGGTGCTGCAGCACCACTATTTGTGCCGGCGGCCAATCAACCTTGGCGAACTGGTGTTCAGCGAGGAAGTGAGCGGCTTCGTGGAGCTCGACGCGGGAAAGTTCCTGACGTTGCTGGAAGGAAAACGGGCCGCGGTTGCAGGACGCGGGCGCTACGCCAACCGTCCCGACTTTCCCGTGCCGGTACGGATCGCGGCAGACGCCTTCTCGTCATATGCAGCGCCGATCCAGGCCAGCTTCCGTCGAGCCATGCAGGCGGTCCTGGCGGCCGCGACCTGAGCCGGCTATCTAGGCGACGACCTACTCCGGCGCAGGTAACTGCGTAGCCGCATCAGCGCGGCACCGCTGTCCATGGCCCCCCGCGCCTGGGCAACCGCCTCGTCCGCATCGTCGCAGAAACCCAGCTGGAAGTCGATTATCCCCGCGTTGAGCAGAATGCGATCGTAGACTGCTCCACGCGCGCCTGACAGCGCCGCCATTCCTGCATCGGCGATCGCCACCGCCCGCATGTCCTCGAAGCGCGGACTGCTCTCGAAGTCGAACCCCGCCGCGCGCGGATCCACGTCGGCCGAGAATGCATTAAACTGGTCCCCATCGCGGCGAAACCCCTGCGTGAAGTTGATCGCCTTGCGCGTTGCCGTCGACGGCTGCCCGAGCCGTAGCGAATAGTGGCTCGACCCCTCCTCGCCCTTGATCACCAGACCCGCATCCAACTCCCCGCTTCGCATCAAATGCAGTAGCGGCTCTTCATACCCTGGGTGGTAAAACCCGACCACCATGCACTCGCGACCGGGACCGCGCTCGCGACCGCGGCAGGTCATCAGCCGCGCCGCCTTCTCAGTCGTCGCCAAGACCGGCCGCTTCTTGATGTGCACCCGCAGATCCCGCAATCCGTATGCCCCGGGGCTGAATTCGCGCTGGCTTACGTAGGCAAACCCTACTTCCGGATCCTCCACCAGCCGCGCCGCCGCCTGCACCGAGAGGTCAACCCCGGCCCCCAGCGCCCGCAACACCCCCTCTTCGGTCACCCCCGACTTGGGCGGCATCTCGTCCACCCCGTGCAGCACAGACGGCCGCCCCTGCGCCGCCCGCACCGCTGCCACGAACACCGTCGGCCGCAGATACCGCGTCGCGCCGTCGTACGGTTGCCCGAAGTGCGTCAGGGAATCGACATCCACCGCGACCCGATCCTCCGGGCCATAGACCGCGTCGGCGTAAGCGCGAATCTCCTCGTAGCTCTCCAGATTCATCCGCTGCCCGATGAGCAGAGCAGCCCCCCAGGCCGCCGACAGCTCCCCAGCGATCAGAGCCCGAAGCAGTGCGAGCGTGTCGTCGTAGCTCAGATGCTCCCCGTTCAGCACCCCCCGCAGCGGCCCAACGGCCGCCCGCTCGACCGCGCTCCGTGCAGTGTATGCCGCTTCCGGTTCCAATAGAAACCAGACCTCACTAGGCAGACACTCTCGCAGCGTCTCCTCCCACCTCGCCATCGCTCCCATCTCCGCCTCACTCCAAGCAGTCTCCTTCCCAAACCCCTTGCGAATAGTCATCGCCGCGAAGAACGCTCCCATCTGCGCCCGCGACACCTTCGCCTCCCGCCCCAACTTTCCACGCTCCGACTGCACAATCAGCTCCAGCACCCGCCCCGGATCCGGATCCCCAGGCCTTTTCCCAAGCGGCCGCGTCTGATGCGGCCCCGTGCAGACTCGAGCCTGCGCCTCGAGCACTTCTTCGTTTGGTCCTGGTAGTTCAGTCATAAATTACCAAATGATCGGGAGTGGAGGTCTGGAGCAGCACTCTCAGGATGTGCTTTCAGGGTCAGAGTAGAACCTAACGCTGGCATCCACCGCACCCCAATACTTGCTTAGGTTAAAGGCCGCGCTCCCACCGTAGTCAGGGACAAGACACACACGACTATCCCAATGAAAACACATACCCAACTGTGCCATATCCTCCACGCCCTGGACGGCCAAAGCTACAAAGCCTACAAACGAATCACCGGCACCTATACATTCCAGAACTTCACCCTCCACATCGACCACGTCCAAGCCGACCCCTTCGCTGCTCCCAGTCGTCTCCGCGTTCAGATCCCCCAATCCATCGCCGCCTACCCACCTGAAACCCACGCCCACCCCAGCCGCAACAACGCCCTCCGCACCTACCTCGCTCGCCAATTCAGCACCGCCGCCCGCACCCGCAGCAGACGCAACCGCGGCTCCGGCAAGAGCGGCCTGATCGAAATAGACACCCCCTGCCAGCAGATACTCGAGCGCACCTGTCTCTTCGTCGATGACGACCAGGTGGAGGCCCGCTTTGCGGTCGGCCTCCCCGCCGACGGCCGCCGAGTCCGCGGCCTGGATGCGGCCACCATGCTCTGCGACGACGTGCCCGCCATCATCGAAGCGGCGCTGATGTATGCTAGCAACGACCCCGAGGAAATCCGGTGCTACACCGCGTCCTGCGAAGATGCCGACCACCTCCGCGCCTGGCTGCCCGCGCAGCACCTGGTCGCCTTCGTGGCCACCGGCAGTATCCTGCCCCGCCGCAGTGGCGTCGACGACCGCCCCCTCGAAAACGCCATGCCCTTCCAGGCGCCGCCCGAGTTGGAAGTCACCGCGACCGTCCCCAACGCGGGACCGATCACCGGCATGGGCATTCCCGCCGGCGTCACCCTCATCGTCGGCGGCGGCTTCCACGGCAAGTCCACCCTCCTCAAGGCCCTGGAGCGCGGCGTCTACAACCACATTCCCGGCGACGGACGCGAGCTGGTGGTGACCGATGCCTCGGCCGTGAAGATCCGGGCCGAAGACGGCCGCTCCGTCGCCGGCGGCGACATCTCCTCCTTCATTTCCGACCTCCCCTGCGGACGGGACACTGTCGATTTCTACACGGAGAACGCCTCCGGGTCCACCTCCCAGGCCGCCAACATCGTCGAAGCCCTAGAGCTCTCAGCCCGCCTGCTGCTCGTCGACGAGGACACCGCCGCCACCAACTTCATGATCCGCGACATCCGCATGCGCCAGCTCATCCAGGCCGAACCCATCACCCCCTTCATCGACCGCGTCCGCCCACTTTTCGCCGACTGCGGCATCTCCACCATCCTAGTCATGGGCGGTACCGGCGACTACTTCGCGGTCGCCGACACCGTCATCGCCATGGAGAATTACCACCCCCGCCAGGTCACCCGCGAAGCCCGCGCCCTCGCCCACACCTATTCACCGCCTGCAGAGGTGGAGCCAAACACCTTCGAAACCGCACCACGCATCCCTGATCCCGATACCTTCAACCCCAGCGACCACACCCGCCACCGCCGCGATCGCATCAGGGTAACCGGCCCCAAGTCCCTCCTGGTAGGCCGTGACCCCATCGATCTCTCCGCCATCGCCCAACTCATTGACCCCAGCCAGACCAGAGCCCTCGCCGCCGCCCTCCTCCACCTCCGCCGCACCCTGATGGACGGCCACCGCAGCCTCGCCGAATCCGTCACTCAGTTAATGCAGGAGATCGAACGCAACGGCCTCGCCACCCTCACCGACCACCCCTGCGGCGATCTGGCCAGTTTCCGCCCCCAAGACCTGGCAGCCGCCCTGAATCGCCACCGCCCCCTGCACGTAACTCACGGCTCCCAGTAGGTAACGCGGACCCGGCCGAGCATTGCCACGAACGTCCAGGCTCCCACCACTTTTTGCCGCCGCAAGATTCCACTAACTTCACCACCCATGGTCGTAAGAAAAAGAGGCACCGTAGTCGACCTGCGCGGCCGCCTCGGCGCCGCCGCCCTCCTCGACGAACTCCTCGATCAATTCGGTTACGGCGACCTCGCCCCCGTCACTGTCCTGCTCGAGCGCGGCCTGCGCGACTTCGGCCCGGAAGAGTTGGTGGGAGAGCTGTCCCGCCGTCTCCTGCACTTGGGCGCCGGCGCCGACGCCACCGCCATCTGCTGGGCTCTGGAACAGATTGGCGGCAAGACCGTCTCGGTCCAGATGCGCGAGATCGTCACTGCCGACAATGTGCCCACGCGCGTCCGCACCGACGCCGCCCTGGTCCTCAACGCCCTGGGCGAACCCATCGATCCGCAGCTGGAGGAGGACGAGCCGGGCGACCTCGAGGCGATCCTGCAGAAGATCCTCGACGAGACCGAGCGCAAGCTCGTTAACATCGACGTCGTCGAGCGCGCTTTCGTTCTCGACGAGATGTTCGACGAGATCGGCCGTCAGATCGAGCCGGAGCAGGACGGCGGCGTCCTGATCACGCTGGTCGAAGCGCTCTCCGAGCAAAGCCGGGTGGTGGCCGCGGACATGTTGTGGGTGCTGCGCGAATTCTCCGGAGACGAAGAAATCCGTGGGGCCGCCGCCCATGGCCTCGCGGCGATGCGGTGGCGGGACGTGACACCCACACCCGAAATGGTGGCTGCCACCTACGAAGGGCGTTTCGTGCAGGCCTCGGTTTCCGCCGGCCACCGCAGTGCCGACCAAACCCAGCTGCTGCTCTCCTGGGAACAGCGCCCGGGCCACTTGCTGCTGATCTCCTTTCTCATCGATACCGCCTTCTGGGGTGGCGGGGTGAAAGACTTCTTCCTCAAACCCTCCGCCGGCGCCGGCGAGTTTTCCGCCATCATCGACGTCTACCACCGACAGGGCGTCGCCATGCTGCCGATCGATGCCGCCGATGCTCGCTCCCGGGTGGAGGCTGCGCTCGCCGCCAACGCCGAGCAGTCCAGACCCATACCGATCGAGTACCGCCGCTTCCACAACCTCATCGTCCACACCCTCTTCCAGAGCAATCAGGCGGTTGAATTGCCGAGCCTGCAGCGGGAATCCGAGTCCCCGCTGGGGAGAGCCGCCGCTGAGGTGGAGCACCTGCTCAGGGACCTGATGCCCCTGTCCGGCTTCACCTCACAGCAGACCCAGAACGGCCGCATGTTGTGGCGCGACTACTTCCTCAACCGCACGCCCCGGGTCGGCAAGACGGCGGTCTGGGCGGCGGCGATTACCTACCTGATCGGCTGGATCGAAGACCGCGACGATCTGACCCAGGCGAGGGTCGCCTCCCAGTACTCGGTCGCCACCGGGTCGGTGTCGCGCCGCGCTACCGAGATCCGCAACGGCTTCCTCGAGGTCGAGCAGGGCATCGTCGCTTACGCCACCGACGGGGCCCGCGACGGCCGCGTCCGCGACGCTATCGAGCGCATCGTCGACCTACCGGTTAGACCGATCGACAGCACGCGGGAGCAGGTGCGCACCCTCAACACCGACTACGACCACTACATGGCAGAGCGCACCCTGCTAGCACAGCCGCCGCGCCAGCTCGATCGCACCGAGTTCGATCAGTACCTGGGCGAGATGGACATTCTGGTGGCGATGGAACAGCAACAGATTCTGACCACCGGCCAGAGCCAGCGGCTCGAGGAGCTGCGCCACCTGCTGCTGCTGGACCGATGATCCAGGTCGAATCCGCAACCCGCATATACGGTTCCCTCACCGCGGTCGACGACGTCAGCTTCAGTGTCGAGCGGGACGAGATCGTCGGCTTCGTCGGACCCAACGGGGCCGGCAAGAGCACGGTGCTGAAGATGCTGTCTACCTTCATCCTGCCCACCAGCGGGCGGGTGGTGGTCGACGGCCTGGACGTGGTCGAGCAGCCGTTGGAGGTGCGGCGGCGCATCGGCTACCTGGCCGGCTACACCCCGCTCTACCAGGAGATGCGGGTCGACAGGTTCCTCCGCTTTGTCGGGACCGCCCGCGGCCTGCGCGGCGACTACCTCCACGAGCGTTTCGCCGCCACCGTCGAGGTCTGCGGCCTCGAGTCGGTACTGCTGAAACGGGTCAACGAGTGCTCCACCGGCTTCCGGCAGCGCCTGGGGCTGGCCACCGCCATGATCCACGACCCACCCATCCTGCTGCTGGACGAGCCCACTCACGGCTTCGACCCGCTGCAGGTGCTCGCCTTCCGCGACCTCTTGCGGTCGCTGCGGCCGCAGCGCGCCATCCTCTTCAGTACCCACATCATCGCCGACGTGGAAGCCATCAGCGACCGGGTCCTCATTATCCACCAGGGCCGCCTTCTCGGCTCCGGACCGGTTGCCGCCATGGCCGAGGCAGCCGGCGTGCCCGGCGCCGGCCTCGAAGAGCTCTTCGCCCACCTGGTGAGCCACGTCAGCCACGGCCATGGCTGACGCGGATACCGGCGTCGCCACCGGCGGCATCCGCGTCGTCTGGTCGCGGGAGCTTCTGGCCTATTTCGACTCGGCCATCGCCTACATCTACGCCACCGTCTTCCTGGTGCTCTCCGGCACCACCTTCATGAACTCGTTTTTCCTCGACGCCGTCGTGGATATGTCCTCCTACTTCGAGTTCCTGCCCTTCCTCCTAATCCCCTTCGTGCCGGCCATCACCATGCGCACCTGGGCCGAAGAGCGGGCACAGAACACCTTCGAGCTGATCATGACCCTGCCGCTGCGTCCCTATCAGCTCGTCCTCGGCAAGTACCTGGCCGCCCTGAGCTTCTACGCCATCGTCCTGCTGGGCAGCCTGCCAATCGTAGTCATGTTGCTCGCGCTGGGCCAGCCCGACCTTGGCCTGATCGTCAGCGGCTATCTCGGCGCCCTGCTGCTCGGTGCCCTGTTCCTGGCGGCCGGGCTGTTCGCCTCCGGGCTCACCCGCGACCAGATCGTAGCGTTCGTCCTCGCCGGACTGCTGGGCTTTTTCTTCGTCTTCACCGGCCACGAGAAGGTGGTCGAAGTAGTCGACGGCCTGGCACCGGCCTGGCAGCTGGGCACCTGGCTCTACGAGACAGTGTCCATCATGCCCCACTACCGCGCCTTCCTGCGCGGCCTCATCGGCCTCGACCACCTGATCTACTTCATCCTCATGAGCGGCTTCTTCCTCTGGATGAATCAGCTCACCCTGCAGAGGAGCAAGTATTGAGGACCCGCTTCGCAATCTACAGCGGCCTCTGCTTTCTCCTGCTTTTTGTCGTCGTCCTCTTCGCCGGCCGGCGCACCAGCCGCACCGGCATCCGCCTAGACCTTGCCGCCGGCGACATCGGCACGCTGGCACCGGCGACCATCCGCCACCTGCGCGATCTCGATCACAACCTGGACTTCACCTTCTTCGTCAGCTCCCGTCGCCAGATGCCATCCCACCTGCAGCAGGTCGGTCCGGGGGTGCGGCGCCTGCTCGAAGCCATGCGCCAGATCGATCCCGATCGCATCGACGTCCGCATCATCGATCCGGCCGTCAGCGGCGCGGCTACCGCCAGCTACGCTGCCCGGCGCAAGGTATCGCCGGTCAAGGTCAGCCGAGTTGTGCGCGACCGCCACGACCAGCAGGAGATCTGGTCATCGCTGGTGATAGCCCGGGAGGGGCAGAAGGACCTGCTGATCCAAGACGTCGAGGATGCCGACCTGCCTTACATCGAAGAGCTGATCCTGGGCCAGCTGACCACCGGCACCCGCCCACGTCCCGCCCGCTTCGCCGTGGCCGCCCCCCCGGGGTTCAGCCTGCTACCGCAGGCGCTGGAGGAATATGGCTCGGTGGAGATCGTCGATCTCCATAACGCCGTCGCCATTCCCAACGAAGCCGACATCCTGTTCTGGATGCAGCCGCTGGTGGTCACGCCGGAGCACGTGCGCGCATTGGCCGCCTTCCGTCGCCAGGGCCGCGCCGTGGTCCTGGCCGGCAGCGCCTACTCCGTCCGCTACGATCTGAGCGGCGACCAGCACCGCTACCACGCCCGAACGCTGCCGGATGGCTGGGCCCGGCTGCTGCGGACTCTGGGTCTGCTCGTCCAGCCCGACCTTTTGCTGGACCGCAACTCCGGGCCCGTATTCCTAGGCCACGAGGACGGCTCGACCCGCCAGGTGCAGGCACCGTTCAACCTGCGCTGTCTGCCCGCCTTTTACGACATGAAGAGCTTCCTGGGACCGGCGCGGGGCGGGCTGAGCTTCCTCTCCGCCAGCCCCCTGGAAGGGGACCCGCGCCGGCTGGCCGCTACCGGCGACAGAGTGGAGATCGTCGGCACCACCACCGAGCACGCCTGGGTACAGGCGCTACCGACAGCCCCCTTCGGCGACGCTGACCTGGCACCGGACCTTGTGGTCGGTAAACAGAACCTGATCCTCCTGCTTAAACCGGAAGATCCCTGGCATGGGCCGGTAGTCGTCCTCGCCAGCGCTTCTCCTTTCCAGGACGGCATCCTCAACCAGCCCGGTTACGCCCACGGTCTCTTCCTGCGCACCCTCGTGCGCACCTTCACGGCCCCTGAGCGACTGGTGCGCAATGACATCGACCGCAGCGAGCACGCCACCCTGCCGCCAACCACTTCAGCCACACGCCTGCTCTGGCGCCTCGTCACCACGGCCCTGATCCCGCTGGCCGTACTGGTCTGGGGTGTCGGCCTCTACCGCGCCCGCGCCCTGCGCTGGCTTCGCACCCTTGGGGAGCGACGCGGCGGCAGCCCACCGTTCGCCCGCGCCGCCCTGGTCGTTCTCGCTATCCCGGCGGTGCTGGTGGTCGCCGCCCAGTTGTGGGCTGCGGTCGACGACGTCGCCTACGACGCCACCGCCACTGGCATCCACACCTTGGCTCCGACCACGGTCGATGCTTTCGCCCGCGCGCTCGACCGCCAGGGCGATCCGCTGCGCGCCGACCTGGTCATCAGCGGGCAGAGCCGCATGCCGACGGCGATGAAAGGGGTGGAACCCCGCATCGCCGCCCTGATGAAGCAGGCCGGTATCGAGCTGAGCCGGCTCCGTCCCGAGCACCTGGAGGAGCGGGAGAGACAGCAGCTGCGCGCCACCGGGCTCGCCCCCTTCGAGCTGCGCCGCGTCGTCCGCGACACCCTCGTCGACCAGGCGGTGTGGAGCAGCCTGCGCCTGCTTCGCGGCGATGCCGTCGTCGTCGTCCCGCGGCTAGACGCGCACGCGATGGACCACCTGGAGTTCCTCGTCGTCGCCGCACTCGAACGGCTCGATCGCGGCCGGCCCCTGCACGTTGCCGTGGTCTCCGACCTGCCACGCCTGTCCCCGGCCGAGGCGCTGGAGGATTATCAGAAGAAGGGGCTGATGGCCCCGGGCGGCGCCGACGTCTATTCGAACCTCAAGGCCCTGCTGTCCGACTACGGCTACCGGGTGACCCACGTCTCGCTCCGCGATCCATTCATGCCGAAGAACGTCGACCTGGTGTTGTGGCTGCAGCCGCGGCGCGACTCGAGCCGTATCATCCTGCTGCTTTCCGAGCATCTGAGGCGGGGTGGCAGCGCCATCGTCGCCATGCAGCACTTCAACATCCAGCAGCGCCAGTACCGCGGCACCGGGTTCGAGACCGTCTACTGGCCCCAGCCCCAGTTCCAGGACTTCGACCAGTACCTGCGCCTGCTCGGGGTCGAGCAGGTACGGGAGGTATTGATGGACCGCACCCGTTCGCACCTAGTCCTCGACACCCAGGGCAACCGCACAGCCGTGCGCGAATACGATCCCCAGAAGGTGGCGCTGCCTTTTCTGCTGCGCACCGTCAGCGCTAACTACGCCGACGACTCGCCGGTCACCCGCAACCTCGGCGACCTGCTCTTCATATGGGGCAACCGGTTTACCCACAACGACGACCTCTTGCAGCGTAACGGGCTTGAGCGCAAGCTCCTCATCGGCACCACCAGCCAGGCCTGGAACTACGCCTGGACGGGGGGATGGCTGTCGCCCGAGGTCTTCGAGCCGCAGCAGTTCCTGCCGGGACCGCAGCCTTTGGCACTGGAGCTGAACGGAAGATTCCCCGGCGTCGAGTTCGTGGAGGACGAAGACGGACGCGAGCAGCTGACGCGGCGAACGGTCGAAGAGGCCACACCGGCCGGTTTGGGGCGCCTGCTACTAATCGGCGGGTCGGAGATGTTCAAGAACGGGCACCTGCACCGGCAGAGGTTCGACCACGCCCAGCTTATCCTCAACGCTGTAGCCCGCTACGCCTATGGCGATGAGCTGGCCAAGCTGCAGGCGCGCCGCGCCACCGTCCCCGGGTTCGAGTACCGCGATCCCGAAACCGTGGCGGCCTGGCGCATTTTCGCGATCGGCGCCGGGCCGCTGGTCGTTCTGGGCTTCGGCCTGTGGCGCCTGAGCCAGTGGCGCACCCCCCTCCGGACCCGGGCATGAAGCGGCTGCTGGTCGGCCTGTTTCTGTTGGCCATCGCCCTGGTACTGCTTGACCGGTGGGTGGATGCCCGGGTCCAGCGCCTGCAGGTGGCCGCGAGCACCTTCCACACCCTGAGCACGGCCGAGACCGAGCGGGTGCGCAGTATCCGCGTCCGGTCGCCGACAGGCGGCATCGACTGGCACTACCAGCGCCTTGATGGCTTCTGGCGTTACCCCGCCTACCACCACGCCTTCGTGCTGCCGGCCGCCATCGACCGCCTGCTCCGCACCCTGCTGCAGAGTTTGGCCACGGTCGTGGCCACCGCCGCGGGCCGGCACGCGCACTTCGGCCTCGGACCGCGCAGCTTCCGCATCCAACTACAGGATGTGGACGCGGTCAGCCTGCTGGACATCCATTTCGGGCGGGGCGCCCCTGGCCAGTCCTCACCCGAGTCCTATGTGCGGCATACGGACTCGGACACCGTCTATCACCTGCACGCCAACCCGCTCCTGACCCTCGCCCGCGGTACGCCACCGATGCTCGATCCCCAGATCCTCCCCAAGGCCCTCGAGCGTCGTTCAGTCGTGCGGCTCCGGTTTACCCACGACGGCCGAACTAGGTCCCTGCACCGGGTCGAAGCGGGTGAGCGCCCGATGCCGGGGCGTCCACCCGGACGCACGTTCGCCTGGGTCATGGGTCCCGACGCGAAAGGCGATACCGTGCTCAACGAGAACGCCTACGCCCTGGTGGGATACATCCAGCGGCTGAAGTATGCAGCCCTGCACGATCCACGGCAGAGCAGCACGCAGTTTGCCGGCGAGGTCCACGAGCTGGAGCTGATGGATGAGGAGGGTGTGATCGACCTGCTGACGGTTGGGGCCAGCGCCGGCGCCGCCACCTACCTGCGCCACGAGACCACCGGGCAGGTCTTCACCCTCGGCAGCAACAAGGTGGCACTGATGTTCCCCGATGCCGCCGCCCTGACCGACACTCTGCCCAATCCCTCGCCCTACCAGACCACCGAGCCGTTTGGCATGTAGAGGGGGGCGGGCAGTCGCGCTCCGATCCACCACCACCGGCCAGCCCTCGCGACGCGTTTCGGGGCGCTCACGGCGGTGCTCCGACATGCAGAGGGCAATCCACCAGAGGAGCGCCTCCCAGCCTTCACACTGCACTTCTGTAGGAAACAAAAAAGACGCCATCGCAAAGCGAGCGGCGTCCTTTCCATCGAGTACAGGCCAACAGGATATCAGGGTAGATCGGTAGCCCCCATCAGATACCGATCGCACTCCCGCGCCGCCCCCCGCCCTTCGTTGATCGCCCAAACCACCAGACTCTGCCCCCGCCGCATGTCCCCGGCAGCAAACACCCCTTCCACGTTCGTCGCAAACTTCCCGTGCTCCGCCCGCGCATTCGACCGCTCATCCCGCTCCACCGTGAGCTCCTCGAGCACCGTGTCCTCCGGCCCGAGGAACCCCATGGCCAGCAGCACCATGTCGGCCGGCCACACCTTCTCGCTACCCTCGACCGGTTTGGGGAAAGGCGGACCTTTGTCGCTCTGGGCCCACTCCACCTCGACGGTGTGCAGCGCTCTCACCTGCCCGTCCTCGTTACCGACAAAGCGCTGGGTCATGATCAGGTAGGTGCGCGGATCCTCGCCGAAGCGGGCCTTGGCCTCGGCCTGACCGTAGTCGAGCAGGTAGACCTTGGGCCACTCCGGCCAGGGGTTGTTCGCCGCTCGCTCGTCGGGCGGGCGCGGCATGATCTCGAACTGCGTCAGGCTCCGGCAGCCGTGCCGCATGGAGGTGCCGACGCAGTCAGTGCCCGTGTCGCCGCCGCCGATGACAATCACATCCTTGTCCTTCGCCGAGATGTAGTTACCGTCGGCGTGCTCCGTATCCAGCAGGCTCTTGGTGTTGACCCGCAGGAAGTCCATGGCGAAGTGGATGCCGTCGAGGTCGCGCCCCTCGATCGGCAGATCGCGCGGCTTGGTAGCGCCGCCGCACAACACCACCGCATCACTCGTGTCGACCAGCTGCCCCGCCGGCAGGTCGGTGCTAATCTCGGTGTTGGTGACGAATTGCACTCCCTCCGCGGCCATCAGGTCGACCCGACGCTGCACGTAGTCCTTGTCCAGCTTCATGTTGGGGATGCCGTACATCAGCAGACCGCCAATCCGGTCGGCGCGTTCGTAGACCGTGACCGCGTGGCCGGCCCGGTTCAGCTGAGCGGCGCAGGCCAGTCCGGCCGGCCCGGAGCCGACCACCGCCACCTTCTTGCCCGTCCGCTTCTCCGGTGGCTCGGCGACCACCCAGCCTTCGTCGAAACCGCGGTCGATGATGCTGGCTTCGATGTTCTTGATCGTCACCGCCGGCTCGTTCATGCCCAAGACGCATGATCCTTCGCACGGAGCCGGGCAGACGCGGCCGGTGAATTCGGGGAAGTTGTTGGTCTTGTGCAGCCGCTCGAGCGCCTCCCGCCAGCGGCCCCGATAAACCAAGTCGTTCCACTCCGGGATCAGGTTGTTTATCGGACAACCCGAGGCCATCCCGGCGATGAGCTCGCCGGTGTGGCAGAACGGCACGCCGCAGTCCATGCAGCGGGCGCCCTGGTCCTGCAGTGCCCCCTCGGCCATGTGCAGGTGGAATTCCTTCCAGTCGGCCACCCGCTCCAGCGGATCGCGGTCGGCCGGCAGGTGCCTGTCGAATTCCAGAAACCCCGTGGGTTTACCCATAGATGTGAATCGAACTCCCGTTGTCGCTTGCTTCAGTTGCCGCTGACGCGGGCAACGTCACTCTTGTTCTGCTCGAACGCTTCCATGATCGCCTCGTCGCCGCTCAAGCCCGCGTCCTCAGCCCGCTTCACGGCGTCGAGCACTCGCTTGTAGTCCTTGGGCATCACCTGCACGAACCTGGAGACGCTCTCCTCCCAGTCGGCCAACACCTTCCAGGCCGGCTCGGAGTGGGTGAACTCGGCGTGGCGCCGGATCATCGCCTCCAGCTCCGCGATATCTTCGGCATCCTCGACCTGCATGAGGTCGACGGTTTCCGTGTTGCAGTGGGTGGCGAAATCACCGGCCTCGTCATAGATGTAGGCGACGCCGCCGGACATGCCGGCGGCGAAGTTGCGCCCGGTAGAGCCCAACACCACCACCTTGCCGCCGGTCATGTACTCGCAACCGTGGTCGCCGACGGCTTCGATCACCGCGTTGACGCCGCTGTTGCGGACGCAGAAGCGCTCGCCAGCCATACCGCGGATGTAGGCTTCGCCGGCGGTGGCACCGTAGAAGGCGACATTGCCGACGATGATGTTGTCTTCCGGCGCGAAGGTGGAACCCTGCGGCGGGTAGAGAACCAGCCGGCCACCCGACAGTCCCTTGCCGAAGTAGTCGTTGGCATCCCCCTCCAGCTCCAGGATCAGACCCGGCGGCACGAAGGCGCCGAAGCTCTGGCCAGCCGAGCCCTTGAAGTGTAGGTGGATCGTGTCGGACGGCAGGCCGTCGGGTCCGAAGCGGCGGGTCACCTCGCTGCCGAGGATGGTGCCGACGACCCGGTTGACGTTGCGGATCGGCAGGGTCGCTTTGACTTTTTCGCCCCGCTCCAGCGCCGGCTCACAGAGATCCAGCAGGGTCTGGTTGTCCAGCGCGTTCTCCAGCCCGTGGTCCTGTGGGATCTGGCAGTAACGACCGACTTCGGGACCCACCTCGGGACGGTGGAGAATCTTGGAGAAGTCCAGGCCCCTGGCCTTCCAGTGCCGCACCGCTTTGCGCGCGTCGAGGCGATCGGTGCGACCGATCATCTCGTTGACCGTGCGGAAGCCGAGCCGAGCCATGATCTCGCGCAGGTCCTCGGCGATGAAGTGGAGGAAGTTGACCACGTGGGCCGGATCGCCGGTGAACTTCTTGCGCAGCTCCGGGTTCTGCGTCGCCACACCCACCGGGCAGGTGTCCAGGTGGCAGACCCGCATCATGATGCAACCCATCGCCACCAGTGCGGTGGTGGCGAAGCCGAACTCCTCGGCACCCAGTAGCGCCGCTATCGCCACGTCGCGTCCCGTCTTCAGCTGCCCGTCCGTCTCGACGACGATGCGGCTGCGCAGGTTGTTGAGCACCAGGGTCTGGTGGGTATCGGCCAGGCCAAGCTCCCAGGGCAGGCCGGCGTGCTTAATGCTGGTCAGTGGCGAGGCGCCGGTGCCGCCGTCGTGGCCACTGATGAGGACCACGTCGGCATGCCCCTTCGAGACGCCGGCGGCGACGGTTCCTACCCCGACCTCGGCCACCAGCTTGACGTTGATCCGCGCGTGATGGTTGGCATTCTTCAGATCGTGGATCAGCTGCGCCAGGTCCTCGATGGAGTAGATGTCGTGGTGCGGTGGCGGCGAGATCAGGCCCACCCCCGGAGTCGAGTGACGTACCTTGGCTATCCAGGGGTAGACCTTGCGGCCGGGCAGCTCGCCCCCCTCACCCGGCTTGGCGCCCTGCGCCATCTTAATCTGCAGCTCCTGGGCATGGACCAGATAGTGGCTGGTGACGCCGAAACGCCCCGAGGCCACCTGTTTGATCGCGCTGTTGCGCGAGTCGCCATTGGGATCGAGCACATACCGGGCCGGGTCTTCGCCACCTTCGCCCGTATTCGACTTGCCGCCGAGGCGGTTCATCGCGATCGCCAGCCCCTCGTGCGCCTCCTTGCTGATCGACCCGTAGGACATCGCCCCGCTTTTAAAGCGGCGGGTGATCTCCTCCACCGACTCCACCTCCTCGAGCGGAATCGCCGCGCCGCCCTCGAACTCGAACTCCAGCATGCTGCGCAGCGTCGCCATCTTCTCGGACTGATCGTTGATCAGCCCGGCGTACTCCTTGTAGGCATCGTAGTCGTCGTTGCGGGCCGCCTGCTGCAGCTTGTGGATCGACTTGGGGTTGAACAGGTGCGTCTCGCTGTCCTGGCGCCACTGGTACTGGCCGCCCGCGTCGAGCGCGCGGCCGTCGATCGGCGTGCGCGGGAAGGCGCGGTCGTGCCGCCGGTGGGCCTCGGTGGCAATCACGTCAAGGCCGATGCCCTCGACCCGAGAGTCGGTCCAGGTGAAATACCGATCCACCAGGGACTGGTTGAGTCCGACCGCCTCGAAGATCTGGGCACCGCAGTAAGACTGCACCGTCGAGATCCCCATCTTGGCCATCACCTTCACGATGCCCTTGATCACCGCCTTGTTGTAGCCGGCGACGGCGTCGAAGAAATCGATGCCGGGGAGGTTCCCCTCGCGGATCATGTCGTGCAGCGACTCGTATGCCATGTAGGCGTTGACGCCCTGCGCACCATAGCCGATGAGGGTGCAGTAGTGGTGGACCTCGCGCGGCTCGCCCGACTCCAGGACCAGACCCACCTTGGTGCGGCTGCCCGCCCGGATCAGATGGTGATGCAACCCGGCCACCGCCAGAAGCGCCGGAATCGGTGCCAACTCTTCGGTGAACGCCCGGTCCGACAGGATCAGGATGCTGGCCCCGCCGGCGATCGCCTCGTCGGCAGCGGCCGCCAGGCCCTCCATCGCCGCCGCAAGCCCGGACTCTCCGTCGGCGACCGGGAAGAGGATCGGCAGGGTCGCCGACTTGAAACCGGGCAGGTCGGTCTCGCGCAACCGAGCCAGGTCCTCGTCGGTGAAGACCGGACTGGCAATACGGATGCGCCGACAGCTCTCCGGCGTCGGATCGAGCAGGTTGCCTTCGGCTCCCAGCGTCAGCTGCGTCGAGGTGATCAGCTCTTCGCGGATCGGGTCGATGGGCGGGTTGGTGACCTGGGCAAAGAGCTGCTTGAAGTAGTTGTAGAGCAGCTGCGGCTCGTCGGAGAGCACAGCCAGCGCCGCATCGTTGCCCATCGAGCCCAGCGGTTGGATGCCGTCGCGCGCCATCGGCCCCACGTGCACCCTCAGGTCCTCGAAGGTGTAACCAAAGACCTGCTGGTGTTTGACTATCTCTTCGTGGCTCAGCCTGCCGTGGTCCACCTCGACCGCGGGCAGGTCCGCGAAATCCACCAGGTTCTCGTCGAGCCACTGCCGGTAGGGGTATTCGGAGGCGACCTGCTGTTTGAGCTCCTCGTCGCTGATTATGCGACCCTCTTTGGTGTCCACCAGGAACATCCGCCCCGGCTGCAGCCGGTTCTTGTGCAGCACCCGCGAGGGCTCGACCTCAAGCACCCCCACCTCCGACGCCATAATGACCAGGTCGTCTTTGGTCACGTAATAACGAGACGGGCGCAGCCCGTTTCGATCCAACACCGCCCCCACCCGCGTGCCATCGGTGAAGGCGATAGAGGCCGGGCCGTCCCATGGCTCCATCAGGCAGCTGTGATACTCGTAGAAGGCCCGCTTCTCATCGCTCATGCTCTCGTGCTTTTCCCACGGCTCCGGGATCATCATCATGATCGCGTGGGGCACCGAACGACCGGACAGGGAGAGGAACTCGAGCGCGTTGTCGAACTTGGCCGAGTCGCTACCCTCTTCGTCGATGATCGGGAAGAGCTTGGCCAGGTCCTCCCCGTAGAGGTTGGACTGGAGCATGGCCTGGCGGGTGTGCATCCAGTTCTCGTTTCCGCGCAGGGTGTTGATCTCGCCGTTGTGGAGGACGTAGCGGTACGGATGCGCCCGCTCCCAGCTGGGAAAGGTGTTGGTACTGAAGCGGGAGTGGACCATGGCGATAGCCGATTCCATGCGGGGATCCGACAGATCGCTGTAATACTTGT
>CAYWBJ010000051.1:0-11663 GCA_964456165.1 uncultured Gemmatimonadaceae bacterium | reverse complement strand
ACGTCGACCGCTTGACCCTCGCCAGCATAATATCGTCGTGGCCGGTCGCCTGGGTCGTGCCCCGCACGTAGCTGATGAAGATGTTATCCCGCTGGTCAATCGCGACGTTGGGGAACGCGGCGTCCTGGCCCTCGCCGACGGTGGCCACGTCGTTGACGATCACGGCACTGTTGCCCGGCAGCCACGAGGCGCCGGCGTCCTCGGAGTAATTGAAGTAGACGTTGTTCGGCAGGGAGTTGAACTGGACCGTCTGACCGTCGGGATACGAGTCGAAGGCGTAGGCCACGCGTGGATTGCCGCGGCTGTCCACCTCAAGATCCACGGTAGAGAAGGACGTGCCGATGGTCAGAACGTCGAATCGAACGGTACCCGAAACGCTGACCGGGCTCGTGAAGGTCTCGCCACCGTTGGAGCTGCGGGCGTACTTGACCATGTAGATCGGTGTCGTGACCGGCAGCACCACCTCTTGACTTATCCAGGCGGTGTGGATCACGCCGGCGTCCGATATAGCGACGTCGGCGCGGCTGCCATCGATGTCGGCGGTCTCGAGCTGCTCGCTGCGTTCGAGGTTGTGGAAGTGGCCGATAACCGGGTAGGTCGGCGTAGCCGCCTGGTTCAGATCCACCCTGACCGCAATCGCCTGTCCCTCGACGAAGTCCTGCTTTGCGACGCCGTCGGGTATGGAGAAACCTACCGGCGTCTGGTTTTCGAAGATCGGAACTGCTCCGAAGGCCGCGCTGACCAGGCACAGCTGCACGAGCAGACATGCTCTGGCGGCCTTGCCCCTCCTTAGGAAACGCGGTCTGCCGAAACCGCTCCTGGAGGCGCTGGTTTCCCACCGGGCCTGGTGACGGCATGACCGCCCCAGCTGGCGACGCTGTCCCGGGAGAGTAAGATCAGCGTCTCGTACCACTGAAAACTTCACGAGTCCATTCCTCTGGCCGCCTGCGCGCATTCCTTTTGAACGCCGCGACCCGATGCCGCCTGGCCTCGTGCCAAGCGGCGGATTCCATTCAACGCGGCTCTATCGAGCAAGTTCAATGCCACGGTCCAGATCCCCGCGGCCGGGGGTATGAACGGAACCTCCACCGCCACCGGTTGAGGTCGGACGGCCGTTCCCCCTCCGAAACCTCAACATATAGACACTCTCGGTCAGGTACCGGCACCTCAGCGCGCTGTGGAAACGGCCTGGCGCTGTGGAAATTTCTTCCAACTCGGGAAAGGACTTCCCTGCCGAACCCGGTCGCGGAGGCTCCACTCTCTCCATGTTAAAGGCTCCGGAGAATGGCACAGGATTTGCCAACCCCCACGCGGGCAACCGTGTCCGTGCAGGACTCGACTGCGCCCGCGGGAAGAGCTCATTCGCCGCGACGATTCATGGAGGATGGTGTAAAATGGCACGAAGCTGTATGCGACTCCTGGCCTATATCCTGTTGATCTATGCATTGCCGGATCGCCTGATCGCGGCCGAGCTCGAGTTGCGCCAGGCAGGCAGTGGCGCCAGCGACGTCGAGTTGCTCGTCGGCGAGGAGATCGACGTCGAGCTCTGGATCGACTCCGTGAACCAAGAGCTGTCGGGTGCCGCGGTGTTCCTGACTTTCGACGAGTCCGTGTTCGCTCTTTCCGACCAGGACCGGCAGTCCGTCTCGACCGGCTTTCAGCCGTTCTCCCCGGGCCAGTTTCTGCGCAACGGCGAGGTTTTCCGCAACGACTTGCTCGACCCCGACGATCCTGCCTCGCAGGCGCCCGGAACACAACTCGACTACAGCGTCGTCCGGGCGACCGACCGCGGCGCCGGCCTTGTGGCCTCCTTCCGCCTGCGCGCGATCGCCCCCAGCGGCGAGAGCCAGGTGCGCATCGACGAGATCGGCATCCGCGAGACGCGCGTCTTCCTACCCGATGGCAGTCAGCGGGCATTCCGGTTCATCACGCCACTCACGGCCCAGGTTCGCGGCATCACGCTCGAAGGCCTGCCGTCGACCCTAGTGCTCGCGCGCGGCGAGCCTGAGACTACTACCCTCAGTCTGGGCGATCACATCTTCGACCCGGTTCACGCGGTCAGTGCGATCCGGTGGGCGTTTCCCGCCAACACCTCCCTGAGCCTAGATCACGAAACGGACAGCGGCCGGCTGCGCATTGCCGCCGGCACGGAGGCCGCGGCCTGGGAGCGCCTCGTCATCACCGCGACCAACCCCGACGGACAGTCTGTCACCGACACCATCGACGTCTTCGTGAACGCGGCCCCTGCCCTCGATCCGGCTCCGGCAACGGCTCGCGTCGATGAGGACGCCACCATCGAGGTGCCGATCGCCGTGCACGATCCCGATACGTCCGTGGAATTGCTGACCCTCGAAGTCCTCGCCCCGCCCGAGCTGGGCGTGCGGGTGGACGGCCCACCGTTTGTCGCCCGCCTGTCGCCGGCGGCCGACTGGAACGGCGAGGGGACCATCTCAATCGTCGCGACCGACAATTTCGGCTTCGCCGACACCACCGCCATCCAAGTCGAGGTGGTGCCGGTCAACGACCCCCCTGTCCTGCTCGTAGAGCCAAACGTCCGCCTCACCCGGGGCAAACGCGACAGCAGTCTGACCCTGGCCGGGCTCCTCCACGACCCGGACGAAGCGGCCAGCGATCTGCGCCTGTCGTGGAGCCGTGCGGACCGCGTCCTCATCCACTTGCGGGACGGAAGGCTGGTGCTCGAGTCCCGTGACGGAAGCTGGCTGGGGGAGGAGGAAATCCTCCTCACGGTCGAGGACCGGGACGGCCTGACGGATTCGGCCCTGTTGACCGTCGACGTCGTTCCGTCGCTGCCGCCCATCCTGGTGGATGCCCCGCGCCGTTACGGCCTGGCCAGCGGGGACTACGTCATCCTCGGACTGAACGACCTGGTGGTCGATCCGGACGACGTCGAGGAAGAGCTGACCTGGAAGGTCAGCGGCAACGATCACCTTCAGGTGCAGTTCAACAGCCAGGGACAGGCCCGCATCGAGGCGCCGCCCGGCTTCGCCGGCTCGGAGATACTCGAATTCACCGTGTCCGACCCAAGTGGCGAAGCAGCTGGATTTGCGCTGCTGGTGATGGCAGCACCCAAGGACGGCTCGCCGGTGTTCGCCGACCTGCCGGATATCTCCCTGCCGATCGACGGGGTCGACTCCTCGATCGATCTCGACGATTTCGTTTTCGACGTCGACCACGGCATGGCCGAACTCGAGTGGTCGGTCAGTGCGAACGGCGTCGGTGCCAGCATCGACCCGGTCACCCACGTGCTCACTATCATCCCGACAACAGCGACCGCCGGCGACGTGGTTTTGCAGCTGGAGGTCAGGGATCCGGACGCCAACGCCGCCGCGCAGACTATTACGGTCCATCTGACCGGCAGAGAAGGGGAACCTACGGCCGACTTCTCCCTGGTGCCGTTGGAGGATTTCTCTTTGCAGCCGGGCAAGGTCACAGCCCTCGACTTGGACGACTTAGTGCGCGGCGACCTCGACCCCGAGCAGATCGGCTGGAGCGTCGAAGGAGCTGCGACCCTCGTGGTGGCAATCGACTCGGAGTCCCGGCTCGCAACGATCAGTGCCGGAGAAAGCTGGCAGGAGCAGGAATTCCTCACCTTTGTGGCAACCTTCGGCCCATTGACGCGACGCCTCACCGTCGAGATCTCGCCCGCGACATCGGCCCCCGATCCCGGTCCGCCAGCCGCGCTCTCGCCCTTCCCAGCTGTGGTGGTGAAGGCCGGCGACTTCGATCAGTCCATCCTCCTCGACGAATTCATCTCCGGAGTCGACCCGGCCGAGTTGACCTGGGAGGTGACCGGCGCCGGGCACATGCAGATCGTGATCGACACCGACACGCGCCGGCTGATCATTCTGGCTGACGCTGACTGGGACGGGATCGAAACCCTCACGCTTGTCGCCCGCCACGCGGACGGTACCACCCTGCAGAGCGCTCTAGACGTCAGGGTGCTGCCGCTGACCAACGCCCTGGGCGTGCGGGCTCTCACGCAGGTGACCCTGTTCGCCGGCGCGCACGAGATCCGCATCGCACTCGACGATCTCATGCCCGGTCATGGGGATGTCTCGGCACTGACCTGGGAGGCCGATGCCAGCCAGGCTCTAACCACCCGCTACGAAGCGGATAGCAACGTGCTCGTGTTCGAATCGCTGGTTCCCTGGCGATTCAGCGACATCATCACGCTCACTGTGCGCGATAGCGACGGAGCCGAAGCCAGCGGCCAGGTGGTCATCCAGGTCGAGGCTGCCGATGGCACCGCCGGGGAGACGACCCCCGATTTTCGCGTGGCGATCGTGCCCAACGTCTTCCAGCCCGACTTCCTCGACATCTTCGTGATCAGCGAGATGGAACTGCAACGCCAGCCGCTGCTGCGGTTGCAGGACGAGCACTGGAACGACCTGTTGCTGGCGACCTCCTCCTCGGGCATCTGGTACGGTGACCACGTTCTTACCCCGGGACTGGAAGGCCAGGTGCAGGTCCTCGCTCTCGGCATTGCCGGCGGCGACCGTCTGGTGAAGGCGGAGATGGGACTGAGCTTGGGAACGGTGCAGCCAGCCGCTGGTAAACGCCTGGCTAACGACAGAGTTTCCCTCTACCTGCCGCCGGACTCTTTCGGCGAAGAGGCCGTCGTCGCGGTCTTCCCCGGCGTCATGATCGAGCCGGACTCGGAACTGGTGCCGATCTCGGACGTCTACACCGTGCACTCCCCGCAGCAGTACGAAGAGCAGCAGGAAAGCCGAATCGGGTTCGAGATCGGCGACCTAGCCACCACGGATACTGCCACGCTGGGCGTCTATCGGTGGGACGCATCCACCGAGCGCTGGGCGTTCGCAGGCGCCGGCATGGACGACGGCCACATCGTTGCACCCGTCGCCCGTCTGGGACGATTCGCCCTGATGTCCGACCCGATGGCCCCGCGACTGCTGGCAGTCGAGGAGAGCGCAGCCGACCTCTCGTTCGCCTGGCAGGACCTGGGGAGCGGAATCGGTGGATTCACCGTGCAGTTCGACGGTCGTCCCATCTTCACTTACCAGGTCGAGGGCGATAGGCTCATCCTGTCGCGGGACGACCTCCCGCACGGCTCGGGAATCCTGTCAGTCCGCGCGGTCGATCTGGCTGGCAACAGATCGGCGCGCGCCGAGCACATCGTTGCCGCCTCGTATCTCCCCCACACGTTCGCGCTGGAGCAGAACTACCCGAACCCGTTCAACCCGTCGACAGCGATCCCCTTCTTCCTGCCGAATGCCGCCGCCGTCGACCTGCGCGTCTACGACGCAGCCGGCCAGCAGGTCCGGCACCTGCTCGACCGGAGTGTGGCCGGCGGCCGCCACGAAGTCGTCTGGGACACCACCAACGACCGCGGTGTCGCGGCTGCCTCCGGACTCTATTTCTACCGGCTGCAGATCGGCGGGCGCTCGAGCGTTCGCAAGATGACGCTGATCCGCTAGCAGCACCGACGCAGCGCCCCGTCTTGGGTCATCCTACCCGGTGAGCTATCTTAACCCGCTCACAATTCAAAGGCAGGTGACCCAGTTGGCATCCATCAACAACATCGAGCTCATTCGCGACACCCTCACCTCCGGCCGCGTGGCCATCGGCCAGGGCATCACGTTCACCGACTCAGCCATCAGCGAGCTGATCGCCGAGGCCGGCTACGACTTTTCCTGGATCGACATGGAACACGCCCCCATCGGGCTCGAGGCGGCTTTGCATCACGTCGTCGCCAGCCGCGGCACCTCAACCGCCCCGTTCATCCGGGTGCCACAGAATGACGTCAACGTAATCAAGCCGGTACTCGACCTGGCGCCGGCCGGCATCATCGTCCCCCAGGTCAACAGTGCCGAGGAGGCGGGCGCCGCCGTGCGCGCCTGCCGCTATCCGCCGCAGGGCGTGCGGGGCTACGGCGTGGTGCGCGGGATCCGCTTCGGGGCCGTGTCGCAGCCCGACTACCTGGTGGAGTCGGCAGACAACCCGATCGTGGTGATCCAGATCGAGCATCGGGAAGCGGTGGCCAACATTGAGGCGATGGCCGCCGTGCCCGGGGTCGAAGTCTACTGCCTGGGGCTCAACGATCTGTCCGGGTCGTACGGCAAGCTGGGGCTGATCGACGATCCGGAAATACGCGAAGCCACGGAGCGAGTCGCCGAGGCAGTGGTGAGCGCCGGCAAGATTCTCGGCATCTCGACTTTCTATTCGCCGGAGACCTATGCCCGCTGGATACAGCTGGGGGTGAAGTGGATCAACCTCAACGTCGACTTCGCCAACCTCTTCCGCGCCAGCCGCGAGGTGCTCGACGCGGCGCGGTCCGGCTGACTCGGCCGGTCACGCGGTCCGGCTGCCTCGGCCGGTCGACCCTACAGCGCGTTGAACTCCCCGATCAGCTCGCCAATGCGCGGCTCCGACACCCCCCGCCCCGGGTGGATGATGAGGCGGTAGCGGAACAACGCCGCGTCGCCCGCCGGGATGGTCATACTCTCGTCGATGCTGTCGTCCCCCTTGTAGTCGTGCACCCCGAACGGGTTGGCGGTAAACAGCCCGTAGCCGCGCACGTGCCAGTAGGTGGGGTAGCGCGGATTGGCTGGATGGTCGACGACGGTGTGACCCCACTGCTCGCCGTTGGCCAGCGGGCCCGAGTAATCGACCCATGCCGCTTGCACGCCCCAGGTGGTCTCCTCGCCTTGGCCGCTGTCGAACACCTGCCCCTCCGAGTTCTCGATGCGCCCTTCTTCCTTGGCGTCCATCGACGTTGGAACACGAATTGAGAACAGGCCCCCTTCCTTGGTGTCGCCGAAAGTGACGTCGCCGTAGCGGGCGCGGAACTCGCTGCGGTGGTCGATGATGCGGAAGTCGCCGTCGACGTGGATCTGGATGCTGCGCCATTCCTCGAGCAACCGCTCTCCCTCGGGACCGAACCAGTCGACCGTGGCATGGATGACGACCGCGTCGTCGATGGTCCCAACCACCGGCTCGCCCCGTTGCAGCATCGCCCCATGACCGACCCCCTCGTCCCAGAGATTGAAGCCGTTGACTTCGCCGTGAGCGACGTACATGCCCCGGTGGTGGTAGTGATCCTCCGCCTCTCCGGCGAACGTCTCCATAGGATAGCCACGCGTCAGCGACTGCCCCGACGGGGTAAGAACGGGATAGAAGTAGGGCCGGCAGACCCAGTGCCCGTACCGGTACTCGGTGAACAGCTCCCCGTCCACCGTCAACACCACCTTCGCCTCTTCAGGCTTCAGCTCCGCCTTCACCATCACGTCACCTCTCAGGTTTTTAATCAGTATCCCAGTAGAATGGTCACCACCCCGGCGAGAAACGCCCCAGGGGTTTCCTTGCCCCTGAAGGGCCGCAAAGCGGCCCTTCAGGCCCCGCAACAACGCTTGTACTTCTTACCGCTCCCGCACGGACAGGGATCATTGCGCCCGGGCGGCCTCACACTCGCCGTCCGCCGCTCCTCGTCCCGCAGCCGCACCCACTCCATCACGTTGGCAGCCGGCCGACCCGCGGCCAGTTCCTCGGCCATGAAGCGCAGGTAGGGATCGGCGTGCCCGAAGAACATCTTGTATCCCTTGCACAGGTAATTCAGCCCAGCTTCGCCATCGGGCGTGCGGATGAATCGGTGTTTCGGACAGCCGCCGTTGCAGGCGAACCGATAGTCGCAGGAACGGCAGTAACCGGGCAGGGTGTCGGCCTTGTCCTGGCCGAACCGGGTCTGCTCCGGGCTGGCGACGATCTCCCGGATCGATTGCTCCAGCACATTGCCGACGCGGTAATCCGGGTAAACGTAGTGGTCGCAGGAGTAGAGATCGCCGTTGTGCTCAATGATCAGTGCTTTGCCGCAGGTCTCAGCGAAGATGCACAGGCTCGCCCCCTGCCCTACCCAGGAGCCGACCGCCACGTCGAACATCTGCACGAAGTAATTCCCCACGTCCTTCCGCACCCATTCGTCGAAGACCCGGCAGAGGAACTGGCCGTACTGCCCTGCTCCCACCGACCACCTCGAAACCTTCGCGCCGCCCTCGAAGTCCGGGCCGATCAGTTCCAGCCCGTCCTCGTCCGGTTCCCCGGCGATGCGCTCGACGATGGGGATGAACTGCATGAAGCGGCTGCCGATCCCCTTCAGGAAATCGTAGATCAACACCGGCTCCGCGACGTTGTGATTTTGTAGGACGGTCAGGGTGTTGAACTGGACGCGATGTTTCTTGAGGATTTCCAGACCGGCGATGACGCGGTCAAAGGTGGGCCGTTGCCCCTTGTCCACCCGGTAGTGATCGTGAAACTCCCGCGGGCCGTCGATAGAGAGGCCGACCAGGAAGTTGCTCTCGTGCAGGAACGCTCCCCATTCGTCGTCCAGCAGGATGCCATTGGTCTGGAAGGCGTTGGTGATGGTCTTGCCGTTGGCGTACCGCTGCTGCAACTCGACGGCGCGACGATAGAAGTCGACCCCCATCAGGGTGGGCTCGCCACCCTGCCAGGCAAAGCTGACCTCCGGCACGTCCTGCGCCTCGATGTAGGAGGAGACGTACCCTTCCAGCACCTCGTCGCTCATCCGCCAATTGGAACCGGCTTCGGGGTAGAGCTTCTCCTTCTCCAGGTAGAAGCAGTACTTGCAATCAATGTTGCAGACGCTGCCGCTCGGCTTGGCCATGATATGGCTAGCCGCCGGCGCCGGCGAGGCGTTTAGCATGTATTGTTCCGGATGGCGAATGCAGAAACCGGATAACGATACTATTTTAGCCCATCCCCAGCAATCGATCCCAGTGTGATGACCACCCTGTTCGTTGGTGATGTACACGGCTGCGCGGAGGAACTCGCCAGCCTGCTGAAGAAGGTGCGTCTGCGGCCGAAGAAGGACCGCCTGCTGCTGGTCGGTGACGCCTTCAGTCGGGGGCCCGACCCCCGGACGGTGTGGGACCAGATCGAGGAGTTCAGGGTCGAGATGGTCCTTGGCAACCACGATGACCGGCTGCTGCGCCAGCTCTGCCGCTGGGCTGAGGGCAAGGATCCGAAGTTCGGTCAGCCGGAGCAGCGCTATACCTTCGCCGAGTTGCTACCCGTGGTGGACCAGCTCCTGCCCTGGCTGCACAACTGCCCCCTCTACATCGACGAGAGGAAGTTCCTCATGGTCCACGCCGGGATCAACCCGGAGGGCGGACTCGAGGCCACGACCCGGGAGGAGTTTCTCCACATCCGCACCTGGCCAGCCACCGATGGCACCTGCGGCCCCCGCTGGTACGAGTACTACGAACCTTCGGATCAGCTGCTGGTCTTCGGCCACGACGCGCTGGGAGGCGTGGTCGAGAGGCGGCACAGCCCCAAAGCGCTTCCCTACCTGATCGGGCTCGACTCCGGGTGTGTGTATGGCGGCAAGTTGAGCGGCTATCTGCTCGACGAGGACGAGATCGTCCAGATCAAGAGCCGCCGGGACTACGCACCTAAAGGTCAGCGACAGTCGTCAGCACGGTGACGGTCGTCAGACGTCGGCCTTGAGGCGGGCGAAGCTGACCTGGTCCTCAAGGCGAGTGAGAGCGAGGAACGAGGCGATCTCCGTCCGCGTCGGATCGAGCTTGGCGATGCTGCGGCTGAGGAATCGCCACTGACGCTCATTTCCAGGGCCGAAGCTGTGCAACCGGTCGTTCAGTGCAGCGATCTGCGCCGGCTTGTCCAGCCGCTCCCCCAGCCACTCGGCCACCGCCTGATCCGTGCGGTTGCCGCGTAGCCCGGCGGTGAACTCGTCCTGGCTCAGCCCCAAGAACTCGAGTAGCTGGCGATCGATGCCCGAGTCGTCGCCGTACCAGTATTCGCCCAGCGTGTCGCCGATCAGCGCCCAGCCTTTGTCGGCCATGCGGGCGAGGGCGACTAACCCACCCAGGTCGGTGGCGTACGGGCTGCGCGGCGCGTGCCGGGTCAGGTCCACCAGGCCGAAGCTGGTCTCGTCGTCGCAGTCGATGAGCTCGAACCAGGTGTCGATGTCGGTGCGGCCCGGGCAGATCTGGCCACGCCGCATCAGGAACCGCTCGCGGGTGTCGTCGCTTCGGCCCCGGTCGACCTGACCGGCGTTGAAGGCCGACACGGCGGTGGACTCCGGGGTCGACCGGGCCAGGATCCACTCCCCTAGCTCCACGTCGTTCGGATTCTCCCACGCCCCCTCCATAAACTCTTCCTGGCCGACGCCGATGAATTGAAGGATAGCGGCGGCGAGGATGGAGCTGTCGCCGTAGCGGTACTCCCCGAGGCGGTCGCACTTGGCCGCCCGCGCCTTGTCTCCCAGCCGCGCCAGGCCGACGATCCCCAGCACCGAGCGCAGGTAGGGGGTTCGCGGCGGCCGTTGCGTCAGATCCCCCTCGCGAAAAGCACCCCAGTCGTCGAGCTCGATCGAGGCCAACACGGTCTTGATGCTGGTGTTACCCGGCGCGTAGGCTTCCAGCCGCTCCACCAGAAGCCGCTTGTGCAGCTCATCCTGCGGCTCGCGCTCAAGCTGCTCCCGGTTGAACGAATCGATCTCAGAGGCACTCTTGACCGCCTTCTCCATAGCCAGCTCGCCGAGCTCGACGTCGCTCATCCGGCCGGCCGCCACAGCGAACTCATCAGCCGCCATGTTTATGAACGCGAGCACCTCGCAGTCGAGGCCCGAATTGTCGCCATACTTGTAAGAGCCCAGCAGCTCCTCGTTGTGCCCGAGCGCCTTGTCCTTGAGTCGAGCCAGACCGACGATGCCGGCGATGCCGGCGTTGGATGGCCGTCGGGGCGGTTGTTTAGTGAGGTCCATGCGCGAGAGACTCCCTCGATCAAAGTGCTGGATTGGCGGAGGAGAGAAGGTAACAGCCGTTCTGGGGCGGCACAAGAATCCGCGTTGACGCTCCCGGATCGACCGCGTATACTCAGCCGCCATGCCCGAGCTGCCCGAGGTGGAGACGGTCTGCGGCGCTATGCGGAAGCACCTGATCGGGCGCCGCATCGAGAGCGTGAAGACCAGTCGGAAGAAGCTACGGGAGCCCCTGCCGCAAGCCCGGCTGCGGGCGCTGGTCGGCCACACGTTCACAGCGGCGCGCCGGCGCGCGAAATACCTCCTACTGGAGACCAGCGCCGGCAGAACCCTGGTCGTTCATCTGGGCATGAGCGGCAACCTAATCTTCCGCACCGACGCGCAGCAGCACGACCACGTCATCTTCCGGCTCGACAAAGGGCCGCCCCTGGTGTTCTCCGACCCGCGCCGTTTCGGCCTCGTGCTGGTGTTCGACGCCGACGAATTGGCCGACTGCTCCTACCTGAGGAAGCTGGGCATCGAGCCGCTCGAGGATGGGTTCGACGGCGGCTACCTCAAGCCCTTCTGCCGCGACAGTCAGCGGCCGATCAAGAACCTGATAATGGACGCCCACGTCGTCGTGGGCGTCGGCAACATCTACGCGAGCGAGGCACTTTTCAAGGCGGGTATCCGTCCCACTACCCGCGCGCGACGGCTCAGCCGCGCCCGCCTGGACGCGCTGGCCCGCGAGATCAAGCAGGTGCTGCGCGCCTCGATCCGGGCCGGCGGCACGACCATCGGCGACTACGTGGGCTCCGGCTCGGGTGGACGCTTCCAGCAGGAACTGACGGTGTACGGCAGGCTTGGCGAGAACTGTCTGGTCTGTGACGGTCCGATCCGCTCTCTG
>CAYWBJ010000050.1:0-18020 GCA_964456165.1 uncultured Gemmatimonadaceae bacterium | reverse complement strand
CTGTACCTGGATGACGTCGAGGGAGAACTCGGGGAGCGTCTCTTTCTTGGTGGCCAGCAGGGCGAACACGCCGCTGAGGAGCAAAAATCCCATCAACAGGTTGGCGGCGACGTGGTTCTGCGCCATCCAGGCTACCGGGGCTTTCACTGGCTCGTCTCCCGGCGGCTGACCCTCACTTTCATGCCGTCGGTGGCCCCGCTCAGCTGCGATACGACGACCAGCTCTGCCTCTGCCAGCTGCAGCCTCACGAGTGCTTCCTCGCCCCGGACGCGGACAACCTGCGCCGGGCGCATGTGCAGCCTGCCCGCATCGTCGGCCACCCACACCAGGTCGCCGTCGCGCAGGGCCATGCGAGGAATGGCCCGCACGCCGTCCACCTCGTTGCCGAGGATGTCGACGTCGACGAACATGCCTACCAGGAGCGGTGCTCGATCGCCGCCACGGCCGGCGTACGGGCCGTCTACCTCGATGACCAGATGCACCATGCGGCTGCGGGGATCGAGCTCGGCCTTGGCGCGCACGACGCGGCCCTTCCACTGCTGACGGCGGCCGGCGAACTCGGTGCTGATTAGGGCCTCGGGCATGGCCCTGGGAGCGACGATCCCGGGAGGTTGCTCGGCCGGCGACCGTACGCCCGCGCTTGTCGTCGGAGCCGCGATGGGCGCCGCCGGCGAGTGTTCGTCTGCCGTGGATATGCCGCTGGCGATCAGCTCGGGGGGCAAGGGCATCGGCACGTCGAACCAGGCCATGTCTTCGTCCAGGACCGGCACGATGATCTCCGCCTTCTCAATACTGTAGATGCTGGCGACCGGCTGGTTGGCGTTGACGTATTGTCCGGCGTCGAGGGCGACGGTGAGAGCGCGGCCGGTGAACGGGGCGTGAATCTCGGTGCGGGAGAGGCGCAGTCGCGCCTCCTCCAGGCTGGCGGTGGTCGCCTCCAGATCGGCCTTGGCGGCGCGCACTTGCGGCAGTCGCAGTACAAGGTCGCCCGGCGCATCGGCGCCGTCGTCCGGTTCCTGCATCATCTCCCATTCCTGGCGGGCGACGGCCGCCTCCTCGCTGACGAGCTCGAGAGCATAGCGGGAGCGGGCTACGGCGGCTTTGGCGCGGGTGACTGCCAGCTCGTAGTCGCGTGGGTCGATGCGCAGGAGCAGGTCGCCACGCGCGAAGAATCCGCCCGCCTCCAGTTGCGGGGCCTTCCACACGGCGACGCCGGGCACTTGGGGGACTAGCTCGATCTGGGCGGATGGCCGCACGGTGCCCTGGCCGGAGACGATCACCTGGAGCTGCTGGGCGGGCGCCGTGATCGCTTCCACGAGCGGTCCGGCGTCGACGATGTGGCGCCGCTCGGGGGCGTCTCTGGTTGCCACCATCACGGCAAAGGCGGCGACACCGCAGAGCAGGATGAACACGGGCAGGATCTTGACGAACATTCTCTTCATCGCGGTTCTCCTGTCGCCACCGCAGCTGGGTCGCCGGCGAAGCTGCCGCCGAGGGCCAGGTGCAGATCGATCCGGGAGGTCAGGCGCTGGCGGCGAATCGAAAGTAGCCTGCTCTCGGCGTCGTAGACGCTGCGTTGGGAGGTGAGCATTGTCAGCAGATCGGCGAGGCCCTTGGCGTAACGCTTTTCGGCTTGCACGCGGGCCGTGGCGGCCTGGCGCGCCGCGTCCGCGACAGCCTGCTCCTGGCGGTCGAGCGTGATGCCGGCCGCCAGGTTGCTCTCGACTTCGGCGTAGGCGCGCAGGGCGCTGCCGGCGTAGGTGGCCAGGGCTTGGTCGCCTTGCGCGTCAGCCAGATCGACGCTGGCGCGCATGCGACCGAACTGGAGCAGAGGCTGGGTGATGTTGCCCACCAGATTCCAGACGGCGAAGTTGCCATCGAGAAGGTTGCGGAGCTCGCTGCTGGAGCGACCGCCAGACGCGGTGAGGCTGATGCGGGGGTAGAGCGCGGCCCGCACTTCCTCCTGCCGGCCGCGGCTGGCGGCAAGGCGCCGCTCGGCGGCGATCAGGTCGGGACGCCGGGCGATCAAATCGGCGGGCATTCCCCCTGGGACCGGCTGGGAAAGGGCCGGCAGCTCCCGGTTGGTTGCGATGGTGCCGGAGGGGTACCGCCCGAGCAGGATCTCGAGCTGCCGCCGCGCCGAGTCTAGCTGCAGCCGGCGGGCGTGGAGGTTGGCTTCGGCGGTGGAGAGGCTCGACCGCGCCAGCAGGAGATCTAGCGAAGGGCGTAGCCCGCGGCGGTAGCGGGATTCGACCTGCTCGGTGGAGAGCGCGTAGCTGCCGACGGTCGACTCGGCGAGTTCAACCTGGCGCGCCGCCTCCACGGCGGCGAAGTACAGGCGCAGCGTCTGGGCGGCCAGCGACTGGCGGGCACCGTGCCAGTCGGCTTCGGCCGCCTGCAGGTCGGCCAGCGCCGTGCCGCGACTCGAACGCAGGCGGCCCCACAGATCGACCTCCCAGCCGACCACTAGGTTCGCGGTGTACGCCGTCGAGGTCGAGCTGGCGACGCCGCCAGCGTCGGGAATGGGAAGCCCGATGAACCTTCGCCTGTTGCGGTTGGCCGAAACGCCGGCGGTGACCTGGGGCCACAGCGGCGCACCCGCTATTTTGGCTTGCGCCCGGGCCGCTGCCACCGAGGCGGCGGCGGTGCGCAGGTCGTAGTTGTGTACCAGGGCCTCGTCCACCAGCGCTGCTGCCGAGTCGCCGAACGCTTCCCACCACGCCGCTGTGTCCTCGGCGGGGCCGGCGGCGGCGGCCGTCCACTGTGCCGGAAGATCCAGCGACAGCTCGCCCACCTGCGATTGGATCGTCCGGCCGCAGGCGGCGAGAGTCAGGGCTGCAGCAAGCGCCAGCAGCCATTTCATGTCAGTCCTCCTCGGGTAGCATCGGACTCGATCGGTGTCGATGCGGTGGGCGCCGAGCGGAAACCGGCTGCGGCAAAGGCAGTGAGGCGGCGAATCGTGCCGTCGACGTCGTTGGGGTCGCAGCGCCCCTGCGAGAAGTGCCCGATCAACTCACCCGCGGCCGCGGTGTGGGCCATGCTACCGATGAGGAAATGCATGCGCCACATCAGCTCGCCCTGATCCAGATCGGGCAGGATGCGCCCCAGGACAGCGGCAAACCGCATCGCCGTCTCGCGGAACTGCTCGCCCACTCCGAGCTTGATCTCGCCGGGCTCGGAGAACATTCTACCCAGCAGCCGCAGCGTGTGCTCACCGCGCTGCCTGTTGGCGCGCAGCTGCAGCACCGGAGCAATCAGGGCGCCTAAAACCTCCTCAAGGGGAGGTGGATCGGGAGCCGCCGCCGAGGTCACCTGCTCGAGCAGGTGAAGGCGCTCGAGGTTGATCGGCTCCACCCGCCGTTGAAAAACCGCGTCGATGAGGCCGGTCTTGGTACCAAAATGGTAGTTGACCGCGGCGAGGTTGGCGTCGGCACTGGTGGTGATGGCGCGCAACGATGTGCCGTCGAAGCCGTTCTCGGCAAACAGCTGCTCGGCGGCATCTAGGAGACGTTCCCTGGTGTCGGGGGGGCTTTGCGGCATCTGGCTGGTTCGGATGAGTTGAACGATCGTTTGAAATATATGTTTGTATAATTACTGGGCAAATTCTCTCCCCGGGCAGATAATAATAAGATCCCGCCCAACGGCAACTTCCACGGATTTCGGGCATCGAATAAACGGGCCCGACCGGTCGAGCGGCTATCGCTCGCAGCAGAAAGGAGCACAGTGCCTCTTCACGCCATCGTCGTCCTCATTCCCCTGGTTCTCGCAGGGCAGGTGGCAGCTACCACCCTGCAGCGCTTCGATCTGCAGTCCTTGACTGTGAGCTCTGAGCGGGTTTTTCACGGCAGCTGCATTGCGGCTGAGGGCGAGTTGATCGACGGGATACCCTATACCACTTATCGCTTCGCGGTGGCGGAGACCGTAAAGGGGGAGGGTGAGGCTGAGACAATGGTTCGGCTGATCGGAGGTCTGCACGAGGGTAGACGCTTCGACCTGGTCGGCATGCCCTCATTCGCGCCAGGCGAGGAGGTCGTGCTGTTCCTGACCGCGCCGGACCGACGGGGCAACCCATGGCCGGTGGGGCTCTCCCAAGGCAAGTTCGCGGTGTCCCGCGGTGTCGCCAAGAGCGTGGTCGTCACCCAGGCTGCGAGCGATGCCGTGCTGCTGGATGGAGCGGGTGTGGCGCGAAAGGGCGCTGTCGAGGCAGCGGGGCCGAGACCCCTGGACGAGTTTCTGCGCGAGGTGCGGACCTACGCCGGTGGAGGGGGAATCGATGACCGTCGCTGACCACGCCGCAAGAGGCCGCAGGATCCTCGTCGTGGCGCTGGCGTTCGGTACGCTGCTCGCCTCGGCACCCCTCGAGGCCTTCGTGATACAGACCTACCAAGGCCGGCGGGTCACCTACCAGGTGAAGTGGGCCAACTCCCAGTCGATCCCGGTCATGCTCAACGAGGCTGGGACGCCGGACCTGCCCAACGATGCGGTCTTCCGCATCCTGCGGGAGAGCTTCGCGGTGTGGGAGGCGGTTCCTACTGCCGTCGCTTCCTTCAATGACATGGGGTTGAGCAGCCGGGACCCCAACCCGCGGGACGGCATAAACGTCATCGCCTTCGATCAGGACAACGGCTGGCTAGACCTACCTCCCGGATCGGGCGTTATCGCCGTGACCCTGATGGAGACCGACCCGTTCAGCCGCACCGTAACGGATTCCGACATCGTCTTCAACGATTCGCAGTGGCGGTTTGTGATCGAGCCTGAAAGTGGCTCGAGTACCGTCGTCCTCAAGGATGTTATGGTGCACGAGGTCGGTCACCTGCTCGGGCTCGACCACACACCGTTGTCGGGTGCGCCCTCGGTGCGGCCGACGATGAACCCGTTCTACGGGAGTGACGGACCCGGTGAGGCGAGCAGTCTCGAGGCCGACGACGTCGCCGGGGTCAGCCAGCTATACCCGACTAACGGCTTTCTTCGGGAGACCGGCGGTATCGCCGGTGCAGTGGCCGACGAGGAGGGCAACCTGCTGTTCGGCGTGCACGTGATTGCCGAGAACCTGGAAAACGGGGACCGCATCAGCACCCTCAGCGGGGCCTATCCGGATGGCGGCCGCGGCGACTACCAGCTGCTAGGGCTGCCTGCCGGCCATTACCGCGTCGGCATTGAACCGGTCGAGGGGGGGATCTCCGACGAGAACTTTGGCGGCATTTTCTCGGGCTTCGCCGGCGGCTTTGCTCCTGAGTTCTTCGACAATTCGGGGCAGCCACACCTGGCCATGGCGCTCGAGGTTGCGCCGGGAGGGGATGTCGGGGGCATTGATTTCATCACCGGTCTGCTGCCCGACCCGGTTTTTCTCGACTTCCAGGTGGCGCAGGGCAACACGCCCGACCAGACCGGCCCCTACACGGTGCAGGTGCGGGCCGAGAACGTCAATGAAGTGCTCCTCACCTACCGGGTCGACGGCGGCACGGAGGAAGTCGTGGAAATGGTCGCGGCGGGTCCGGGCATCTTCGCAGCGTCGATTCCGGGCCAGCTGGTGGGGGCAAGGGTCGAGTACCAGATAACCGGCTTGGGTGACGACGGTGTCAGCGCTTCCTTCCCCCCCGTGTGGGAGGGCTTTGATATCATCGAGCTTACCGGAGCGCCTGCCGCCTATGTCGCCCTGCGGGAGGAGGATGCCCTCAGCATCGTCGACACCGACTCGAACCGCGAGCTGGCTCGCCTGCACATGGGCAGCGAGCCGATCCAGGTCCTCCTGGACAGCAGGGGGAGCCGGCTCTTCGTCTCGAACATCGGCTCTGACGAAGTGGTGGTGGTGGAGACCAGCACGTTCCGGGTTTTAGAGCGCATTCCAGTCGGGTCGGAACCGCTCGACATGGCGCTGAGTGCCGATGGCGGGACGCTGTACGTGGGCAACTCGGGGGGGGGATCGATCACCGCGATAGACGTAAATACCCTCGAGTCGCGGGTCGCGGCGTCCGGGTTCGACAGTGGTCCGTACGGCCTGGCCGCGACTGCCGCGCATCTCTACGTCGCCGACATCGACAACGACCGGCTTCATGTGCTCGACCTTGCGGAAGGCGACTTCGTCGAGGCGATTCCGATGCCGGCCAGCCCCCGTTCCCTCGCTCTGAACCCGGACGGCTCACTGCTGTTCTCGACCAGCTTCCACAGCAGCGAGGTGGCCGTTGTCAGCACCGCCGACAACGAACTTCTCGATATTTTCAGCCTGCCGATCTCCGGGTCGTTCGCCGTGGCCGCCGGCCCTGACGGCCAGATTTTCGTCACCGCCCACGAGGACGGCGTTGTCCTGATTGTCGACGGCGACAGCGGCAGGCCCCTGCAGACGATCGAGGTGGGCAACGATCCTCGAGGAATTTCGGTCTCACCTGCGGGCGACAGGGTTTTCGTGACCAACGCCGAGTCGGACGAGATTGTCGTCTTCGATCCCGACGACGGCCGCATCCTGAGCTCTTTCGCCACCGGGCAGAATCCCCGCGGCGTGGCGGTAGGCACGCCGCCGCCGCTGGCTCCGCTCCCCGATGTCGAGACGATCGTGATGGCGGCGGGTGTCGACCTGCCGGGCGCCTTCGTACTGCAGCCCAACTTTCCCAACCCGTTCAACGCCTCGACGGTGATCGACTACCAGGTGATCGGCGGCAGCCGCGAAGGCAGGATGGTCGAGCTCGCCGTATACAACGTGCTGGGGCACCGAGTGAGGACGCTGGTGCGTCGCGTGCACGCGGCCGGTGAGTTCACGACTGAATGGGATGGCCGCGACGATGAGGGAGCAGGGGCCGCCAGCGGCGTCTATGTCCTGGTAATGCGCGCGGTGGATCACAGGGAAACGCGCCGTATCCTGCTGCTGCATTAAGTGGATGGGGCGTCGGCCGTGCGCACGCTCGTTCAGCGCCAAGTCGCCTGCCTGACTGCCAAACAGGCAGAAGAGAAACGCCCCCTGTCGCGGTGTGACAGAGGCCCTTCGTTTCTTTGCTGCGCAATGCCGTACCTGGGAAGGAGCTATAGCCCCGTTATGAAACCAACCTTGTATTCCGCCGCGATCCGGGTGCCTCGACGCCGAAACCTCAAGGCTGCTTTCTTAACGCGCACTAGTAGGCCACGGAGAATGGCCGGACGATCTCGAAGTCGCCCCGGCCGGTCTTGGCGGTGACCTGTGCCAGGTAGAGGCCGGGATCGATGAGGTCGCCCGAGGCGGTGCGGCCGTTCCAGGGTTTGGCATTATGCTGGCCGCCTCCGAGACCGGGGACGTCAATCGTGTGGACCGGGTCGCCGGAGAGGGTGTAGACGGCGATCTCGACGTCGGCACTGGTGACCCCGAAGAGGCTGAAGACGACCTTCAGCTCATCGTTCCGGCCGTCGCCGTTCGGGGTGAAGGTTCGCGGCTCGATCGCCAGCTTCCTGATGACGTCCCTGACGGCGTCGCCCGAGGCGATGACGGCCAGGCGATTCGTGCCGATCGTGTCGGTGGCGTTCCCCTCCTCAATCTTCTGGCGGATCTCGTCGTTGTTGCTGTTGAAGACCGTGCCATCCAGCTGCGTGGAGACTGTGAACATGGCCGTGGTGAAGGCCACCTGGAACTTCCGGTCGCTAGTCACCACGTCGGGTAGGTGAATGGTCATGCCGAGCGCATCGATCTGCACGTCGGTGGTCAATTCGACCTTGGTCGGGTCGTCTCCCTGCATCAGGCTGATGAACTCGGGACGCGACGGGGTCTCGATACGAATCACGTCGAAGCCGTCCCGAGTTTGCTTATTGAACTCGGCGCTGAGGGCGTAGATGAGCTCGGTCGTGTCGCCGATGGCTACTTCGGTGATGAGGGTGCGGTCATCCTCAGGGAGGCCGACCTCGCCCACGAGCACCGGGACCAGCAAGGGGAAGTACTCGATCGAGATCGAGTCGAGGCGAGCGAACTCCCAAATTTCGTTGCTGCGTGCCGTGACCTCCAGCTGGAAGTAGCGGCGGCTCGGGACGTCGAGCCTGGTACCAGAAATATTCATGGGGCCTGACCAGGCAGTCCAGTCGTCGAGGTCTTCGATGACCGGTCCCCGCCAACCGATGAACTCCCGATCGGTGGCGCCGGAGCGGATTCGCAACGCCTCCCAGTCGGTCCGGCTCTGGGTGATCAACTCGCCTTGGTCGTTCCAGGTCGTGTAGACGCGGGGGTCTTTGCTGATGCCGTTGCGGATGCGCCAGGCCACTTCGATTTCGGCGTCAGGAGCCTCCACCAGCTCACCAATCTGCCAGGTGCGCTCGACATTGCCTTCGGCATCGGTGCTCTCCAACCAGCCGGCGCCCTCCCGGCGCCACTTGCTCACCCCGACGAAGACGCGGCCTAGGGTGGAAGGCTGTCCCAGGTCCTGGACGGTGGTCTTCAGCCGCATCTCACCGGCGAAGCCGCGGCCGTACAGCTCGAGTTCGCCGTAACCGATGTTGTACAGGATGCCGTAACAGCAGTTGGGGCGTCCGCCGCTGGCGCGCTGGTATTTGTCTGGCCAGGTGCGCCAGCGGACGAAACGGAAGTGCTGCAGCGGAAAGTCGATGACGATCGGCGCTACCAGGTGCTCGTCGACTTCGCCGAGGAACTCCTCGAGCGGATTGTAGTTGAAGTCGTCGCAATGCCAGGCGTTAGGCTTGTCGATCCCCTCATTGATCAGGCGGGCTGTCTCTTCCCTGACTGCCGTGAGCTCGCCGTGGTTTGGCACGTAGCGGTTCAGCGGGGTACCGAAGCGGTCGCAGCAGTCCGGGTTGGGGGAGCCGTCCTTGAGGAATTCGGGAGGAAGGTGCAACTCGAACCGCTCGACTGGCATAGGCGCGCCCATGTCGATGGTGTAGTACTCCGACGCGACTTTGTTGCAGCCGGGGCCAAAGTTGGACGCCGAGTTTATCGTTTGTCGATCGCCGTCGACGTAGGTGGCGGTCGGCTGCATCTGTTGGACGAACTGGAAGTTGCCCGGTCCGCGCCAGAGCCGGGGCATCCCGGACTCCCAGAACGGGTTGAATGGGTACTGCCAGCGGTCCCAGTAGCTGTCGAAGTGATCGTTGATGCGGGGTAGGATGTTGACGTCGGGCCGCAACTCCCACGGCTGGAGAGATCCGGGCACCGCTTCCTCGTCGCCCATGACGATGAGGTCGGCGATATCGCTCCAGGCGACGCCGCTGCTGGCACCGACGCGCCAGCTCTGCTGGGCGCTGGCGGGAGCGAGGTTGACGGCGATCAGGGCAAGCGCGAGAGCATACACAGAGCTGTTCACGGCGGTTCTCCGTCGCGACGGTAATCGTAGAACGATGGCTAAAGATAATGAAAAGCTAGTTGGCCAGACCAGTGATTTCGCGCGGTATCCCGGCGATCGAGGGCCGGCCGGTGCGCGTCGGGGACGTCGTCACCTCTTGCCCCGGCTCGGCTCGCGGCGTGGCTCGGGTTTGCGCCCCTTGCGGGAGCGGGGCTGGGCGCGCTCCCGCCGTTTCTTGGTTGTCTCGCGCAATCTCTCCCGCAAATGCAGCCGGCGACCGTCGGAGATACCGTCGCCGTCTTCATCAATGAAGCGGTCGGCCCCGATCCCTTCAGGCCGCCTTGCCCGGGGCAGCCGTCGGCGGAGCAGGTCGTTCATCCCGTCGCCGTTGCGATCGAAAAAGCGGCGGTGGACTTTGGCGCGTTCCTCGTCGACACGGCCGAAACGGTAGCCCTGGAGCGAATCGCGGCTGTAGAGGATCCCGGTGATGTCGTTGCGTCCGTCGCCGTCGTGGTCGATGACGTTGTCGCAGATACCGTCGGCGTCGGCGTCGGCGAACGCTCCGGACAGGTCGTTGACACCGTCGCCGTCCATGTCGCGGAACAGGTCGTTGCGTCCGTCGCCGTCGCGATCGAGGAAGCGGAAGCGATGGGAGTACTTGCGGCCAGTGATGTCGTCGACGCCATTTCCGTCAGCGTCGCGGAAGCGGTCATTGCGCCCGTCCCGGTCGGCGTCCTCGTAGCCGGCTGCCGGCGCCTGCTCCTCGGCTCGGGCGGGCCCGGGTTCGTCGGATGGTGACGGTCCGGCCTCCTCGCCGGCGGCGCCGTGGGCGGCGACGAGGGAAACGAGCAGCCATGCCCGGCGCCAGCGCGACCAGGGACCAGAGTCCAGCCTACTTGAAGCCATACTTCTTCAGCTTGTAGCGCAGGTTGCGCTCGGTTATGCCCAGCACCTCGGCCGCCCTGCTCTGGACGCCCTGGGCCTGCCGCAGGGCGCCGTCGATGGCGCGACGCGCGAGCGCCTCGACCTGGTCCGGCAGGGAGGCTGACTCATCCACGACTGCGGCAGTGCCGGCCAGATCGCGGATTTCCGCCGGCAGGTCGGCCTGGGTGATCACGTCGGAACGGGCCAGGACAACAGCACGCTCCACCACGTTCTGCAGTTCCCGCACGTTGCCGGGGTAGGGATGGCGCATGAGCAGGTCCATGACCTCGCGCGAAACCTCGCGGATCTCCTTGCCGTTCTCGCTGCCATAGCGCTGGAGGAAGTGGTCTACCAGCAGGGGAACGTCCCGCCGGCGCTGCCGCAGCGGCGGAACCTGGATCGAGACCACGTTGAGCCGGTAGTAGAGGTCTTCGCGGAAGCGCCCTGAGGCGACCAACTCGTCCAGGTTCTGGTGCGTGGCCGAAATCAGACGGACGTCCACCTTGATGGGGGCGTTGCCGCCGACCCGCTCGACCGTTCGCTCCTGCAGGACGCGTAGCAGCTTGACCTGGACCTCGATGGGCACCTCGGCGACCTCGTCGATGAAGAGCGTGCCGCCGTCGGCCTGCTCGAACCGGCCGCGGCGCTGCTGGTCGGCACCGGTGAACGCTCCTTTCTCGTGTCCGAACAGCTCGCTCTCGATCAGGTTCTCGTTCAGGGCGGCGCAGTTGACGGCGACGAATGGCTGGTCGCACCGCGGACTGGCGGCGTGGATGGCCCGCGCGACCAACTCTTTGCCGGTGCCGCTCTCGCCGCGGACGAGCACCGAGGCGCGACTAGGCGCTGAGCGCGCCACCATGTTGAGCACCTCCTCCATGGCCGGGTCGCGGGAGATTATCCCGTCCATGCCGGGTCCGCTCTCAGTGGCGCCGCCGACGTCGGAGCGGTAGGTCTCGCGCAGCCGGGCCTTTAGCATGCGGTTTTCCGAGATCAGCTGGCGCCGCTCCAGGGCGCGTGCGACGACCTCGTCCAGCTCATCGAGATCGACCGGCTTCTCCAGGTAGTGGCAGGCGCCCTCGCGCATGGCGTCGACGGCGCCCTCGACGCTGCCGTACGCGGTTATGATAATGACTTCCACGTCGGGGTTGATGGTGCGGGCCGCGGTGAGCACCTGCATGCCATCCATGTCGGGCATGCGGAAATCGGTCAGGATCAGATCGACCAGGTGCTGCTGCAGCAGCTCTATTCCGCTTCTTCCGGAGTCGGCGAGCAGGACGTTGTGGTCGTGGGTGCGCAGGTGCCCGCCGAGGGCCTCCCGCTGGGCGAATTCGTCGTCGATTACGAGTATGGTCGTCTTGGTCATGGTCTGGTGTCGCCTCAGGCGCGGGCGCGCTCCAGGTCGGACGCGGCGGCGCCCGGCCGCACCTCCGCCAGCCGCGGCAGGCGGATCGTGAAGCGGCTGCCGCGACCCTCCAGGCTCTGCACGTCTATGCGACCACCGTGCTCTGTCACGATGCGGTGGACGAGGCTGAGGCCGAGGCCGGTGCCCTCCTGCTTCGTGGTGAAATATAGGTCGAAAATCCGCTCCATGTACTCGACGGGGATCCCGCTGCCGCTGTCCTCGACGATCACTTCGACCTCGCCGTCGACGACTGCCGCTGACAGTCCGACATGGCCGGTCTCGGTGGCCTCGACGGCGTTGCCCAGCAGGTTGAGCAGGGCCTGCTCAACCTGCTCCGGGTCGGCGCAGATAGTGCCGACACCAGCGAAGACACCCTCGACCCGCAGACTCTTGAGCCGGGCGCGCGGCGCGATCACCTCGATGACCTTGTGCAGTAGCTCCTCGAGATTGAAGTCGACCGGCTGCAGCTTGGGCGGCCGTGCCAGACCGAGGAACTGCTTGACGATGCGGTTGACGCGCTGGATCTCCTCGCGTACCACGGTGATGAACCGGTGGTACTGCTCTCGGTCTCTGACCGGTTCGAACTCCCGCCCAAGACGCTGCACCAGGAGGGCGATGGCGTTGAGCGGATTGCGGACCTCGTGGGCGACCCCCGAAGCGAGCGCGCCCATGGAGACCAGCCGGTCCTGCCGCCGCATCTCCGCTTCCATCGCCACCTTTTCGGTGAGATCCTGGATCACCGCCACCACTGTCTCGACCTCGCCCCGGGCATTGCGGATCAATGAAGTGGAGACGGCTAGCGACAGCTTGCCGCCTCCCGGTCCCGCACCCTCGCAGGCTTGGGCGGTTGCTTCGGTCTCGGTGGCGAGCGTGGCCTGCAAGGGCGGCAGGTCGAAGCCGAGCACGTCGCCGTAGGGGCGGCCCAGGGCGGTATCGGCGTCGTGGTCGAATAGCTTTTTGGCCGTCTCGTTGAAGACCTGGACGCGCCCGGCCGGATCGACGGCCACGACTGCGTCGGCCATCTGCTCCAGGATCTGGCTGCTGTAGGTCTGGACGCGCTCGTAGGCCTCGTCCAGCAGGGCGTAGTTCTGACGGATGATGACGACGCCGGCGCTGCCGACCCCGAGGACCAGCAGCAGGCCCGCCAGCAGCACCAGCTGCAGCTTGTCGCGGGCCTCTTCCGCCTGCAGGTCCTCGACCGACAGGCCGACTCGCAGCAGGCCCAGCGACTCATCGTCGGCCCTGAACGGCATGACGGTCTCGAAGACGGGAGTTCCTCCGTAGTTGGTGCGGCGGGAGTAGGTCGATTTGCCCGCCAGCGCCTGTTCGAGGAAGGGGTCGCCGGAGATCCGATCCAGCTGCTCGACGCCGCGGGAGGCGGACAGGATGCCCAGGGTGTCCTGCAGCACCATGTAGACGACGCCGGGATTGCTGCCGATCTCCTGGATCAGGCGGCCGGTGCCGGAGGAGAGCCGGAGTGCCAGCATCCGGGAGATCGGCGCGCGCACGATGACGGCGCCGCCCCCCGAACGGCGGATGGCGACCGCGTAGAGCTCTTCGGCGTCGAAGCCGAACACCAGTTCCGCCGCATCCCCTTCCAGGAGGCTCTGCAGGTCGTCCAGGGCGTAGTCGATGCGGTAGGTGGGCGGTGTGCTGCTGGCGAGCCAGCGCCCGTTGGTATCGATCACGTCGATCTCGAGCAGATCATTGTCGAGCGTGATCGCCGCCAGCAGCGAGTCGGTGACGCCGCCCCGGGCGTCGATCAGGGCGATGTTGCGGGCGTTGTCGCGCAGGCGCTCGACGACGAGCATCTCGACCGCGGCGTCGGCCCGCAGGGCGTTCTCTCCAGCACGGGCGACGGCCTGCACCAGCGAGACAGCGCCCTCTTCGAGCGTGGTCTCAACGATGCGCCGCGAGCTGTGGAGCTCGAGCCAGGCGAATGCCCCCAGGACCAGGGCCATGCAGCCGGCCAGCGCTGCCAGGTATCCGGGGCGCAGCATAGCCGGTCTGCGGGGGTCGCCGCGGCGACGAATCAACACTCGCTTGGACATCGCAATTCGATTTGCCGCATCAGAAGTCCACCTGGACGCCGGCGGAAACGACCTGGTAAGCCGCGTCGTAATAAGGATCGTTGGAATCGACGTCGCCGACCAGCCATTCCAGTCGGAGGGCGACTTCGCGCGTCGATTTCTCGCCCGGCCGGAAGGAGCGCTCGGCGGCGATTTTGAGCGTATTGCGGCGATCGCTGCGGCCGTCGCCCGGTATCGTGAATCCCTGCAGGTCGAGGGCGGGTCTGCCGGCGAAGTCTCGGCGCTCGGTGGCCAGCGAGATCGTCAGCATGGAGTTTGCTGGGGCCAGGTGTTTCAGGGTTGTTCGCGCTAGGTCGCCCGAGTAGCTGTAGTGGTCGTCGAACAGCTCGTCGTCCGTATCGTAGACCGAGATGTCGGCGAAGCGGCTCTGCCCGGCCAGGTTGTGGCGCCGCTGGTAGATCAGCTGCAGTCCGGTGTCGGCACCCAGGCCCTGGGCCAGCTTCAGCCGCCAGTGCAGCTGGACCAGGCTCCGGTCTCGACCCGAGCGGGCTTCCGAGCTGGCGGCATTGGGAGTCGCTTTGAGGTAGGTCTTCACGCCTATGGAGGCGCGCCCGACGAGGGTGGTCTGGGACGGCAGGAAGCGGCTTGCCTGGCCGAACAGAGTCTGAGCCAGGTAGCTGTAGGCGCCTGCGTTGGTGTAGTCGCGGAGGCGGACCGAACAGCCGGCCTGCGCCAGGGTTGCCTCGTCCAGGTAGCGCCGGGCGGTGGCGTAGGTCTCGAGGTCGAGATAGTCGCGGTAATCGTAGAGCGGCTGGTCCAGACGCAGGGAGAGCTCGACCCCGGCGTTGAGCAGACCCAACACTGGTCTTTCGGCGAAGTGGCTGAGGCCAACGCGATGAGTTTGGTTGAACAGCTCATCGCGCTCCGAGACTAGGCTGGCGTCGCCGGTGTAGTAGAGGCTGAGGTCGGGACCGCCGGCGTAGTCCAGTTCGACGTAGGCGTTCGTCACCCAGGCCGCGGCGGGGTCGTGACTGCGAAACAGGTTGTCGGTGTAGCTGGCGATGTAGTGCACCCGGGGAAGGACCTGGGCCCGGGCTGGGCTGGCGGACAGCCAGGATAGCAGGGCGACCAGGGTGAGGGCGGCGGATCTGATCATCGCCCGGGCTCCGGTCGAGCCTGACGGCCCCGCCGGCCGACTTTCTGGTGCCGGTCGCCGGGCCGGACGGAATCGCGGCGGCGCTGTCGCAGCCGTTCCATGATCTCTCGCCGCGACTGGGGCCGCAGGGTGCGCCCGTCACCAATGCCGTCGCCATTCTCGTCGCGGAACCAGTCAATCCGGAAAATGGGACGACGCCCGGGCCGAGGTTGGTCAGCGGCCTCCAAGCGACTCCGCAACAGCTGGCGACGCCTCTCCAGCTTCTTCGCGACCTTATCCGACTCGGTGACCGCGTCGGCTGGGACTCCGGCCATCGCAGGTTCGGCCCAGGCGGAGCCGAGGTGCAGTCCCAGCAAGATGGTTAGCAACGCGATCACGATTTCAGTTCCTCGGTTCGACGTCTGCAGCGGCGGTTGCCATTGTCCGTGAAAGAAGGGTCGAGAGCGGTGAGAGGAGGGCCGTCGCGGCCCCCCTATCATCGGGTCTCGTGCGCATCCCGTCAGAGCGCTCGGCACGGCGGGCGCTGATGCCGCCGGTGCTCAGGCTCCGTCACCACCGATCGGACCGCGTCCGGCACCGGGACCCTTCATGCCCTTGCCGTGTCGGCCCTTGCCGTGCCGGCTCTTGCCGGGACCGCCCTCGATACCGTTGGCTTCCCTGAACGCTTTGACCTCGGCGCGAATATCATCCCGGGAGGCGCCGCTGTCGCGCAGTTGGTGTACTCTGGCCCGCAGCTCGTCGCGGAGTTCGGCGCGCTGCACTTTCTCGGCCTGCCTCGCCTCGAAGTCCTCGGGCAGGTCCACGCCCAGGCCCTGGAGCTTGTCCCCGACGGCGGTGACGATCTCGGTACGGCTCGCGCCTGAGTCCCGCAGCTTGGTTACTGAATCCCGGATTTCCCGGCGCTGCTCGTCCGTGAGGTCGAGTCGGTGCAGGCGAGCGCGGCGGTCTTTCAGGCCGTCGCCATCCGCATCAGCGAGACGGGCGTCGGCGGGAAAAAGAATCCCGGAGGCCGCAACCGCGGCCAGTGCAAAGGTGAATAGGCGTTTCATGTCGTCCTCCTTTTCAGTAGATAACTGGTGTCATCAGCGGGGCGACGCTGGCGCCAGCGGCAGCCCGGTGTGTCGACGTTTTTAGGATCGCAAAGTGTGTGCCAGGACTGCTGAGCGGCGGAATGACATTTCTTAACTCTAATAATAATAATGTTTTATGTTTGTTGTTTTTCCCGATGAATAACCTGCTCGAGGATGTGTCTGTGTCGACGTTTTGGTCGATTCGAGGCGGGTGATAATTTCTTAAAATTAGTTGTAAGTAATTGATAATATTGGTTAAATAAAGAACGACGAAAACGTCGATAACCCATGGCCTAAAAGGTCGAAAGGTTGCCAGACGAGCAGCTAGTGAATGTCTACTGCCAGGCGGTGGTGCACGCCGTCGAGGGCGTAGTTGACTGCGAGCAAGAGGGCACTACCGGACGGGTGTTGAGCGATGGGCGGTCGGAGGTCTCGGGGGAGAGCCAGACCGGCAGGAGCTTGCGGACATCGCGGTTCTCAACGATGGCGCCGAGATCGTCGAAGACGAACGGAATGTCGAGGCTGTTGGCGTAGGCGAGGCAGCCGGCTTAGTCGAATTCCACCCCGATCCGGCCCGCGACCTCCTCGATGTACTGCTTGGCCTGCAAGATCTCCACGTCGGTGTTGTAATAGACCAGGTTGGGGGAGGCGACCGATCCCGACACGCCGACGTCGCGCAGATGCTCGATCGTGAGCACGGTGTCGCCGCCGACCTGGTCCATCCGCCTCAGGAAGGTCTCGTAGTCCAAGGTGCCGGTGCCGGGGGGGATTTCGTCGATCTTGATCACCCAATGGGACCGGTCGATATCCACGTCCTTGGCATGGGCGCCGATTATGTCCGCGCCGAGCAGGTCGAAGCAGTGGTCGAGGAACCCGGTCGTGTCGAGGACGTGGCGGTGGCCCATCATGTTGACCGGGTCGAAGAGCACCTTCATCCGCGGCGAGGCGACGTCATCTATGAGGCGGCGGTGCTGCTCGGGAGAGTCCCAGGGGCCGAGGTTAAAGGAGTGAAAGCCGAGATTGATCTCGAGTTCCTCCGCCGCGGCCGCGACCTCGGCAGTACCGGCGACCAGGCGGGTCCAGATCTCGTCCGTCCACCAGTTCCTCATCTCGTCCGCGAACCAGTGCACGGTGACGCCGCGGGCGTCGAGGGCGCAGGCGTCTACGATCTGTTTCAGGACCGAGGCGATGCCCTTGCGGCGCACGGCCTCGTCATCGTGGACCAGCAGGTGGTATTCGCGAATGGCGACCTCGGAGACGAACAGGCCGTTGGCGGCGAAGGCCTGGCGTCCTCTCTCGATATCCTCGGCCGGCCAACCACCTCCGGGCGCCACCAGGACGAGCCCGCCGATGCCGAGCTTGAGCGTGCGTTTGACGGCTGGTTCCGGATCGCCCGGTTCGACGCCGTGCCAGAAAGCGACGGAAAGCCTCATCTTATTGCTCCGCGATAGCTACCGTGACCGGATCTTCCGCATAGATTCTAAGGGGACCCGACGTTCACTCAGCCTACAACCAGTCGAAGGATAGAGCGAGATGGCATTCAACATCAAGAAGCGCGGCATCCTCACCTACTACTACGGTGGGGAGAATCCGACCCTGTCTGCCCTGGTTACCGAGGACCTGGGTGACGGCAACCTGAAGATCCACTTCTCGGGATTGACCGGCGGCCATTCCTCTACCGGCATCCTGGGGCTCGACAAGCTGCACACGATGGAGCCCTCAGTGGAGGTCGGGCTGGTTTTCCGGTGCTGGGAGACGTGGCTGCAGGAAGCGGAGATCTGCGATGCGATCAGCGAGATCGACTTCATCGAGCTCCACGCCTTCGGGGCGCAGCCGAAGCAGCCGAACCCGCTCGTCGACCCGCAGGGCTTCCTCGAGGAGCAGCAGCGGCTCTACAAGGAGTACGCCGAGGCCTACAGCGGCTTCTTCCGCGACCACATGCCGGATGCCGGCGTGCCGGCCCGCTTTACCGTCCACGTGGTCGACTTCCCTGACAAGGCGGCCTCCTACGAGTTCTACAGCGTCGGTCTCTACCAGCAAAGCCTGCACAGGTGAGGTGATGACGATGAGCGATGCGCCGAAAATTCTGGGAATGGGAGAGTTGCGTTATACCGCCGTGCCCGCATGGGAGCAGCTGCCGGTCGGCTGGAGCTTCTTCGAGGCCACCTCGGTGGCCACCAACAGCCGGGGCGA
>CAYWBJ010000049.1:0-3548 GCA_964456165.1 uncultured Gemmatimonadaceae bacterium | reverse complement strand
ATCGTCTGCGCGATCATCTCGTGACTGGTTTGCAGCGCCTTCACGTACGCTTCGGCAAAGCGTGTTGCGATCTCGTCCTGGTCAGCCGCTGACACCGAGGAATGTCGTTCGGCGAGATACCTGGACACCCGTTCGTAGGTGTAAAACCCGTGCAGATGCCCGCCGGCCATGACGACGATACCGCCATTGCGGCCGGCCGAGCCACTTGCCGCCTCCTTCGCCTCGATGATGATCAGCGGCTCCGTCCCCTGCCGCAACCAGTGATTGGCCCCCGCAGCGCCACCGAAACCGGCACCAACGACGACGGTGTGGGCCTCCGTCGGCAGTCGCGTCCGGGGATTGCCCGCCCACGGATAGTTTTCGAGGGGGTTCTCTGCAGTTAGCCACCAGGGTGTGCTCGACACGGATTCGTCGTCGATGGTCACCCACGACAGCGACGCTGGAATGTCCCGCCACATGATGGTTAAGGACCAGCCGAGGAACTTCACCAGCCTGGTGAAGAACGGTCGTCCCCGATAACGCAGGGCCATGAATCGTCTGGCGGACTGCAGATCCCGGAGGCGTAGGCCGAGTAGCAGCCCCAGCACGACCCGCAACCTGGTGACGAACGCGGGATGGCTCATCGATTCAAACTCCTGTAGTCACGGGCCACCCAAACGTGGCCGCACCAATCTCGGAAACAACCGTCATGCACAGGAAAGTATAGGAAGAATAAAGGCCGTTATCGATAGTTGCGCCGAGGGTCCGCGGCGTTCTTCGGGGACATTCGCAGTTTATGGGTGGCGGATCTTCGGAAACGGCCGCGAAGGGCTAGCGCGGATCAAATTTTTGGCCCCTGAACGCCGTTTCCATACAGCCGCTCAAAATAGGTAGACAGACTGCGCCCAAGCTTCAGCTCGATGATGTTCAGCCCGGACACGATCTGCATATTCGTCGTCAGTTTCCAGATGGCGCTGATCTTCTTCCTTGTGCCCCTTTTCAGCACGCCGCTGATCTCCAGCGAAATCGAGATCAGGCACCGGACCTTCTGGGGCTTTCGCGTCTAAGCAGCCTGGGCATCGTCGTCGACAAGCTCGAGTCCGTTGTAGTCCTGGTGAGCATACTGCTTGTGGCGACGCGGCCGGCCCTCCAGGCGCTGGGGCACGTACAGAAGGGGCTCGTCGTTCCCATCAAGCATTGCTCGGCAGGCGTCTTCTTCAGCAGCCTGTCGCGTAAGTCCTCGACCAGCATAGCTGCGACCTACGTGACTGCGATGGTGATATGCGTGCTGAGCCTGATCGGGGTGCTGGCACCCGACAGGTTCTCCGAGCCGGCTCGATACGGTTAGAGCGGGATCATCCGCCAGCCCCGGACCCCCGCGAACACGCACACGCCGTCCTCAACCGCGAAACCCATGCGCCCGCTGGGCCGCGGGGAGATGAAGAAGGTCTGCACGAGACGGTCGTCCAGGTAGAGCTCGAACATGTCTAGGCGCAGGAACAGGCGAAAGGCGTGCGCCCTCCCCTCTGCGGCGCCGGCCACCGTGGCGCACCCCGGCCCCGTCGTGTCCTCGCGCACGAAAGCCAGCGTTCCCTGGCTGAAGTCCGCGCGGTCGATCCGGGTGATGCCCGCCGTTTCGAACAACAGCGTCTTGCCGCGTCCGGGCGATTCCTCGAAGTAGAATCCCGCGCTGACGGGAATCCGGTGCGTCAGTTCGCCCTCGCTCGTGTCGAGCAGCATCAGGGTGCCTTCCAAGACGACACCGGCGCGGAGATCGAACCGCTCCGGCAGGAGCGCGATCGTACCGCCGCCGCCGTGGCGGCTGAAAAGGGCTCGCCGGTCGGCGATCTCGACCCGGTCCCCGCCGGCGCGCACGGTGTACCCGGCAACGTCCTCTGCGGGGTGCACCCGCTCGCACCGGGCAAGCTCGAGGGGGATCTCAGGCCCCTTCAACGCCTCGTTTGCCCACCAGTAGCCCATGCGCAGATGCCCACTCCCGTCCACAACGGCTTTCTTAATAGGCGTGAACCAGATGTCCTCGACCCCCTCCCACAAGGAGACCGTCACGTTCGTCAGCAGCAGCTCGCCGTCACCGCGCCCGAAGGACACCAGGTCCTGCACGCCGATTCCTCCGAGGCCGAGCTGGGCCAGGTCGTTTGAAGTGCCCGACAGCCGGTACGCTTCCAGGTCGGGACGAAACGGTCCCGCCGGCCGGTCGGCCACGAAGGTGAACGTCGAGTACCCGAAATTGCCCATGTAGCCGAAGCGCGCGCCCTGGATCAGGTAGTACCGGCCGTCGATGCGTTCGCAGCCGCCGACTTCCATGTACATCTGCGGCGCGTCGCCCCAGTCGAACTCCGGCGGGGGCAGCCATCGCCAGTGCGCGCCGTCGGCCGACTCGAGCATCCCGAGCGTCTTGTGCGGCTGGGCGGCGGTGGGGCTTGCGACACAGTATCCCCAGTAGCCGCCGTCCGGGCCCTCCTCCGCCTTCGGAATCATGTACATGTGGTCGCACCGGCCCTCCTCCCTGTACCAGCGCGGGTCGGGGTGAAGGTCGAACTCGCCGCCTAGATACGTCCAGTGGACCAAGTCGTCGGAGGTCCATAATCGGAGGGTGTCGTTCCAGCGGTAATGCCGAATGACGGGCTTGTCACTGCAACTGCCGTGATTCAGCACCCACCGCCCGCCGCAGCGGGCGACGAACATCTTGAAGATCTTGAACGGTACGTCCTCCATGATCGGGCCGAGCGGCTTCCAGTGGACGCCGTCCTCCGAGGACGCCATCCACATGCCCTGCCCGCCGAGTAGCTCGGAGAACAGGTAATACGTGCCGTCGTTCCACACGATGGACGGCCCCCACATCTTTCCCGCCGTCGGCTTGTGAATCATGGTTCCTCCTGATGCGCGATCCCTGGTTTCTTCCAGAGCTTTCCGTCTGGCTGTCGCACATACGACACAGCCTGGCAAAGGCACGGACACATCATACGTGGCGTCCCAAACGCCAAAGGGCAGGAGCTCCAGTACTTATGACGCCAAGAACCCTCTGGCCAAAAGGCCGTTTCTCGAACGGCATTGAAGCTACGGGCGAATGAGCACTTTCATCGCACCAGGTTCTTTGTTCAGAACGATGTCAAAGCCACGCTGAATGTCCTCGAGAGCTACGACGTGCGAGATCAGCGCCTGCACGTCGACCTGCTTTTTCTCCAGGATCCGGAAGGCCTGGTCCATCGTGTAGGGATTGATGAACGTAGGAATGATGCTCGTTTCGTTGAAAAGCAGGGAGAATAGATCAATCTCGGCCGTCTGGCCCTCGGGGACCTGGCCAAAGGCCATCAGCCGGCCGTTCTTCGTAAGGGTTTTCAGACCATCTTGAATCACTTGGCTCGAGCCAACCGCGTCAATGACAACGTCGAACTGAAAATCCCCTAGATCGACTTCATCGGGATTCAGCGCTTCCGTGACGCCAAGCTTTCGGGCCAGATCCAGCTTTTCCTTCGAATGTGTGAAAAGATGAACCGTGCCCGCACCGGCTGACGTGGCCAGTTGATGCAGGACCTGACCGGCCGGCC
>CAYWBJ010000048.1:0-3120 GCA_964456165.1 uncultured Gemmatimonadaceae bacterium | reverse complement strand
GTCGAGAGCGGATAGAGGCGGCTGGGGCGAAAGTTGGTACCGGGCAGCGGGGCAGCGACGGGCAGTAGCTCGACCTCGTCACCTCCGTCGAGGCCGACGCGTATTAGGGTCAGCGAGCCGCCGCCGGGTTTGGTCCGGTCGATGAAGTAGTAAACGAAACGGCCGTCGGGCGAGACCGACGGGGCGGTGGCGCCTGTTGCCGCGGTCAGCGGCCGCAGCGCGCACGCGTCGTCGAGATCGCAGACGAGATAGCGGTGTCTGGGATCGAGCCTGTCCGAGCCGTGTGGGTGGGCGGATTCGTGCAGCAGGAAGCGCCGCGAATCGGGAGCGAAGATCTGCGCTTCCATGTAGATATGCGATGAGGGCAGTTCGCCCGCTGTCAGCTGATAAACTTCGGTGCCGGGAGGGGCGTCGGGGGCCACGAGATCGCGGCGCTGTTTCATGTCTTTAGACTCCAGTGTTATGCTGCATAGGCGTCGATCATGACGTAGCTCTCCTCGGCGTGGTGGGGGCGCAGTCGTATCAGGGGTCGCCGTCGGCCATAGCGCCGGCAAGGGTATCGACGTTGAGGCCGACCGTTTCCGGGTCGAGTTCGAGGCGGGTGCGGCTAAAAGGGTTGCCGTTGGGATCGGGTTCCTCGCTCATCGCCGTGTCGGCTCGCCCCGCATCGCCGACTTGAGCCGGCTCATAATCAGCACGCTGGTCCCCAGGAGCACCGCCCCCACCACGAACACCGGTGTGAAGGGACCGACGGGCAGGCCCAGCCAGTGTCCGGAGGGGCCATCGAAAGCGTCGAGGGCGACGCCTGCCGCAATCGGTCCGAGCCCTCCGAGCAGTCCCATCCAGGCGTAGAAGACGGCGACATATTCCGTCTTCTTCTCCGGCGGGATCACGTCCACGTAGAACAGGCGTTGCTCGCCCACCGACCACCCGGCGTTGAAAACGCCCCAGAGCAAGGCGATCGCGGCGCCGGCAGCGAAGCTTAAGGCATGGTGGCGGGGCATTACCCACCAGCAGAGGGGGACGAGCACCATCAGGCCGACGGCCCACATGACCACCGGTTTGCTGCCGTAGCGGTCAGCGGCCCATCCCCACGCGTAGCAGGACAGCAGGCCAGCACAATGGCTGACCACCTGCAGTAGCAGGATATCGCTGTCGGGCAGTCCCACCTGCTCTTTCATGAACAGGGGCACGAAAGCGTAGACCATGCTGTATCCACCCAGGATCGTCAGGCCGGTCGCCGCGAGATAGATACGAAAAACCCGATCGTCGAGGGCTTGACGCAGGGCGCGGCTGTGGGAGGTGTAACGCCGGCGACCCGGTGCACCTCCCGGGATCGGAAACGCGCAGAGGACCGATATGAACCCGATCACGACACCGGCGCCGATCACCAGGACGTACCCCGCGATCCCCGTCACGTGTTCGATCGCGTAACTGGCCGCGACCAGACTGACACCGGTCCCCAGCAGGCCGAAGAGATCCCGGATGCCGCTGAAACGACCTCGTATCGCGGGCGGAACCATCTCCTGGAACCAGGGATAGAAGGCGGTTTCGCCGACGGCACGAAGGAGGGCGAAGGCCATCACCAGTGCGGCGACGACAGCAAAGGTCGTCTCGGCGCCGGTCTGTGGGGCCATCCAGGGCACCAGCAGAAAGAGGGCGGTTACCGCGGTGCGCCCACTCCAGCACACGAGGAAGACTCGCTTGACGCCTGCCCGGGCAACGGCTGGCGCCACGAATAGGGCTAGGGGCCCGCAGAAAGGCAGCAGCGAAAGCAGGAAGCCGATTTGCGTCTTGGGCAGTCCCAGCTCGCTCAAAAATAGCACGAAGACCGGACCGAAGTAGGTCAACGCGGAGAACATCTGGTTAAGCGTGTCGTGGGAGATGATCCAGGGCAGCCGGAACGACCGGTTCCCGGACCGGGCGACGCTCGGACCAGAGGTCGGCGTGTCTGTGAGACGAGGCACTATTCGCCGACGGTCCGGTCTCAGTACTTCCGCTCCAGCTCGGGAATTCGCGGTAGGATGTTGTTCCCCGAGTTGAACTCGTACTCGTTGACGAAATCGAACTTCGCGTCGATAACCTGATGCACCGAGTCCGGCACGCTGGGACGTAGCACCACGTACCCGTTGGCGATGAACTGACGCATTTGCTCGTCGGCGAGCAGAATCGGCTCAGGCGAGTCGTTTCCCATGGCCTGCTCTCCTTCGCACCCTCACACCAGCTCTGATATTCTGCACTGTGTGCTGCCCAGTTCTTTGTATTCCATATGGATCTTCAACAAGACCTCGATGGCTGGTGTCAACCTGTGATTATAGGGAACTGCCGCCTGCAGGAAAGTGTCAAGTGACGGTCTCGCGATACACATGTTGTTTGGGAGAAGAGCATCTGCAACGTGCCTTCGCCATCGCGAGCGAGCCAAGGAGAGGTCACGCGACGGATGTGAGGGTAGATCCAGGAGGGGATTCGTCGGGAGGTGGTCCCGTTTATCTGTGCGGTGGCAGGACTGGTTGTAGAGGCGAAGCGCCTCACTACTGTGAGCGAATGCGTCGAGGGAGAGGACAAGTTCAGTGGACTTGGGGAACTTCCATGCCGCCGTATTTCCTACGCCAGCTATAATAGGTCTGTTCACTGACACCAAGATGACGGGCAGCCTCGATGATTGTATTGCCCTCAGAAATCAGGATTTCCGCCTGTCGGAGATGGCGATAATCTGTTCAGCGGTGTACCGTTTTCTGGCCATAGAGCCCCCTTTCTACGTCCCATATCCTAACTTTAGGACTGGGAACATTATAGGAGGGTAGGTCATTACAGTCCGCCTGCAGTCATTGCTCGGGGTTGATCCCTAACTTTTTCCCCCACTCGAGTACTTGCATCCAGGTTTCCTCTTCGACAAAGATTCCCGCCTCACTGCGCTCGCGCCTCGTCTTTGCCTCGATCTCACCTGGAAGTAGTATCTCATCGAACCCTGCGGCCGGTGGCGAAGACTTGACGTGGGCGAAGAAGAGCCTCGCCTCTTGAAAAAACTCGTCTATCGGCATGAACTGCTCGACGTCGAGGAGGATGAGTAGCACCCCGTTGCTCATCCGTTGGTTTTCGCCGATCGATCCGGTTCCACTG
>CAYWBJ010000047.1:0-61886 GCA_964456165.1 uncultured Gemmatimonadaceae bacterium | reverse complement strand
TCGTGGGTACCGGCGTTTTCCGAAATATTCCTCTATATTTAGCGCCGCGGTCCCGATACCCCGAAGAGACTTGAATCGCGAGCGGATGGCACCCGAGCTGGCATCCCCAAAGACGATTTTCAGGAACCTCGCCCTCGCCGTGTCCCTCTGCTTCGTCCTCTCCATGTTTCTCAGCGGCGTGCCGTTGCTGGCGCCGGTGGCGCCATTGCGGGTACCCCTGCTGGTGGGAGCGGCCTTGCTCTGGGCGGCGTGGTACGTCGTCCGCAGCGCCGCGGCCTATCGCCAGTCCCGGCGCCTGCTGGTAACCAGCCAGGGGCCGGGCGGGGAGCTGACGATGAAGGCCACTCTGCGGAGCTTCGCCGAGGCGACGCGCGGCGCGCTGCACGACGATGAAGGGGCGACTGCGAGTGTCGCGGCGGCGGCGGAGGTTTTTTGCAGGGCCGAGCAGCTGTATGCGGCTAGCCGCTTCGACCAGGCGGCCGGATCTTTTGCCGAGGCGGCGCGTACGTGGGTCAACCTTCCGGCGTACCTGAACTGGGGCAACGCGCTGCTGAACATTTCCGACTACCAGCAGGCCGAGGAGGTGCTCGGCCGCGGCCTGCAGCTGGCCGAGCGCGCGACGCAACCGGATTTTGCCGCGGCGATGCAGGTCAACCTGGGCGTTCTGCACCTGCGGCAGGGCAAGCTGGAGGAAGCGCGGGATTCCCTGGAAGCGGCCCTGTCGGCGTTTTGCAGCAGCGGCGACGAACGGGCCCAGGCCGGCATCCTGGTCGACATCGGGCACATCCACGCCCACTGGGGAAACTGGGAGGAGGTCAAGCAGGACTACGCCACCGCCGACCGGATCTTCCGTCGCTACGACCACCTGCTGGGACGGGCCAACCTGCTGGCCAGCCTCGGCCACATGCATGCGACGCACGATCGCTTCGACGAGGCGCAGGAGTCCCATCGCAAGGCCTTGAAGCTGCACGAGCAGCTGGACAACCCCCTCGGGCTGGCCGGTGTCCACACCTACATCGGCAACGGCTATTTCCGGGAGAATCGGCTGCAGCGCGCCCTGCTCTCCTACGAGGAGGCCATGGATCTGCACCGGGAGCTCAGGGATCCGCTGGGCGAGGCCTCGGCGCTGGTGAACATGGGCAACGTCCAGTTCAGGAAGGGGAGGCTCGATGAGGCGCTCCAGCTCTACGACCGGGCCCTCGAAACCCACAAGCGTATCGGCAACCCCCTCGGGCAGGCCAATGTCCTGACCAACATCGGCAGCGTGTTGAGCCGGCAGGGGTTACAGCAGGAAGCGCTCGAGGTGCTCGAACAGGCCCGTGCCATTTACCGCGAGGTCGGCGCTGTGACTCGTGGCTTGGATGCGGCGGAAGAGCTCATCGCCCGCCTCCGCCGTCCTCGTCCGGAGGATGGCGAAGGGGGCGGCGATGATTGACAGACCATTCGAAGCCACCGTCTAGCTCGGCCATGAAGGTACTGGTCGTCGAAGACGAGCGGCTGACCCGCCGGCTGATCGAAAAAGTGACTCGAGCCGGTGGGCCGCGAGGTCACCGGCTGCGACGAGGCGGAGTCGGCCTGGGAGGCGCGTTAACGAGGAGCACCTGCAGTCGCTGCTCGCCGCCGGGCGTCTCACGGGCGGTGGCAAGCTGTCGACAATGGGTATAGATCTGAAGAGCCGGGGGGGACATTTTCCAGAATTTCTGCAACTTCGATGTCCGGGCCGGGATCACGTTCATCTGCTTCGTGATCACCATGGTCCTGCACTTCGTAGTCAGCGACTAAACGCGTCTCCCGCCCGCCGTCGTCTCGCGTCCCCCGGCCGGGAGTGCTAGCGCCGCAGCACGTCCTCGGGAATCGACGGGTCGAGGATCGTCAGCAGGGGCTCGCTCTCCAGCACCACGAAACGGGTGTAGTTGACCATGCTTCCCTGCGGGTCGAGGATGATCTCGACCGGAGGGCGGGTGGGAAAGTTCCTACTGACCCGGACCACCCGCCCGAGCTCGCCATTGCTCAGCTGCACCAGACTGCCCAGCGGAAAAACGGAGACGATGTCGATCAAGGCCTTTATGATGCGGCGGTCGAACTGTTCGTTGCGCCGGTCGACGATCTCCTTGAGGGCGTCGTAGGTCGCGCGCGCGTTGCGGTCTGGGCGGGGGTGTGACATGGCTTCGTAGGTGTCGGCAAGCCCGAGGATGCGGGCCACCTTGTGGATCTGATCGCCCTTCAGTCCCTGCGGGTAGCCACTGCCGTCCTGACGTTCGTGGGCCTGGGCGACTATCTTGCCGCCCCACGCGAAGGCCTCGCCGAAGGCCTCGATCATCCGCTGCGATTCCAGCGGGTGCTGACGCAGCAGCTGTAGCTGCCTCGAGTTTAAATGGGAGCTGCCGAGCACGTCCTGCGAAATGGTGAGCATGCCCAGATCGTGCATCAGGCCGCACAGTCCCAGGGCCAGGCAGTGACGCTCGTCGCACTTCACCTCGAGGCCCAGTCGGATCGACAGCACGGCGACATTGGCGCCGCGCTGCGCCCAGGAGTGACAGTCGCGCTGCTGCCGCACCGATTCCTCCAGCAGCTCGTCGTTCTTGCGCAACTGCTCCAGGGTGCGCAAGATCGCGTCGATGACGCTGGCGCTGTCCAGTTCCTCTCCTTTATTCGCGGCCTTGAAGATCCTCTCGGCCATGCCGACCAGGTTCTTGTAGTCCTTCTCCACCGTGTCCGACAGTGCTTTCGGCGCGGTGGGCTCTCTCTCTTCCTCCTTGCGCTCCGACAGTGTATCGGAAGTAGGGAAGACGAAGGAGCTGGTCGCAGCCGCGGTCGCCGGCGTGGATGCGGTTGGCGGTGGCCTGGCAGCTGCGGCGGGAAGCTCCTCGCCACTGGCTGGAAATGTGCTGGGTTCGGGGTTTCCCGCCGGGAGCGGGCCGGACGTTTCGAGCGGGGCTGGCGATGCCCCCGGCTCGGGCTCGGCAGGCTGGAGCGGTGCCTGCGGTTCTCCGGGCCGGACCTCCTCAGTCACTGGTGCGACGTCGTCGTGCGTCGTTTCGCTCGCAGGCTTCTCCAAAGCCGCGGTTGTCGCAGAGTCCGGGGCTGTCGTGTCCACAGGCTCCGCGTCCTGCGCCGGAGGACTCCCGGGCACTTCCACGGCTTCGCCAGCGTCTACCATCAGCGGTTCCGCGGCGGCCAGTTCGGGTGCCGCTTGGGCCTGGCGGGCCAGGGCGTAGCGCATGCTGCGGACCAGGCTTGGAGCGGTCATCTCGGCCCTGACGACCACATCCTGCGCACCGCGCTGCAGAATCCGCATGTCGGCGTCGAAGCCGATGAAGTCGGCGAGCACGATCGCGGGAATCCTCGGCGCCACCGTCCGCATCTGCTGCAGTGCCTCGAGCGTGCCGTCGTCCCCGGAGGGCATCGTCAGCAGGACGAGGTCGATAGGGGCCCAGCCCAGCCATCGCAGACCCTTCCCCAGCTGCTGCGCGTGGGCCAACTTGAACTGCATGTCCCGCACCGGAGACAGGAGTTTTTGCAACGCCTGTGCACCGCCGGGATTTTCGTCGATGAGGAGTATGGTCAGGGTGGAATACTGCACTTCGGGCGGGTCGGCTGGTAGGGTACGGGGCCGCGGTGGCCCCGTCTGGATGCTACGAATATAGAATCAACCCAATGGCAGCGCGAAGCAGGATGCCTGTTGCGCTACTCGAAGAATCTCTCGCCGTGCGGCCAGAATTCGCGAGCCAGCCGCCTGGTGGCCGGCGTCGGCGAAGTGGCGCGCCAAGGCCGGAGCCCACACCGGGGATGACCGGGGTGCCAGTCATGCGGCGCGGATCGCACGGATGGTGTCGACCACGCCCCGCACCTTGTCGGTCAACGTGCCCCAGTTGCCGGTGGCCAGCAGCTCTTTCGTCAGTAGCTTGGAGCCGATGCCGACGCAGGCGACGCCGGCGTCGAACCAGGCCTGCAGGCTCTCGCGGGTGGCGTCGACCCCGCCCGTGGGCATGATCGAGGTCCAGGGGCAGGGACCGAGCATCCCCTTCACGAAGCTCGGTCCGCCGACCTCGGAACCGGGGAACATCTTGACGATCTCGACACCGAGCTCCTCCGCTGCGGCGATTTCGCTCGCGCTGCCGCAACCGGGCGAGTAGGGGATCTTGCGGCGGTTGCAGAGTCGGCCGACCTCTGGATTCAGCAGGGGCCCGACCACGAAGTTGGCACCACTGGCGATGTAGAGGGCGGCGGTGGGGGCGTCGACGATGGAGCCGACCCCGAGGATCACGTCAATGTCGTTGGCGATGACGTGCTCCGCGGCCTCGACGAACACCTTGTAGGCCAGGTCGCCGCGGTTGGTGAACTCGACGACGCGAGCGCCGCCGGCGGCGCAGGCTTCTATCACGCCGATCACCGTTTTCACGTCCGCGTGATAGAACACCGGTACCAGCCCGATGTCGTACATCGCGTTGAGTACGGTCATGCGGTCATACCTGGCCATGTCGGCTCCTTTCAGGGGATCAGTTGGTCTGCAGCTCGAATGGCACTTCGGGGCGCTCGTAGTGGCCGTATTCATCCACGCCCCGCATGAGGATAGCCGGCCATCTCTCGCCAAGCGAGTTGAGCTCGACCTGGCTCACGTGCGGGGCGACGAAGCGGCAGACCAGACCGCAGCGGCGGTGGTCTGAGGTGTTCGGGTAGCTGGCGTGGAAGAGCCGCCCGTCGTGTAGCGAGATCTGGCCGGCTTTAAGCTCGACCGGCACGGCGTTGGTTTTGTCCACGTGCTCGTCGGGAATCTCCTGGTTGATGCTCAGTAGGTTGCCGCCAGCCTCGGACTCCTCGTGTGGCGCGATGCCGTCGACGTGCGAGCCGGGGATGAACTGCATGCAGCCGTTCTCCATGTCGCTGTCGTCCACGGCGATCCAGGCCGTGTGGGCTTCCTGCGGGTCCAGGCCCCAGTAGGTCACGTCCTGGTGCCAGGCTACGAAGTGCTCGACTTCGTGCACCGGGTACTTACAGAAGAAATGGGTGGAGATGAGCATGATATTGGGCCCCATGGCCTCCTCGACGGCGTCGAGGAGGCGCCGGTCGGTGGCCATGTCCCAGATGAAGCGTTTCTTCAGGTGCCACATCTTCAGCCCGATCTGACACTTCTCCCGACCTTCGCGACGCTCCAGCTCATCGAACTGGAGGCGGTAGCCTTCGATCTCGGCGGCGCTGAAGATGTCGATGCCGCAGACGAAACCGTCGCGCTCGTACTGGGAGGTGATATCCTGTGTGGCGGTCATGCCAAAGCCTTCCGATCGATTCAACATCGCGCTTTGGTTGCGGCAGGCGTGGGTTGCCGGTGTCGAAGCGCGGTCGGGGCGGAAAGGTTGATTCTAGCGGCGGGCTTGTTTTTCGTCAAGCAGGCGGTCACTATATTGCACGCCCTGAAGTGGGTTGCACGAGCGGAGCGCGGGAGCGAACGAGTCCATGAGCCAGATTCAGGTCAACGAGGAGATCTTCGATGAGGTCGACTACTTCGGGACGCCGGAGCGGCGTCAGGAGGTCGGCGAATTCTTCGGTTTTGACAGCCGCCGAGTGGTGCTGGGCGTCGGGGCCCTGCGGACACTGGGCGAAGAGTGCGGGCGCCTGCAGGCCGGCCGCATCGCGTTGGTCCGGGATCCGGGCATTGCCGCGCTCGAGCAGCCGGTGCGCGCGGTGCTGGAGGAGGACGGCATCGAGATCGCGGGATTGTTCGAGCAGATCGTGCCTAATCCGACCGTGGAGAGCGTCGACCGTTTTGCCGCCTTCATGCGGGAAACGGAGTGCGACGCCGTGGTAGCCCTGGGTGGCGGCAGCACCCTGGACTCGGTCAAGACCGGGCTCTGTTCGGCCACCGCCGGCGGCAGCATAGCCGACTATTTCGGCTTCGACCTGTTCGCCGAACCGCCGCGCTGGCCGCTGATCGCCATTCCGACCACGGCCGGTACCGGCGCCGAGGCCAGTCGCGTCTCCGTGGTGGTTGCCGAGGACGGCAAGCAAGCCGTCTACAGCGACTATCTTACGCCGCGAGTGGCCATTGTTGACCCGGAGCTTAGCTGTGACCTGCCGGCGGGGCTGACGGCGACCACTGGCCTTGACGCCCTGGGCCATGCGTTGGAATGCACCGTCTCCAAGAAGAGTGGTCCAGTCGGAGACGCGGTGGCGCGCGAGGCACTGCGCCACGGATGTCCCGCGCTGCCGGAGGCGATCGAGCGCGGCGCGGACAGCCCGGCGGCGCGGCTGGGCATGGCGCGGTGCAGCCTGCTCGCCGGTCTACTCCTGAGTCCCATCAACACAGGCGCCGGCCACGCCCTGGGCTACGGGATCGAAAAACTCTCGCACGCTAAGGGCAAGCCGGTGCCCCACGGCACGGCCGTAGCCCTGGTGCTCCCGGGGGTGATGCGGCACAACGCGCCGGCCGCGGCCGACAAGTACTATTACGCCGCCGGCGTCGCCGGGCTGGACCTGGGCGGAAAGAGTCGCGAGGAGGCGGTCGACATGGCCGCCGAATGGGTTGCGAGCATCCGTCGCAACCACACGCCGTTCCGTTCCCTGGCCGCTGCCGGACTGGACGAAACCGACCTGCCGCGGATGATCGAGATCGCGATGGCGGTACGCCGGCTGCTCGATCCCAATCCGGTTGAGGTGACCCACGGGGATGCGGAGCGGATCTACCGGGAGGTTCTGCGTTAGCGATGTTGGAGATGCCAGGCGGAGGCCGGCTTTGAACGGACTCGTGATCAGGCGGGTGGGACGGCCACAGCAGGTGATCGCTAACCACGTGCGGATGATTCTGAGCTAGCGCTACGGGATGGACGATCCTGATCGCTGCCCGCGCGGTCGATACCTCGGCCCTGCTACGGCATCGCCATCAGGAAATCTGCGCGATCTTTATGAGCCGGAGCTCACAGGTCTCCAGCTGGACGACCATGCTGGCGCTGCATCCCGGCCCAGCGGCGGGGCAGGGGGCGCAGGGGCTGGGATCAGATCAAGGTTCTGACCGCTTCGCTGGTCGCGGCGGCGCCCCGGCCGGAAAGGACCGGCTCGTATTCATGCTCGACGAGATCGATCAGAAGATCCAGTCGGACATGCCGCGGGAGGAGAACCTGAGCGCAGCGACCTGCTGCAGGACGTCGACGCAGTCAGGGTGCAGCTGATTCGCTCCACGCCCAGAAAAGGGGTCATCCTCGCGCTGCTGGAATCGCTCATGGAGTGCGAGCAGGTTGCCGAGGCGACCAGGTAAATGATCGCGGTGGTCACCGCGTCGCTCTGCCAGGCGCTCTACCAGTTGGTGTAGGACCCGTCCCGCCGGTGCAGGTGGGGGGCTTCCCAGAAGCGAAACTCCTCGACACTCTCCTCGCTGAACTCCACGCCCAGCCCCGGTTCGACCGGCAGCGGAAAACCGGGGCCTTCGAGACGCATCTGCAGCGGGAATTGTTCGTCGCTGTAGCTGCGCTCCTTATCTCTGGCTTCGAGCCAGGCGAAGTTCGGCACCGCCGCGCTGAAGTGGACGTGGGCTGCGGTGCTTATCGGGCCGAGCGGGTTGTGGGGCATCATGTCGATATAGTGGGTTTCGCACCAGCCGGCGACTTTCATGGCTTCGGGGAAGCCGCCGACGTTGCAGACGTCGACCCGGGCGAAGTTGGTCAGACCGCGCTCGATATAGGGCAGGAAATCCCACTTGCTGGCGAACTCCTCGCCGATGGCAAAGGGGACGGGGGTCAGCTGGCGCAGGGCGGCGTAGGCCTCGGGCGACTCGTCGCGGATTGGCTCCTCCAGGAAATCGAGGGTGCCCGGCGGCAGCTTCTGGCAGAACGAGGCGGCCTCGGCGACGCTGAGGCGGTGGTGGTAGTCGATGCCGAGCACCGGCTCCGGGCCGACGGCCTCGCGGAGCGCGGTGATCCACTCGGCGGGCAGGGCGATCGACTCGCGCGGCTCGAAGAGGCTGTCGTCGCCGCCCTTGTCGGGATGCCCGGGAGTGCAACGTATCGTCTTCCAGCCCTCGTCGATGAAGGCGCGCGTCTGCTCGATGACCGCCGGTCCGTCGAGGTCGCGGGTGGTAGGGAAACAGGGAATGGAATCGCGCTGGGCGCCGCCGAGGAGCTGGTAGACGGGTACTCCGAGGCTGCGGGCCACCAGGTCGTGCAGGGCGATGTCGATGGCGGCGATGGCGGCGGTTAACACCCGGCCGCCCTCGAAGTACTGCCCCCGATACATCTCCTGCCACAGGGCGCTGATGCGACGCGGGTCGCGACCGACCAGGAACTGGCGGAAGTGTTCAACCGCCCCTTGTACAGCCAGCTCCCGACCGGACAACCCGGACTCGCCCCAGCCGTAATGACCGTCGTCAGCCTCGATTTTCACGATCAGCTGGTTCCGGTAGGTTGCCCAGACCGGGTAGGCCTGGATCGCCGCAATCTTCATCTTCTATCTCCCGCCGCCGTTGCCGTGTAGAAGACGGCTTTCACCTTGCGGGCGAGCGCCTGGAACAACTCCAGCGCCGGCCTGGTGGCCATGCGCGAGTCGAGTGCCACGACCAGCCCCTCTCTTACTGGGCCTGGTGTCACGGGCGCCTCGCTGTCTGGCCTAATGCCTAACGATGCATCAATGTAAAGAACCGGTATTGCGAAAGAAAACGGCATTATGAACCAGCGTCCCAGGACATTTCGGCGGCAGCGGGTGACCCGCCGCCGCCATGCCATTCCTGCGCTGGTGCTGGTGGCTGTCGGGCTTGCCATCGGCTGCGGCGACGACGGTCCGGGGACCTACGTCGTCGAGCTCGACTACGGTGCCGACGCGATTGAGTCGGGACAGCGTCGGCGCATCGACCTGCTGCGGGGGGGCGTGCGCGGCGCCGTGCACGCCATCTGGCGGAATGCCCTGGGTCTGACCTTCGTGGCGCGCCGGCCGTCGGGAGCCGAGCCCGGGATTACGGGCCTGCGCGCTCGGCGGCACGGGTTGCCGGCGCGGGTCGATCCGCAGGGCATCAGACGCGAACGTTTCGGCCGCTTCGTCGTCGAGCGGGGATACCAGATTGTCGACATCTACTCATCCAGGGACACGTACCTGAACTCGGCCTTGACTGATACCGCTATGTCCGGCCGGACGATCCTCGACCATCTGGGTATGGCCAAGAGGCTGAGCGCCCGGGTCGACCGGCTGTACATGGGGGCGGACGAGCAGCTCTACTGGCGCGAGCTCCTGCCGGTGGTGGTGGCCAACGACGGCTACGGCTGGATCTACCTGCCTGAGGTGCGGGATCCGACGGAGGATGAGGGCGATGAGGAGACCGGCAAGGCGATGGGACGGCGCTACGACGTGCAGGTGGCCGGCACCTTTCTGCTGGTCGGAGAGCAACGCGGCGAGCAGTCTTACTGGCACGTTTTCACGGCCGGTCAGGATTACGTCACCACCGTGTTGAAATACGGTGCCGCGCGCCTTGAGCGGGACGCGGCGGTGCTGCTTCTGGGGCTCGTCGATCAGGTCGACGGCTGAGCCGGCGCGGCGCCCGCCCGGGCTTTTTTCGGTCCGAGCGAGGAAAAAAGTACGGAATTGGCAGGGTGCGCCGATAGTGGAAGTAGGGAGCGGTTTTGGAGAGAATCGCTTCCGGCTCCCTCAGCTATGAGCCCGGTCGGCTTGCGCCGCCGGGCTCATTTGCGTGCTGCGCCGGCCTGTCCGCGCCCCCTTCTTCCGGCGTCCGGCCATCTTGCCGGGCACCGGGGTTTTTTGTATCATCCTCCTCCGCTGGACAGTGTATCCCGCCCCTGTATCACACCCCCGGTCTGGCTGACACCCTATGTCCTTCAAGTTGCTCCGCCAGGGGTTCCGAAGCAGCCCGCCACCCCGGATGTGGGCAAACGCCGAACCCAAGGATCACTACGACGTGGTCATCATCGGGGGCGGTGCCCACGGCCTGGCTACCGCCTACTACCTAGCCAAAGACCACGGAATAACGGATGTCGCTGTCGTCGACAAGGCCTACATCGGCTCCGGTGGCAGTGGCCGCAACACCGCCATTGTCCGGTCCAACTACCTGACCCCCGAAGGGGTGCGGTTCTACAACGAGAGCCTCAAGCTCTACGAACGGTTGGCCGTCGACCTGGATTTCAATGTGATGCTGAGCCAGCGCGGGCACCTGACCCTGGCCCACACCGATGGGGCGATTAACACCATGCGGCGGCGGGCCGAGGTAAACCGTCTGGAAGGCGTCGATTCCCGGGTCGTGTTCCCGGACGAGCTGGCCCGCATCTGTCCACAGCTCGACCTGAGCCAGCATCCCCGCTACCCCATCCTGGCGGCGCTCTACCACCCTCCCGGCGGCATCATCCGCCACGACGCGGTGGTGTGGGGCTACGCCAGCGGGGCCAGCCGGCGGGGTGCGCACATCCACCAGCGTACCGAGGTCACCGGTATCGACGTGGAGGGCGGACGGGTTACCGGTGTGCAGACCAGCAGCGGGCGGATCGGCGCGCGGGTGGTGCACAACGCCACCGCCGGCTGGGGCTCGACGATCACCTCGATGGTCGGTATCGAGCTGCCGATGAACACCTTTCCACTGCAGGCCTGCGTCACCGAGCCGCTCAAGCCCTTCCTCAACGTAGTGGTGGTCTCCGGCAGCCTGCACGTGTATGTGAGCCAGTCGGATCGCGGCGAGCTGGTGATGGGTGCCAGCGTCGATCCCTACGCCTCATACAGCCTCGATGGCTCGCTGGACTTCCTGGAAGGTATTGCCGGGCACATGCTCGAGCTGTTTCCCTTCCTGAGCAAGGTCCGCATCCTGCGCCAGTGGGCGGGTCTGTGCGAGATGCCGCCCGACTTCAGTCCTGTCATGGGCTTTACGCCGGTCGAGGGTTTCGTGATGGACGTCGGATGGGGCACCTACGGCTTCAAGGCCTCCCCGATCTGCGGTCGGACGATGGCCGAGTTGATCGCCACCAACCGCACACCCGAGCTTATCGTGCCCTTCCGCCTCTCCCGTTTCGCTGAACGGGACCTGGTGGGCGAAAAAGGGGCAGCTTCAGTGGGACACTAAATAGAATGCTCGTCATCGAGTGCCCGCACTGCGGCCCGCGCAACGCCAGTGAGTTCCGTTTCGGCGGGGAGTACAATCCGCGGCCGGCGGAGCCGATGCAGAGTGGCGAGGAGGAGTGGACCCGGTACCTCTACCTCCGCAAGAACCGGATGGGAATGCAGTCGGAGTGGTGGTATCACAATGCCGGATGCGGCACCTGGTTCCTGGCCGAGCGTCACACCCGGACCAGCCAGATCGGTCGCACCTACATTTGGTCGCCGCAGGCCAGAGGGGATGTGGGTACCGACAATGAGTGACGTCATTCCCCAGGGCATGTCCCACCGGTTGGCCGCCCGTGATGGCGAGGTCGTCGATCGCGAGGCGATGCTCCGCTTTTCCTTCGGCGGCAGGCTCTACACCGCCTTTCGAGGTGACACCATCGCCGCGGCTCTGACGGCGGCTGGCGTCTCCACGTTCAGCCGATCCTTTAAGTACCACCGTCCCCGCGGCCTGCTCTGCTGCTCGGGGCATTGCCCCAACTGTCTCGTGCAGATCGGTGACGAGCCCAACGTGCGTGCCTGCCAGCGCCGGGTGGAGGAGGGAATGACGGTGTCGCCGCAGAACGCTTGGCCCTCGCTCGAGCGCGACGCCCTGTCGCTGAGCGGCCTGCTCGCCCGCTTCATGCCGGTCGGGTTCTACTACAAGACCTTCATGCGGCCGCGCCGGCTGTGGCCGCTGTTCGAGGCCTTTCTGCGCCGCGCCGCGGGTCTGGGCCGCGTCGACGAACGCTCTCCGCACGGCGCCTTTGACAAACAGTACCTGCACGCCGACGTCGCCGTGGTGGGCGGCGGACCGGCTGGTCTGCAGGCGGCCCGCCGCGCTGCTGCCGCCGGTGCCCGCGTCCTGCTCTGCGACGAGAACCAGGAAGTCGGTGGTCATCTTCGCTTTGGCGGTGACCCCACCCCCCTGGCCGGCGCCCGGGCGCTGCTCGAGGAGGCTGGAGATATCCAGGTGTACACCGACACCGCCGTCACCGGCTGGTACCGGGATCACTGGCTCGCGGCGGTGCGGGGCAACCGCCTGTTCAAGATCCGCGCCGGCGCCGTCGTCTTTGCCACCGGCGCCTACGAACGGCCGCTGGTGTTCGACAATAACGACCTTCCCGGCGTGATGCTGGCAGGCGGCGTTGCCCGCTTGCTGCAGCTCTACGGCGTGGTCCCCGGCAAGCGGGCCGTGGTGGCCACCGCCAACGATGACGGCTGGCAGGTCGCGGAGGCGCTGGTAGCCGCCGGCGTGGAGCTGGCCGCCGTCGTCGACGAGCGCGGCGTGGAGTCGGGAACCGCGGCGACCGGACTCGATCACGTGCCCCAGTACCACGGCCATGTTGTTGCGGCTGCCGTGGGATCTGGCCGGGTGCGCAGTGTCGAGATCGTTCCGCTTGCCGGGGATCGGGTAGACCCGGGGCAGCGGCAGACCCTGCCCTGCGACCTCCTGGTTACCAGCGGCGGCTGGACTGCGGCCGCCGACTTGGCCTACATGGCGGGAGGAAAATCGCGCCACGACGAGGCGACGGGAGAGACTCGCCTGGACGACCTGCCCGACGGCATCTTCCTCGCAGGTCGCGTCAACGGCCGTTACAGCGCCGATGTCGAAGCGGAGGATGGGCGTCTCGCCGGCGCCGCCGCGGCAGCGCACGCCGGCTACGGGGAAGGTCCGTCGTCTACCGCCGCGAGCCAGGTGGAAACGCGGGCGCAGCAGCAGCCGCGCCGCACGTCCGACTGCCCGCCGGCATCCGGCAAGTCTGCGAAGCGGTTCGTCTGCTACTGCGAGGACGTCACCGAAGTTGACGTGACCACCGCCATCGCCGAAGGGTTCGACAGCGTTGAGCTGCTCAAGCGCTACAGCACCATTTCGATGGGGCCCTGCCAGGGTAAGATGTGCGCGGCCAACGCCCTGGGCCTGTGCGCCCGGACGCAGGGTCAAACGGTCGCTGAGACCGGCCGGACCACGTCGCGGCCGCCGGTGACGCCGCTGACGCTGGGGGCGCTGGCCGGCCAGGTCATGGAACCGGTGCAGGTGACACCGTTGCACCAGTGGCACCTCGATCGCGGCGCCGCGATGATGGTGGCGGGACTGTGGCTGCGCCCTGAGCACTACGGCGACCCGACGGCCGAGGTGCTAGCGGTGCGCCAGCGGGTGGGCCTTATCGACGTGAGCACCCTCGGCAAGATCAAGCTCACCGGGCCCGGCGTTCCGGCGCTGCTCGACCGCCTCTACGTGAACGGCTGGCGGAAGTTGGGTATCGGCCGGGTGCGCTACGGGGTGATGTGCAACGACGAGGGAGTGATTCTAGACGACGGGGTGTGCGCCCGGGTGCGGGAAGAGGAATGGTACATGAGCACCACGTCGTCGGGGGCCGGCAGTGTCCACCAGTGGATGGAATGGTGGATCCAGTCGGGCTGGGGCGAGGGGGTGCAGCTGTCCGACGTAACCGACCAGCACGCCGCCTTCAACTTGACGGGGCCGAGGGCCCGAGACGTCCTGCAGAAGCTGACCGAGCGCGACCTGGCCAACGACAAGCTGCCGTACATGCGCACGCGCACGGCGACGGTGGCCGGGGCTCCGAGCCGGCTGCTTCGCATCGGGTTCACCGGCGAGCTCTCCTTCGAAATCCATACGCCGGCCTCCTACGGCCTGCAGGTGTGGGAGGCACTGATGGAGGCGGGAGGGGAGTTCGGCCTGGTTCCGTTCGGCGTTGAGGCACAGCGGGTGCTAAGGCTGGAGAAAGCGCACATCATCGTTGGCCAGGACACCGACGCCATGTCGGACCCGCTGTCGGCCGACATGGACTGGGCGGTCAAGCTAGACAAGGCCGACTTCCTCGGCCAGCGCGAACTGCTGCGCATTCACGAGAAGGGCCGCCGGCAACGTCTGGTGGGTTTCACGCGGGAGGGTGGCGATGTGGTGCCGGAGGAAGGGTTGCAGATCGTCGAGCGCCGGGAAGAGCGTTTCGAGGCCGTCGGCTGGGTAACTTCCTGCCGCTTCAGTCCGGTGTTGCAGAAGGTGATCGGCTTGTGCTGGCTGCCCGACGAGGTCGCCGGCAGACAGGGCGAGACGATCCGGATCCATCGGAATGGGCGCCTGGTTGAGGCGCAGATCCACCACGGTCCATTCTACGACCCGGACGGATCCCGGCTGAAGACCTAGTGTACTGGCGATGAGACTCAGCCCGTTACACGATCGCACCCGGGCCCTGGGTGCCCGCTTCGCCGAAGCTGTCGGTTGGCGGATTCCTGATGCCTACGAGGGGGCTGAAGAGGAAGCCACCCGCGCCCGCGGGGGGATCGCCCTGGCCGACGATTCGGCAAAAGGTCGTCTGCTGCTGCAGAGCGACGGCATGGCCCAACTGCTGGCACAACTACTCGATCCTGCCGAGCTGCCGCCAGGTGCCGGCCAGAGGTTGGCTGGGGCCGCCGGCAACGGCGGGAGCTGGGTCTATCGCTTGCGTCCCGATATTCTTTTTTTTAGTACCCCACCCGGCGCCGAGGCCGATCTGGCGACGCGGCTGCAGGCGCTAACCGGGGCCGGGCTGACCGCGGTGACCGACGTGACCGACGGGCGGGCCGAGATTCGCGTGGTTGGGCCGTCAAGCCCCGTTCTGCTGAGCAAGGTCTGCGGCCTCGACTTCAGCGACGAAGCCTTCAGCGACGGCGAAGCAGCGCAGACCAGTGTTGCCAAGACCAATATGCTGGTGCTGCGCCGCGACCTCGGCAGCCTGCCCGCTTATTCGCTCATCGGTCGGCGTTCTCTCGGCGACTACGTCTGGCAGGTCCTCGCCGAGGCGGGGACCGAATGGGAGGCGCGACCGATCGGCCGCGCCGGGCGCGACCTTCTTTCCAGGGACTGAGGCGATACCGGCTCACCAGCTTTGGCGTCACCACGACTTGCAGCAGCGGCGGTTGCGGTGGCCGCGCCAACGAAAAACCATACCAAGGAGTGACGCGATGACCTTAGACGAAGTCAAGAACCTGATCGACGAGAAAGGCCTGGAGTTCTTCCTCTGCTCCTTCGTCGAGATGAACGGCATGCCCAAGGCGAAGGTGGTGCCTACGACCCACGTCGACGACATGGCGACGGAGGGAGCCGGGTTCGCCGGGTTCGCCGCTGGCGAGATGGGTCAGGGGCCGCACTCGCCGGACATGGCCAACATCCCCGACTTCAGCTCGCTTACCATCGTGCCCTGGCGTCGCAACATGGCCTGGGTCGCCGGGAACATCCTCGTCGAGGAGGAGCCCTTCAACTATTGTCCTCGCACCATCCTGGCGAACCAGCTCGAGAAGGCGGCCTCCCAGGGTTATCACTTAAAGGTCGGCGTCGAGGCCGAGTTCATGCTGCTGCGCAAGGACGAGAGTGGTCAGTACGTGCCCAACGATCCGCTCGACATCCTCGAGAAGCCCTGTTACGATCTGGTCACGCTGCACCGCAACCTGGACGTGATGACGACCCTCATCAAATACATGCAGGAACTGGGATGGGGGCCGTACGCCAACGACCACGAGGACGCCAACTGTCAGTTCGAGATCAACTGGGAGTACTCCGACGCGATGACCACGGCCGACCGCCACACCTTCTTCCGTTGGATGGTGAAGACGGTGGCAGAGGAGAATGGTATGCTGGCCACCTTCATGCCCAAGCCGTTTGCCAACCTAACCGGCAGCGGCGCCCACTTCCACATGAGCCTGTGTGACGACGAGGGCAACAACATCTTTCTCGACGAGTCCGACGCCAACGGTCTGTCGCGGGAGGCGTACTGGTTCATGGGCGGCATCCTCAAGCACGCCCGGGCGCTGATCGCCGTGAACGGCCAGTTGGTCAACAGCTACAAGCGGCTCACCCGCGGTGCGCCGCGCTCCGGTGCTTCCTGGGCGCCGGTCTACATCACCTACGGCGGCTCCAACCGCACGCAGATGATCCGCATTCCCGGGCCGGGCCGGATCGAGAACCGCGCCGTCGACGGGGCCGCGAATCCCTACCTGTCCTGCGCCGCGATGCTGGCCGCCGGCCTCGACGGCATCGCGAAGAAGACCGATCCGGGCGAGAAGAACGAGGACAACCTCTACGACATTCCGCAGGACGAGCTGCGCCGCAGGGGCATCGACTTCCTGCCCGAGACCCTGAAGGAGGCGGTCGACGCGCTGGCCGAGGACGACGTGGTCAAGGCCGGTCTGGGCGAGGAGTACGCCGACTACTTCGTCGAGGTCAAGCGCAACGAGTGGATAGACTATCACCTGCACGTGGCCGAGTGGGAGCGCGACCGGTACCTGCCGATCGTGTAGCAGAGAGCCGCAAGAAGAAAGGGAGACGCCGATGAACCTGGGGATGTTCATGATGCCGATCCACCCGCCCGAGAAATCCCGGACGGAGTGTTTCGAGGAAGACATTGAGCTCGTCGTCCTGGCCGACGAGTTGGGTTTTGTGGAGGCTTGGATCGGCCAGCACCATTCGATCGAGTGGGAGCCAATCCCCTCCAACGACGTCTTCATTGCCAACGTGCTGCCACGCACCCAGAACATCCGCCTGGGCCCGGGCGTCGCGATCCTGCCGCAGCACCACCCGGTAAACGTCGCCGTGCGCACTGCCTTCCTCGATCATCTGTCGCGCGGGCGCATCAACGTCGGCTTCGGACAGGGGGGCGTGCCCACCGACTGGGGGTTGTTCAATCTGCCCGACCCTCGGACGCAGGGGCTGATGACGCTGGAGGCGATGGACCTGGTAGTCAAGCTCTGGACCAGCGACCCACCCATCGACTTCCAGGGCAAGTACTGGCAGGTCAAGCTCGAGACCATCGACGAAGAGCGGGGCATCGGGGTGGTGCTGCAGCCCTACCAGAAGCCCCACCCGCCGATCTGCATGAGCATCGTCAAGGGTGACTCGATGGCGGCGGTGACCGCAGGGCAGCGCGGTTACATCCCCAGCAGCAGCAACCTGGTGCCCAACAACGTCGTCGCCAAACAGTGGCAGGGCTATTGCCGGGGTGCCGAGGAAGCGGGCCGCGAGCCGGATCGAAGGGACTGGCGGGTCGGGCGCAGCATCTTCATCGGCGAGACCGACGCTGAGGCCATGGAGTTCGCCAAGAACAGCGTCTTCGCCCGTTCATTCGACTATCTGATCTACATCCTCAGCTCCTTCAACATGCTTGGCGAGACCAAGAAGGACCCCGACATGGCCGATGCCGATGTCACCCCCGAGTACTTCATCGAGGAGGTATGTGTCGTCGGCAGTGTCGAGACGGTCACCGCCAAACTGCAGCAGCTCTACGACGACGTCGGCGGCTTCGGCACCCTGCTGGCGCTGGCCCATGACTGGGACGACGAAGAGCGCTGGCGTCGCTCCTACGAATTGCTCGCCAGAGAGGTAGTGCCGGCGCTGCCCTCGCCGTAGCCTCCCGTCGATGCTCGTCGACGTCCACTCGCACATCTTCCCTCGGGTTCAGGGAAGGATCGGCACCGGGCCGACCCGCAGCCTCGGCTACGGCCGCATTCAGTTTGGCGACGGAGAGGTGCAGCTGATGCCGCCCTACAACGTCGACACCACCTTTACCCCCGACATGCTGATCGCCAACATGGACTGGGCCGGCGTCGATCGTGCGGTACTGCTGCAGGGTACCGCCTACGGCGAATGCGATGCCTATGTGCGACAGGCGCTGGCGCAGTACCCGGACCGCCTTATCGGCGCCGCCTTCCTCGACCCCTGGACAGCGGCCCGCCGGCCCGCCTTCGATGCAATTGTCGAGGGCAACTTGCTGCACCCGGCGGGCGCCTTCCGCGCCATCAAGCTGGAGTGTTCGGTGGCGGCTGGCCTGTGCGGCCTGCATCCGGCCGGCCGCCTGGACGATCCCGATCTGGACTGGCTGTGGCAGGCGATCGACGATCACGGCCTGGTCCTGGTCGTCGACCTCGGCGCGGTCGACGCCGTCTCCTACCAGACCGGGGCTCTGCGGCGGATCGCCGAGTTGCACCCCGACATGACCATCGTGATTGCGCACCTCGCGCAGCCGACCCCCTGGTCGGAGTCCGAAACCCGGCTCTGGTGCCTGTGGCAGGAGCAGATCGACCTCGGTCTGCTCCCCAACGTTTACTTCGACACCGCCGCCCTGCCGGCCTATTTGCCCGGCGAGGATTTCCCCTACCCCTCCGCCGCCCGCTACCTTGAGCTGGCGGTCGGTCGGATCGGGGCCGGCAAGATCATGTGGGGAACCGACCAGCCCGGACTGCTCGGTGTGCTCAGCTATCCGCAGCTGGTCCGGCTGGGGCGGCTGCATACCGACTTCCTCGCACCGGAGGATCGCGCCGCCGTCCTCGGGGAAACTGCGATGCGAGTCTACGGGAGCAACTGAGATGACCGATACGACGGTGACCGCACCGGCAACCAAGGTGGGCAGCAACGGCGGGAGCGCCCCCTCGTTGATCGATGCTGACGTCCACAATTACCCCAACGACATCGGTGACCTGCTGCCCTTCATGCCGGCGCGCTGGCAGGCCTATGTGCAGCAATCGGGGTTCAAGACTCCGAGTATCCCGCGTTATCCCAAGGGCTACGATTCCGCCGCCCGTCGCGACGCCTGGCCGCCGGACGGCGGCAAGCCGGGAGGCGACCCGGCATTCGCCCGCCAGCAGCTGCTGGACGAATGGGAGATCGACCTGGCCATCCTCAACCCGCTCTACGCGGTTGCCAATGTGCAGAACCTCGACTTCGCCAATGTCCTGATGCGGGCGGTGAACGACTGGACCGCCGCGGTCTGGCTTGATTCCGACCCCCGCTGGCGCGGCTCGATCGTGGTCAACGTCCACGACAGCCAGGCGGCGGCGGCCGAGATTCGGCGGGTGGCCGCCCAGGATTCGCGTTTCGTGCAGGTGCTGCTGCTGGTGCGCTCGCACGCGCCCTACGGGCGCCGCGAGTTTCGGCCCCTGTTCGCCGCCGCGGCCGCCGCCGGTCTGCCGGTGGGCATCCACTTCGGCGGCTACGGCACCAATCCAGTCACGGCCTGCGGCTGGCCTTCCTTTTACATAGAGGACCACACCGGGATGAATCAGGCCTTCGAGGCGCAGCTGATCAGCCTCGTCTGCGAAGGCGTGTTCAGCGAAATCCCCGAGACCAAGGTGACCCTGATCGAGGGTGGCTTCGCCTGGCTGCCGGCGGTGATGTGGCGGCTCGACAAGAACTACAAGGGTCTGCGCAGCGAGGTGCCCTGGTTGGAGCGGCGGCCCAGCGAGTACATCCTGGAGCACGTCCGCGCCACCACGCAGCCGATGGAAGAGCCGGAGAACCCGCAGCACCTGCTGCAACTCCTCGACATGATTGGAGACGACAGGTTCCTGATGTTCGCCACCGACTATCCCCACTGGGACTTCGACGCGCCCGACCGGGCACTGCCGGCGGTCGTGCCGGCCGCACTCAAGCGCCGCATCCTCGTTGACAACGCTGCCGACTTCTATGCTTTCGAGCACCCATGACGTCGGCTCGGTCGCCGATTTCCCCGACGGTGTGCCGGTGCCGATTCGGGTCGCCGGCCGCGACTTGATGGTGGTGCGCCAGGGAAATCGCGTCTACGCCCTACGCGACCGCTGTCCCCACCAGGGCGCGCGCCTGTCCAGCGGCCGCGTCGGCGGGATGACGCGGCCCTGCAAGCCCGGCGAAGAGCTGGTGTTGGCCCGGGTCGGCGAGATCGTCACCTGCCCCTGGCACGGCTGGGAGTACGACCTGATATCGGGATGTTCCCTGGCGGCTCCCGAAAGGGCGCGGGTGGCGACCTACTCAGCCCGCGTCGAGGGCGATCGCGTTCTGGTCACCGTCTAACCTCAAACAAGAGAGCAGGCTGCCATGCTGTTCAACCGCGACCGCGCCACTGCGATGATGGCGCAGTGCGACGTTGATGTGCTGATCGCCACGTCGCCGGTCAATGTGACCTACTTCAGCGACTACTCCTGTTGGATCGACCCCCTGTTCAAGGATTACATGATGTCGCCGGGCGCATCGAGTCGCCGGGCCCCGATGTACGCGGCTAGCGACTGCAGCGGCGGCAGCTGCCTGGTAGTCAATCCGATTATGGCCGCCAACGGCGTTGAGACCTGGGTCGATGATCTCGTGGCCTACGGCGCCTCGTCCTGGGACCTGACCGACCCGCCCGGCGAGCTCGCGCCGCCCGACCGACGCCTGCTGGAGAGTCTCGAGCGATACGGCGGCGCAGAGAGCGGGACGGAGGGCCTGCTGCAGTGGCTGCGACAGTGCGGCCTTGAGGCGGCGTCGATCGGGATCGAGATGGAGGGGCTGCGGCCCGATTCCGAGGCGGAGATTCGAGGCGCCTTGAGCAAGGCGCGGATTCGCGACGCTTCGGATCTGATCCGGATGATCCGCATGGTCAAGACCGGCGAGGAGATCGCTCATCTGCGCAGCGCCGCGCGGATCAGTGAAGCGGCCGGCATGGCGACGCTCGAGCGGGTGCGTCCCGGTGTCCGTGTCCTCGAGCTGGTAGCCTGCTACCGGGAGCAGATCGCGTGTCGGGGGGCAGACTTCGACCACTACGCCTATGGCGTGCGAGGCACCGGACTGGTAACCCGCGTCGACATGACATTGAATGCGGGCGATCACATGTACATCGACTATGGCTGCATCTACGAGGGATACTTCTCCGACACCGGATTCACCCTGGCGGTGCAAGAAGCGGGCGCCGCCGTGTGCGAGCAATACCAACTGCTGCGCGAAGCCCACGCCGCCGGCGTCGAGCAGATCCGGCCGGGTGCAGCTTCATCGGGACCGGCAGTGGCGATGCAGGAAGTCCTCGCAGCCGGTGGATTTCCCGACACCTTCCCGCACGGTCACGGGCTCGGCCTGGAGGTGCGGGACTACCCGATCATCGTGCCCCGGAACGGTCTACGCATCGCCGATGAGTGCATCGACCTGCCTTCGGATTTGCCCTTCGAGGAGAACATGGTGGTCAACCTCGAGGCCGGTACGTTTCTCTTCGGCAGAGGTTCGACTCAGTACGAGCAGAGCGTACTGGTGACGGGAAACGGCTGCGAGCCGCTGGTACCGCACGATCGCTCGCAGGTCTTTGTCGGAGGTTGAGCAGAGCGGGTGTGGACGGCTACTTCTGTTTCTTCTCTTCGTCGGGGGCCTGACTATCGCGCGGCTGCGGCTGCCGCCAAACTGTGACGAATTAACGATTCGCCAACAGGGTCACTACGGAAGAGCTAAGCTTCGAGGGCCCGGATGCGGCTTGGGGCCGAGGGGTGAGGAACTGCGGCGGGTACTGTCTGCGCCAGTAGGTGAAGATCCCAATCGAGGGGGATGCGCAGTCGGCCATCCTCCTTGCGGTCGTAGAGCAGGTAACCGTGCTCGAGGCCATAGTAGAACAGGTCGCGGGTGATCAGCACGTCTTTCGCACAGTATTCCGAGATCAAGTCGATGCGCCCTTCTCTGTACCACTGCAGGGCCTGGAGACCGTCGGCCGACTTGGGTGAATCGAGCGTGGCTCGGGTCAGCGAGTCGAGGCTGAGGCGGTAGTTGAGGCGGTCATACACTTCGCGGAGGATGTCGAGGGTGTTAAGCCTGCTGAAGTCGAAGGTGGTGTAGCCGCGCAACACCCGGTAATCGAAGCCGGCGATGTTGAAGCCGATGACCATGTCGGCGCGGCGCAGATGGTCGACCAAAGCCTCCGCCTCATCTTCCAGATAGGTCGTGCAGGCGCGCTGCCGGCTGTCCCAGACCACGCCCACCGACATCCCCATCAGGTAGGCTTTATTCCAGCCTCCTACTTCGGTGGCGCTGCGCATGGTCTCGAGGTCGAAGACCACCAGGTGGGGCCCCTCGTCGGGCTCGGGAAGCGCGACCGCCTCCTCCTCCCAGGCGGGCAGTATGGGTGGGCCGTCGGCCAAACTGGCGGTGGCTTTTTCGGCGGCGGCGACCGATTCGATCGCGATCTGGCCGGTGAGGATTCGCAACAGGTGGATCGCTCCGGCCTTGTCGAGAGGCACGTTGCCGTGGCCGCAGGTGGGGAACTGGATGCAGGAGGGGCAGCCGGTCTCGCAGCCGCAGCCCTCCACCATCTCCAGGGTCATTTGCAGCAGGCGGTCGAGGAGGGCGTAACCGGTCTCGGCCAGGCCGATGCCGCCCGGGTGGTAGTCGTAGACGAAGATGGCGCCGCGCTGCAGCTGGGGGTGGAGCGGATAACAGATGCCGCCCACGTCCGTGCGGTTGCTCAGTGCCAGCAGTGGGAACAGCGCCTTCATGGCATGCTCGATGGCGTGGAGGGAGCCCATGTGGTGGTAGCGGTGGCGCTTGAGTTCGGCCTTGAAGATGCTGTCCATCTCTATCCAGAAGCCGATGGTCTCGAAGTGCTCCACCGGGGCTTCGAGGGGGTGCTGGCTGATGACCACCTGATCGCCCACCCTCACCTTCTCGTAGCCGATCACCTGCGAGCTCACCTTGAGGCGCCCCAGCTTGGCCAGGTAGCCGGGCATGGGGCGGGACCTGAGCTCCTCGAGGATCTCGGTTTCCTTCTCGCTCTTGGCGCGGGTGAAGTAGGGCTCGTCAACCTCGCGCGCGAAGATCTGATGCCGCTTGGGATCGCGGCCGTCGATCAGGTACTGGCGGGCGCGATGTAGGTAGATGGCGCCGTCGTAACACTCGGAGTAGACCTGCCGGCCACTGACCGTGCCGATGACGGAACGCGTCTCCTGCTGGCAGATGGTCCAGGACTCGCCGATCGTCCGCATGTTGACGAAGCGGTGGGGCTGCCGGCGGGTGGCGTGCCAGGATTCGCCGTCGGCGCTCTGGAGCAGGTGCCCCTCGCGCACCAGCTCGTCGCCGCACTCGCGCCAGGCCGGAATGTCGTATTCCGGCTCGCCGCGGGTCAGCGGCAGCTCGCGGGCGGCGCAGGTCAGGTGCGCCTTGAGGATGTAGCGGTTGCCCGGATCGACTACCGCGTCCTCGACCGTGCGCTCGAAGAACTGTTCCGGGTGGCTCATGAAGTACTGGTCGAGCGCGTCGCGACTGGCCACCATCAGGATCAGGGACTCGCGAGCGGCGCGACCGACGCGGCCGGCGCGTTGCCAGGTGTTGACGATGGAGCCGGGATAGCCGACGAGGACGCAGACATCCAGTCCGCCGATGTCGATGCCCAGCTCCAGCGCCGAAGTCGAGACCACACCCATCAGGTCGCCGGCGTTGAGGTCGGCCTCGATTTTGCGGCGCTCCTCCGGCAGGTAGCCGGCGCGGTAGGAGCTGATCAGCCGGCGCAGATCAGGGCGGCTCTGGGTCGCCCAGTGGTAGATCAGCTCGGTGATCACGCGGGCGCGGGTGAAGACGATGGTCCGCAGCCGCGTGAGCACGCTCAGCCGCAGCAGGTTGGCCGCGACGGAGTTGGGACTGTCAGGCGGGTTGAGGAAGAGGAAGTGCTTGGCGGAACTAGGGGCGCCGTTGTCGTCGATGACGTCGAAGGGCCGGTTCAGGACCTGGCTGGCGAGCCGCTCCGGGTTCCCGATCGTGGCCGAGCTGGCGATGTAGACCGGGTTACTGCCGCAGGCGGAGCAGATCCGGTTGAAGCGCCTGAACAGGTGCAGCACGTGGGAGCCGAAGATGCCGCTGTAGGTGTGCAGCTCGTCGACCACCACGTAGCGCAGGCGGGAGAGGAAGCCGGTCCACTGCTCGTGAAAGGCGAGGATGCTGGCGTGCAGCATGTCCGGCGTCGTGATCAGGATGTGGGGCGGTGAGCTGCGGATCTTCTTGCGGTGATGCTGGCTGGTGTCCCCGTCATAGACGGCCACGGTGAGCGGCGCGTCGAGCCGGTCGATGGTCTGTTCGAGCTCGTCGCGCTGGTCCCACTCGAGGGCCTTGAGCGGAAAGACGTAAAGGGCGTGCCCGGCTGGGTCGCGCAGCAGGGAGGTGAGGACCGGAGCGTTGTAGATCAGCGTCTTGCCGCTGGCGGTGGGCGTGGAGACGACGACGTTGCGACCCGTGAGAATCCGGTCGATGCCCTCGGCCTGGTGACTGTAGAGTCGGTCGACTCCGGCGGCCTGGATTACCTGCGCCATCTCGACCGGGAACCGGCTGATGTCGTCGGCGTAGCGGGCTGGGTTGGCCGCGATGTTCTCTTCGTGGACGACGGTATTGCCGAGGACGCGGTTCTTGAGATAGTCCAGGAAGGTAGTCACCGAGGGCCGCTCGGGCTGGCTGTCTACGGGACGGATCATGTTCTGGGTGTCGCGGTCGCGCGCGCCGCGTGAGGCCGGCCGTGGTCGACAACAAGAGGGGTTGGAGAACCATAGGTGAACGGGCGTGCAGTGGCAAGCGGAAAACGAGCCGCCTCCTTTTGTTGGCCGCCGCCGGGCGGATATATTCGCTACAGCTGAGCCAAGGAGATGAAATGAAACTGCTCGACGCCTTGCTGCGCCTCGTCCATCTGACCGTCTGGCCTCCCTGCTCCCCGCCTTTCAAGCGCTCCCTCCGGAAGGATAGCTGAGATGGCAGAAATGGGAGGATGGCAAGGGGTGGACGGGCGCCTGACCGACTACGCGGACCCGGGATTCAGCCGGTTCATCCGGCGGGCTTTCCTCGCTTCTGCCGGCTACGATGGCGCCGACCTGGATCGGCCGGTAGTGGGGATCACGAATACTGCATCCGACTACAACACCTGCCACCGGCTGGTACCCGATATCATCGCCGCCATTCAGCGGGGTGTGCACCAGGCCGGCGGTCTGCCACTGGTCTTCCCCACCATCTCCCTGGGCGAGATCCTGACCGCGCCCACGACCATGCTCTATCGCAACCTGATGGCGATGGAGACCGAGGAGATGATCCGGGCGCAGCCGATGGATGCAGTCGTGCTCGTCGGCGGGTGCGACAAGACGCTGCCGGCACAGTTGATGGCGGCCGCCTCGGCCGGCGTGCCGGCGGTCAGCGTCGTCACCGGCCCGATGCTCACCGGCAACTGGGAGGACGAGCCCCTCGGTGCCTGCACCGATTGCCGGCGCTACTGGGCCCGCCACCGGGGCGGGGAGCTGGACGACGACGAGATCGTTGCTGTCCGCCAGTCGCTCTGCCCGGTGGCGGGCACCTGCATGGTGATGGGAACCGCGTCCACGATGGCCTGTCTGGCCGAGACACTCGGAGTAATGCTGCCCGGGGGCGCCACCGCACCGGCCGTCTCCGCCGACCGGCTGCGGAGCGCGGTCAAGAGCGGGCGGCTGGCTGTGGAGCTTGCCGGCAGTGGCCGCACCTTCCGACAGATCCTCACGCCCGCCGCGTTCGCCAACGCGATGAAGGTGCTGGCCGCGCTCAGCGGCTCGACCAACGCCGTAATCCATCTCACGGCGCTGGCCGCCCGCGTTGGGATCGAGCTCGAGCTCGATCGGTTCCACCAGGCCGCCGCCGAGGTGCCGTTGCTGGTCGATTGCAAGCCGGCCGGCAGCGGCTACTTAGAGGACCTGCACAAGGCTGGCGGCCTGCCGGTGTTGCTCAAGGCGATGGAGCCTTTGCTTGACGGTGCGACCGTCGGTGTCACCGGCCGCGCCCTCGGCACTCTGCTGGCCGACCAGGCTGGGCCGGGCGCCTGGCAACGGACTATCCGGCCGCTGACAGATCCGCTAGGGCCCGCTTCCTCGCTGGTGGTGCTGCGGGGCTCGCTGGCACCCGACGGCGCGGTGCTGAAGGCGGCCGCGGCTACGGCTAACCTGTTGCGCCATCGCGGCCCGGCCGTGGTGTTCGACGGACCGGAAGAGGTGAGTCGCCGCATCGACGACCCGGCTCTGGGGATCACCCCGGACCACGTCATGGTTCTGCGTGGTGCCGGCCCGGTGGCCATGGGCATGCCCGAGGCCGGGTCCATGCCCATTCCGCGGTATCTCGCAGCGCAGGGTGTCACCGATATGGTTCGCGTCTCCGACGGCCGGATGAGCGGCACCGCCTACGGCACGGTTGTGCTGCACTGCGCGCCGGAGGCGGCGGTAGGTGGGCCGCTGGCCCTGGTGCGCGACGGCGATCCAATCGAGATCGACGCCGCCGCTGGCCGTCTCGATCTGGCGGTGGACGAGCAGGAACTGGGCAAGCGCCGCCGCGACCTAGTCCAGCCGCAGCTCCCGGAGCGCGGCTGGCGGCGGCTCTACGCCAGCCACGTGCTGCAGGCGGATCGGGGCGCCGACCTTGATTTCCTCCAGGCCAACCCGTAGCGGGTGGTCAGTCAGCTTCGACGAAGGAGTGGGCGCCGCTGCGGGGATTGGGTGAGTGGTCCGTTTCCGGCGCCCTCGGCTCGACGTCGCGATCTGCCGCCGCTGTTACAATCCTTGACGATGCCCGGGTCGGTGTCCTAATTCGTTTTCATGGGCTTCCCGGTATGCAGGTTGCCCCGCCGCGGTGGCCGTCTCGCCCGCACACGGGGCGCGATAGTCGCGACAGCCCTGATGATCGGGACGGCCTGCTCGCCGGCGGCCAAAGAAGCGGAGAGTCCGGTGGACACCGCCAGCAACTCGCCGTCACAGACGCGGCAGGAGCCCGCCACCCCGGTCTACGGCTTTCGCGTCGTCAACCGTTTTCCCCACGATCCAACTGCCTTTACTCAGGGCCTCGTCTTCGCGGATGGCAACTTCTACGAGGGTACCGGCTTGGAGGGGAAGTCGCGGGTGCGGCGGGTGGCGCTGGAAAGCGGCGCCGTCCTCGGCGAACGGCGTCTGCCTGACGAGTTCTTCGGCGAGGGTATCGCCGTGATCGACGAGCGGCTGGTCCAGCTGACCTGGAAGGCCGGGGCCGGGTTCGTCTACGACCGCCACCAGCTTGAGTTGCGCAGCCGCTTCCGCTACTCCGGGGAGGGCTGGGGGCTGACTACCGACGGCCGTCAGTTGATCATGAGCGACGGTACCGACCAGCTCCGTTTCCTCGACCCGAACACGTTCGAAGAGAAGGGCCGTCTGTCGGTCTACGACCGCACCGGCCAGGTGGATCAGCTCAATGAGCTGGAATACGTGGCCGGCGAGGTGTTCGCCAACGTCTGGCCCACCGACCGCATCGCCCGGATCTCACCACAAACCGGCGAGGTGGTTGGCTGGATCGACCTGACTGGCCTGCTGACACCAGAAGAGCGCACCGGCTCCGAGGACGTTCTCAACGGCATCGCCTACGACGAGATAACGGGACGTCTGTTCGTTACCGGCAAGCTGTGGGCCAACCTCTACGAGATAACGTTGACCTCACCGTAATCCTCTTCGGTACACCCGAGACTAAGGAGAGACACATGTCACCGAGCGACGAGAGCGTGGACTTCATCCCGCTCAACATAGCTGTTCTTACCATATCCGACACTCGCGATGAGCTGACGGACAAGTCGGGCAAGCTGCTGGCAGAGCGGCTCGAGGCGGCCGGTCACTGCCTGTTCGAGAAGCGGATCGAGATCGACCACGTGTACAAGATCAGGGCGATCGTCGCGCAGTGGTGCGCAGAGGAGAATCCGCACGTGGTGATCACCACGGGTGGCACCGGGCTGACTGGGCGCGACGGCACGCCGGAGGCGGTGCGGCCACTCCTGGACAAGGAGATTGAGGGTTTCGGGGAGGTGTTTCGGGTGTTGTCCTACGAAGAGATCGGGGGGTCGACGATTCAGTCGCGGGCGATTGCGGGGGTGTCGAATGGGACGTTCGTGTTCTGTTTGCCGGGGTCGTCGGGAGCCTGTGCTACGGCCTGGGATCGGTTGATCGGGGATCAGCTGGACAAGCGGAATCAGCCTTGTAATCTCGTGGAGTTGTTGCCTCGGCTGCTGGAGACGTAGGCGGGAGAGTTCTCCGACTCCAAACATGGGTGGTGAACAGGAGAAGGCCGGCGAGCATTGCTCGCCGGCCCCTTTTCGTTTGCGGTGCTAGCCGGTTGGCCGTGAAAGGCAGGGATTCTTTACAGCAGGCTTTCGGCTTCCACTTGCTCGCGGTGGGTCAGAAGGGGACCCCGTTTGCCTCTTTCTATCTTCGCGAAGGCGTCGTGATTGTGGATGCTTTCGTAGTTGTTGCTGGAGGTATAGAACCAGGAGATCTTGCCTTCGCGCAGCAGTTCGTAGAGGTCGGTGCTGGTGTCGCGGACGACGTCCTCGACGAACTTGGGGTTGTCGTAGGCACGTTCGGTCACGGCCTTTTCGTCGGGGCGCTTGAGGATGGGATAAAGCTGGCAGGAGGCGTTCTTCTCGGTGATGTCGATCAGGTCCTCAAACCAGACGAGTTCTCCGTCGGCAGGACGCACGTCAAGGATTATTTCGGAGCGCTGGTTGTGGGCGCCGTAGTCGCTGATCTCCTTGCTGCAGGGGCACAGGGTGGTGACGTTGACACGGGTGCCGACGATTTTGTCTTGGGTGCCGTCTTTGCCCATCATGGCGCGAAAGATGCACCCGTGGTCGAGCAGGCCCTGCTCGCCGGACACCGGGGCCTGGCGGGGGACGAAAAGGGGAAACTCCATGTCGATGAAGGCCTCTTCGGCGTCGAGCAGCTCGAGCAGTAATTCGAGGACGATGTGGACGGTGTCCGGGCGGAAGTGGTGGTTCTGCTCGTTGATCGCCACCATGAAGCGTGACATGTGGGTGCCCTTGAGGTTGTGGGGCAGGCTCACAGTCATCGACAGGTTGGCGACGGTGTTGAACTCCTCGCCGGTGCGCAGCGGCAGGGTCAGCGGGTAGCGCACGTTGGATACGCCCACCTGGTCGATGTCGATGCCGCGCTGGTCCTTGGCGTTCTGCAGATCGGGAAGCATGTCCAGTCTCGGGTGGGGGCGCAGAGCGGCGCCGGTGTGGTGGTTCTTCGGGCTCTACGTGGCGAATTTACCGGAGACTCCATGATTGTCAACAGGTTCCAGGTGCGCTCCCGTCCGGCGCTGCGGTGGACGATTGACACCGGGCCATTCTTGTCGTATCCTCCCCGACAGCTTCGCCGAATACAAGCGATCAGGGTGCCGCGGTTTCCCATGCCGCGGAGAATAGGGAAGGCGGTGAGAATCCGCCACGGCCCCGCCACTGTGACCGGTTGCGGCCCCAGGCTGCAACTCTTCCACGCGCAACGAAAACCCACTGATCCGAATTAGCCGGATTGGGAAGGGGTGGAAGAGTCCCGCCGGAAGTCAGGAGACCTGCCTTGAACGCTGGGAATGTGTGCCCTCGCGGGAGAGGCGGTCCCCAAGACCAGTTTTTCGGTTTTTCCGTAACCCCGAGCCGATGGCACCAAGCAGCCCGGGGTCTTTTTTTGCGCCGACCGAACACATCCCGCATCACGCCGGTAGCCCCACCGCGCAGTCCCACTGCGCGAGCGCGCATACTCTTCGCCGGCGTCTGGCTCGTAGTCGCGGCCACCGCCATGGCCGACACCGGTGCGACCGGAAGCGGTCTCGTGCTCGACGCTGCCAGTCGGTCGCCGGTTGCCCAGGTAGTCGTGCAGTTGATCGACCCCGCCGCTGGCGTCCCGGTGGCGGTCACCTTCACCGACAGCAGCGGCCGGTTTCAGTTCGAGCTGGTTCCAAGCGCGGCGGCCGGCGGCACTTTTTTGCTCCGCTTGGAAGCGCTGGGGTACGAGTCCCAGCAGGTCGAGGCGCGACCGGCCACAGCGCAGCCGTTGACGGTGCTCCTGCGTCCCAGACCCCTGCTGATGGACGAGCTCACGGTCCAGGCCCGGCGCGCCGGCGCCGACATCGGGACTGCGGCCTTCGTTGAGGTCGTACCGGTGGAGCGGGGCGGCGGGGGCGTCGACCTGCCCCTGATACTCGACCAGGCGGTGGGTGTGAAGACCCGCCGCTACGGCGGCCTCGGGAGTTTCAGCACCGTCTCCATCCGCGGCTCCACGGCCGAGCAGGTGCAGGTCTTCCTCGACGGGGTGTCCCTCAACCAGGCCATGGGAGGGGGGGTCGACCTGGGCACGCTGCCGGTCGGTGGGATCGAGCAGGTGGAAGTCTACCGGGGGGCGGTGCCGGCGCGGTTCGGAGGCAATGCTCTGGGCGGCGTGGTGCACATCCGCACCCGGACCGCATCGGGCGAACGGACCCTGAAGGCGCGGGCCGCCGCCGGCTCCTTCGGTAGCCGCGAGTTCAGTGCCAGTGCCGGCGGCCGGCTTGGCCGGACCCGCTACCTCGGGCTAGTCGACTTCGGCGAGAGCGGCAACGACTTCCGCTTCCTCGATGACAACGGGACCGCCTTCAACCCCGACGACGACGAGTGGGTGCGGCGGCTCAACAACGACTTCCGCTCCCTGCGGACGCTGGGCAAGGTGGACCACGAGATGGGCAGCCTGCGCCTGCAGGGACAGAATGTGGTCGACGTCACCCACCGCGGGATCCCCGGTATCGGCAACCTCCAGGCCGAGGGGGTGCGGTTCGACACCTGGCGCAGCACCAGCGAGCTGCAGCTGTTCGGTATCAGGGGACCGGTCGGCTACAGGCTGGTGGCGCACCACGTGCTGCAACAGGAGGAATACAAGGACCTGAACGGCGAGGTGGGTCTCGGCGTGCAGCACGAGCGCAACACCACCGCCAGCGTTGGTCTGAGGCTGGAAGCCAACTTTCTGCTGGCCCGCGCCCTGACCACCGGGTTCGCCCGCCTTGGCGAAGAGGATTTCCGTCCGGAGAACCTGCTGCGTCCCCAAAGCCGGCTGCTGGACAGCACCCGGCGGACATTGACCGTGGGCGGCGAAGTCGAGCTGCCCCTTGCCAATGATCGCCTGCGGGTGACGGCCGGCGGTCAGGGCCAGCGCATCGATGATCAGCTGCTCGGGCCGCATGCGTTCCTGGCGACCCGTCAGGACACGGTACGCGATCGCGCTGCATCGCATTGGGGGGGGCGTCTCGGGGCGACCTGGCAGGTAGGGGCGGAATGGACGCTCAAGGGGCACGGCGGCCGCTACAGCAGGCCACCCAGCTTCTTCGAGCTCTTCGGTGATCGTGGGGCCGTCATCGGCAATGCCGACTTGGCCGGTGAGGGGGGGGTGAACCTCGACTTGGGGCTGGTCCATCGCCCGGTGCCGCGAACGGGTGGGGTGGTGCGGCTCTTCGAGCTGGTGGTGTTTCGCCGCACCGCGCGCAACCTGATCCGCTTCGTCCACAACTCGCAGCTGGTGACCCGTCCGGATAACCTGGGCAGGGCCCGCATCGACGGAGTCGAGCTCAGGAGCCGCTTGCGGCTCGGCCGCCGGGCCCGGCTTGACGCCAGTTACGCCTACCAGGTTCCGCGCAACCGTTCGACCCTGTCCTACGAAAGAGACAAGGACCTGCCCAACGCCCCTCGCCACGGACTCGACGTACGAGTCGAGGCGGGTGCCTCGGCGCATCGACTGCACTACGAACTGAATCTGGAAGGAAGCCACTACCTGGATCGGGCCAACCTGCGGTCGGTGCCGCGCCGCATTGTGCACGGGGTTGGCGGCCGCACCCAGCTGGGACCGCGTCGGGGAGCCAACACCGAGGTCTTTCTGGAGGTGCGCAATCTGACCGCCAACCAGGTGGCAGACCTGTGGGGTTATCCACTTCCCGGCAGGTCCTATTTCGTTGCCATACAGCAGGACATCGGCGCCACGTGGGCGCCATGACAGCAACTCCGGGAGATCGGATTACTCAGGGAGGAAGGAAAACGATGGACGAGATGAGAACGAGTCGAATTCGCAACTCCGGCGCTGCCGTAAAGACCGCGCGAAGGCTCGCGGTGGCACTGGCGTTCACTATGGCGGTGACGACGGCCGCGCCGGCACCGGCGGCGGCCGAGTCGGACCTGTTCGTGGTCACGACGGCCGACTTCGAGACCGGCAGCACCGCTATTCTGCCGGCCGGTGGTGGCGATGCCGAGCTCGATCCGCTGTCGCCGATCCACGGCGACGCGGTGGCGCGCTACCACCAGGGCCGCATCTACATCATCGAGCGCTTCCTCGGCGACAACGTGATCGTTCTGGAAGCCGGTGATCCGGGCCCGCCGCTGGCGCAGTTCTCGGTGGGCAACGGGGCCAACCCGCAGGACATCGCGTTTGCCGGTCCGGACAAGGCCTACGTGTCGCGGCTCGGCAGCGCGGCGCTGTTGGTGGTCGATCCGCGCGACGGCACCCAACTCGGCGAGATCGACCTATCCGCCTACGCCGATGACGACGGGCTGCCGGAAATGGCCCAGATGGCCGTGGCTGGCAACCGGCTCTACGTCGCCCTGCAGCGGTTGGAGTCGTTCGTGCCCACCGACCGCAGCCTGATCGCAGTGGTGGACATGGAGACCGACGAGCTAGTCGACGCGGACGCGACCGCCGCCGGGGTTCAGGCCATCACTCTTGCTGCGACGAATCCGAACGAGGTAATTGCCATAGGCAATCGCCTGGTCGTGTCCAATGGTGCCGGATTCGGCGACATGGCAGGCGGCATCGAAGTGGTGGATCTGACGACGAACAAAAGTATTGGTGTGATCATTTCCGAGGAGGAGCTGCGGGGCGACGTGACTGGCCTGGCCATGGTCACGCCCGACCAGGGATTCGCCAGCGTGCAGGGGCCCGACTTCGTCACCTACACGATTCATCCGGTTGACCTGTCGACGGGCGTGGTTGGGGCGGCCCTGGACGGTCACTCCGGCGGCTTCACGCCGAACATGGTGGTGGACGGGAGCCGGCTGGTGGTCGCCGATTTCGGTTCGGCCGAGGCCGAGGGCGGCCTCCTCATCTACGACGTGGGGAGTGGCCAGCTGCTTCAGGGTCCGGTTTCAACCGGCCTGCCGCCGGTCAACGTGGCGGTGATGGCCGACGAGGCCACCGCGGTCGAGGCAGAAGCTGGAACGCCCGTGCCGCAGACAGCGGCCCTGCTGGCCGCCTACCCGAACCCGTTCAACGCCGTCGTCACGATACCCTTCGAGCTGCACCGCGGGCTCGGACGGTTGGAGTTGGCCATTTTCGATTCGCTGGGCCGTCGGGTGCGCATGCTGGCGACGGCATCGCACAGCGCCGGCCGGCACAGCTATACCTGGGACGGGCGCAATCAGGACGGCGCGACGGTGGGCACCGGCACCTACCTGGTGCAGCTGCGGGTGGACGATCGCACCCTCGCGCAGAAGGTGCTGCTGGTGAAATAGCCGGCGGCCAGAGAGCGAACCGATGGTCAATCTTACCAAGATCTACACCAGGGCCGGCGACGCCGGCCGCACCCGCTTGGGCGACAACAGCGAGGTGGCCAAGACCGACGCCAGGGTTGAGGCCTTCGGCGCGGTCGACGAGCTCAACTCAACCCTTGGGCTGGCGCGGTCTGGCGCGGCGACGGGCGATGCGACCGAGATCCTGCGGCGGGTCCAGAACGACCTGTTCGACCTGGGAGCCGATCTCTGCCGGCCCGAGCGCGAGGGCGAACAGGCCCTCAGAATTCAGCCGCAACAGGTGAGTTACCTCGAGGCGACCATCGACCGGCTCAACGCCGACCTGCAGCCCTTGCGCAGCTTCGTGCTGCCCGGTGGCTCGGAGCAGGCCGCCCGGCTGCATCTGGCCCGCTCGATCTGCCGCCGCGCCGACCGCCGGGTCTGGATGCTGGCTATGGCGGAAGAGGTCAACGACCAGGTCGCCGTCTACCTGAATCGGCTCTCCGATCTGCTCTTCGTGATGGCGCGGGTCGCCAATGAAGGGGGCCGGGGCGACATCCTGTGGCAGCCGGCACAGTCGCAACAGGGACAGAGCGGATGATCGATTGGCGGGTCGTGGAGGCGGAGGTCGTCGGCTATCTGCAGGAGTTGATCCGCATCGACACGACCAATCCGCCAGGTAACGAGACCGCTGCCGCCCGCCACCTCGCCGGCATTCTGAAGGCCGAGGGGTTCGCGCCCCAGCTGACCGAGTCGGCCCCGGGGCGCGGCAATGTCACCGCCCGCTACGAGGGCGGTCCGGAACCTCCGCTGCTGCTACTCGGGCATACCGACGTGGTGGCGTGCGAGTCGGACAAGTGGTCGGTGTCGCCCTTCTCCGGCCTACTGCAGGACGGCTGCGTTTGGGGTCGCGGTGCCCTCGACATGAAGAACATGGTGGCGGCCGAGCTGATGGTTTTCCTCCTGCTCAAGCGGCAGCGGGTCAGGCTCAACCGGGACATCCTCTACGCCGCCACCGCCGACGAAGAAGCCGGCAAGGGCGATCATGGACCGGGGTGGCTGCTGGACCACCACCCCGAGCAGATAGAGGCCGACTTCATCCTCACCGAGGGCGGCGGCGCCGACCTGTGGGTCGGCGACACCCACTTCTTTACCTGCCAGACCGGACAGAAGGGGATCTGCCGTATCCACCTGCGCTTCGGCGGCCGCCCCGGACACGGCTCGATGCCCCACGAAGACAACGCCCTAGTCCGCCTGTCCCGGGCGCTGGCAGGACTGCACCGGGCCCGTTTCCCGCTGCATCCGTCGGTCACGGTGGCCGCCTTCCTGGAGGGTTTGGCCGCACACCAGGACGAGGCGACGGCCACCCTGCTGCGTCAGGTTGCGGAACCGGAGCAGAGTGATGCCGCCCTGGCGCAGCTGCCCCTGGCGGCGGACCTCAAAGAAGAGCTGCGGGCGCTGCTGCGGAACACGGCCTCGCTCACGATCTTCCGCGCTGGCGACAAGATCAATGTGATCCCGGCTGAGGCGTGCGCCAGCATAGACGGGCGGTTGGCGCCGGGTCAGGATGCCGACAGCTTCCTGGCCGAGCTGCGCCGGTTCATCGGTGACAGGGTCGAGATCGAGATCGACCAGTACAGTCCGCCGCTGGAGGCCAGCGCCGAGTCAGCGCTCTACCGCGCGATCGAGACGGTGATGGGCGATCACGTACCCGATGCCCGCCTGGTGCCGATCATCTCCAACGGCGGCACCGACGCCAAACACATCTGCCCACGGCGGCCGGGCACCCAGGTCTACGGCTTCATGCCCTACCGACAGACGCCGGGCCTGGAGGAGAGCCGGCTGATCCACGGCCACGACGAACGGACCACTGTCGAGAACCTGCTCTTCGCGACGCAGGTGCTGTTCGACGTGGTCTGCCGCTTCGGCGGCGCTAACCTGGAATGAAGGGCATGGGAAATTTCTGGATCGAAGACGGCGAGACGGCGTTGTTCATCGGCGACAGCATCACCGACTGCGGCCGCCGCGACGCTAACGCCCCGCTGGGCGACGGCTATGTTTGCATGGTGGCCGAGCTGGCGACGGCGCAGTTCCCGGACCGGAAGATCCGCTACCTCAACAAAGGCATCGGCGGCAACACGATCCTCGATCTGCGGGAACGCTGGGTGGAAGACGTCCTGGAGCATCGACCTGACAGGCTGGCGATCAAGATCGGCATCAATGATCTGCACCAGCATCTGGCCGGGGGCGAACGTGCGGTCAGTCCCGCGCGCTTCGCCCAGGTTTACGAGGAGCTGCTCGAGCATACCGGACGCGAACTCGGATGCCCGTTGCTGCTCATCACGCCGTTTTATATATCGGTGGACGGCGCCGAAAATCCCAACGGCGCCCAGGTGCTCGAACTCCTACCGCGCTACATCGAGACCGTGGAGCGCATGAGCGATCGCTACGGTACCCATCTCGTGCGGTCGCACGACCTGTTTCAGCGGCAGCTGCGGCACCGAGAGGCGGCCGGTTTCTGCCCCGAGCCGGTGCACCCTAACCACGCCGGCCACATCGTCATCGCCGACGCGGTGATGACCGAGCTGACCTCACAGGCGTAGCGCGCTCGGCCGCTCACGGCCACATGCAGCCGATCGCCTCCACGTAGAGTGCGTAGATCGACTGGCTGCCGCACATGAACAGCCGGTTCTTCTTCTCGCCGCCGAAACAGAGGTTGGCGCAGGCCTCGGGCAACGCGATTTTGCCGATCAGGTCGCCGTCCGGCGCGTAGACGTGGACGCCGTCGTCGTAACCCTCGCCGCCCCAGGAGGCGCTGGTCCAGACGTTGCCGTCCACGTCACAGCGGAAGCCGTCGGCGAAGCCGGGGGCCATGTCGACGAAGAGCCGGTCGTTGGTCAGGCGCCGGCCTTCCACCACGTCGAAAGCGCGGATGACCGCCGGCCCGTCAGGGTCGTGCGAAGCGCCAGTGTCGGCGACGTAGAGCACCGACTCGTCGGGCGAGAAGCAGAGCCCGTTCGGTCTGACGAAGTCGTCGACGACGACTTCGACCGCGCCGCTGTCCGGGGCGATGCGGTAGACGTTGGTCGGTAGCTCGAGCTCGACTGCGTAACCTTCGTAGTTGAGGAATGAGCCGTACCCCGGATCGGTGAACCAGACCCCCCCATCGGAGTGGACCACCACGTCGTTTGGGGCGTTGAGCGGCATGCCGTCGTAACGGTCGGCTAGCACCGTAATGCGGCCGTCGTACTCGGTGCGGGTAACCCGGCGGGCCGAGTGCTCGCAGGTCACCAGTCGGCCTTCGCGATCCCGGGTATTGCCGTTCGAGTAGTTGGCCGGCTGGCGGAACACTGTCACTGTCGAGGTGTCTTCTTCGTAACGCAGAATCCGGTTGTTGGGGATGTCGCTCCACAACAGCTGCCGGGCATCGCCGAACCACACGGGCCCCTCGGCCCAGCGGCAGCCGGTGTAGAGCCGCTCGATCGCGGCATTGCCGATGCGGTACTTGGCGAAACGGCGGTCGAGCGACTGGACAGCCGGATCGGGATAGGGCGTGGGCTCGCTCCAGTTCTGGGTGTTCGACATATTCCTCCGACGGGTTTGGGACGAGGGGAGAGATATTAGCCCAACGCCTATGATCGATCAATCGAAACGGACAGGCCGCCGGTTGCTCGCCGCGCTCGCGGTCGTGGCGTTGGCCGCCGCCGCGCCGGGGCCTGCCGCAGCCGTTGCCGACACCGAGACCGCCGCTGTGCTGCTGGTCTTCGGGGACAGCATCGCCGATGGCTACGGGCTGGAGCGGGCGCAGGCCTTTCCGGCCTTGGTGCAGCAACGGATCGCCGCCCGCGGCTGGCCGGTGAAGGTGGTCAACGCCGGCCTCAGCGGCGAGACCAGCGCCGCCGGGCGGCGGCGCATCGGCTGGCTGCTGCGCCGGCCGTACGACTACGTGCTACTCGAGCTCGGCGCCAACGACGGGCTGCGCGGACTGCCGCTGGCCGAGACCCGCAAGAACCTGCAGGCCATCGTCGACCGGGTGAAAGAGAAGAACCCGGCTGTCCGGTTCGTCATCGCCGGCATGCGGATCCCGCCCAACCTGGGCGCCCGGTACGCGGATGAGTTCGCCGCCATCTTTCCCCGGCTGGCGGCTGACAATGACGCGGCGCTGATCCCGTTTCTGCTGGAGGGGGTTGGCGGCGTGCCGGAGCTGAACCTGCCCGACGGCATCCATCCCGCCGCCGCCGGACACGAGATTCTCGCCGACAATGTCTGGAAGGTGCTCGAGCCCATGCTCGCCGCCCGGTACCAGGCGGCGGCGCCCGCAGAAGGCTCCTCGGATTAATCAGTCGGAGCGGGAAAGTCGCCACTGTCCAGAGTGGTACTGTCAGGCGGTACCGCGCAGCACCTCCAGCGGCGACCGGTCGTGCACGCCGCGGCTGCTGAGCAATCCCACGACCACGGTCAATGCGATCACCAGGCTGATCACCATCGCCACCGGCAGCCAGTCCGGCTCGAAGGAGATCTCGAAGACGAACCGGGCCAGCCCCCAGGTAGCCGCCAGCGCCAGCAGCAGGCCGTTGACTGCGGCCAGACTGCCGAGGAAGACGTACTCGAGCACCATGATCTTCTCCACCTGCCGGCGGGTGGCTCCGAGGGTGCGCAGCAGAACGCTCTCGAGCATGCGCTGGTAGCGGCTGCTGGTGACGACGCCGAGCAGGACGAGCAGACCGGTGGCGACGCTGAAGAGCGCGAGGAAGCGGATGACGAGGGTGACCTTTTCGAGGATGGCGTTGACCGTGCTCAGGATCAGCTCCAGATCGACGGTGGAGACATTGGGGAAGCCCACGGCCAGGTCCCGCTGCATCGCGGCACTGATCTCTTCCCGATTCGCGAGGCCGGGATCAACGCGGGTGAGGAAGACCTGGAACTGGGGCGCGGCTTCGAGCACCCCCGCCGGGAAGACCACCAGGAAGTTGGTGCGCAGCCGGCGCCAGTTGACCTCCCGCAGGCTGCCCACCACCGTCGTCACCGGCAGGCCCTGCACGTCGAAGACGATCTCGTCTCCCAGGCCCACCTGCAGACTCCTGGCCACGCCGGTCTCCAGCGAGATGTAGATCGAGTCGCTGGTCGCGGTGTTGTGCCACCGGCCGGCTACCAGCTGCTCTGTGTCGGTCAGGTGGTCGCGGTAGGTGACCCGGTAGTCCCGGTTCAGGGCCCAGCGCGAGCCGCGTCCGGGCCGCTTGCGCAGCTCTTCCACGGGTACCCCGTTGACGGTAGACAGCCGCATCGACACGATGGGTACCCGGTCTAGCAGCTCGGCGCCGTGTCGCTGGACCAGGGCGGCCACGCCGTCTGCCTGGTCGGTCTGGATATCGATGAGGACGGCGTTGGGCTGGTCCTGGTTGCTGACCGCAGTAATGTCGCGCAGCAAGGCGCTCTGCAGCATGTAGAGGGTGGCAATCAAGAAAGTTCCCAGGCCCAGGCCCAGCACCAGCATTGTCGTCTGGTTGTTGGGCCGGTGCAGGTTGGCCAGGCCCTGGCGCCAGATGTAGCTCCAGGAGTGGGGGAACACCCTCCGCACGCCGTAGGTGATCAGGGTGGCCACCAGTGTCAGGACCGCGAAGGCGACGAAGAGGCCGACGGCGAAACCGAGGCCGTGCATCCACTGGCGGGTCTGACTGATGGCGAAGGCGACGATACCCGTGGCGATTAACGCGAACAGGATGTAGCGCAACGGATCTCGGTGGGCATTTCTTTCCTGCTCGATGGTGGCGCGCAGTGCCAGTAGCGGCGAGACCAGCCGGATGCCCAGCAGCGGCAGGAGGGCGAACCCGGTCGAGATGCCGACTCCGACGGCCAGGCCGCGGAGGATCGCGCGGGTGGAAAGGGTGCCGGCGTCAAGCGGAATGTCCAGCGGCAGGAAGTCGCCCACCACATGTGGCAGCAGCAGGATCACCCCGGTGCCGGCGACGATGCCGGCTAGCGAGCCCACCAGGCCCATCGCCAGGGCCTGGATCAGATAGATGCCGAGGGTCTGCACCGGGTTGGCGCCGAGACAGCGCAACACGGCGATGGCGTTGAGCTTGCCCCTGACGTAGGTGTGGATCGAGCTGGCGACGCCGACGCTGCCGAGCAGCAGGGCGACGAAGCTGCCGAGGTTGAGAAAACGGTAGAGATGGATGAGCGGGCGGCCGAGGTTGCGCTTGCGGCTGGCCACGGTCTCGAAACGCAGCTGCAGTTCCTCCAGGCGCGGTTGGACTGCGGCGACGATGGCCTCCACGTCGGTGCCGTCCGCAAACCGGAAGAAGCGGCGGTGCGAGACCCGGCTGCCCTGTTGTAGCAGCCGGGTCTCTTCCAGGTACCGCGTCGGGATGAATACCCGCGGTTCCAGGTCGGTTGCCATAGGCGCCTCGCCGGGAATCTTGAGCAGGCGACCGGTGATGCTAAAGCGCCGGTCCCCGACGCTTATCGAGTCGCCCACCGCGGCGTCGAACTGCAGCATCAGGGTGTCGTCGACGAGAGCGTTGGCGCCCTCCCGGAAAGCCTCTGCGGCAGCCGCCGGCTCGGTCTCGATGCGGCCGTAGAAGGGATAACGTCCTTCGACGCTGCGGACCTGGACCAGCCGCCCACCCTCGTCCGCGGCAAAGTAGATCATGGAGGAGAACCGGACCTGCGTCGCCTGCTCGCCCCCGAGTTCGGCGAACAGCTCTCCGGCGGCGGGGACGAAAGGACGGTTGCTGGTGACGACCAGGTCGGCTCCCAGCAGCGTGTTGGCCTGGTCGTCGACGGCGTGCTTCATCGCTGCGCTCAGGGTGCTGACAGCTACCAGCGCGCCGATGCCGAGACTGATGGACGAGACGAAGAGCAGCAGGCGGCCCCGGTGGCTGCGGCTGTCGCGCCAGGCCATGCGCAGTAGCCAGATCGGGTTGTGCCGGAGCGACAGCGAGGGGGGGCGCAGGTAGCGTCCGGCGCCGGTCATCGTCCTGGAGCTGGCGCGTCGTTCACCACTCGGCCGCCCTTGAGCTGGATGATGCGACTGGTTCGGGCGGCCAGCTCAAGGTCGTGAGAAACCAGCATCAGTGTCGTCCCTGACTCGCGGTTGAGGTCGAACAAAAGCTCCTCGATACGCTCGCTGGTTTCGGCATCCAGGTTGCCGGTGGGCTCGTCGGCGAAGAGGATGGCGGGCTCGTTGACGAAGGCGCGGGCCAGCGCCACGCGTTGCTGCTCGCCCCCGGAGAGCTGTACCGGGTAGTGGTGCAGCCGATCGCCCAGGCCGACCCGGTCGAGCCACTCGGCCGCCCGCGGTCTGGCTTGCTGCTCCAGCCTGAGCTCGAGCGGTACCATGACGTTCTCGAGGGCGCTGAGAGTGGGGATGAGCTGAAAGTTCTGGAAGACGAAGCCGACCTGCTCGTTGCGGAAGCGGGCACGGGCGTCCTCGCCCATCCGTTCGAGGGCGAGGCCGTTGATGGCCACGCTGCCAGTCGACGGTTCGTCGAGCCCGGCGCAGAGGCCGAGCAGCGTGGTCTTGCCGCTGCCGGAGGCGCCGACCACGGCGCAGGTGTCGCCGGCGCTCAGCTTGAACGTGACATCTGCGAGGACGGTCAGGGCCTGGTCGCCGCTGACGTAGGTCTTGCCGAGCTCGCGGACGGACAGAATAGTGGCCTGAAACGCCGGCGCGGGCGCCACGGCGCTCTCCAATTCTTCACTCATCTTCGGGGCTCGTACCAGATGGCCGCTCCAAGAGGGCGATCAGGCTGTCGGGGTGGTCGGTGATGATGCCGTCGACCCGCCACCGCAGCAGGCGGCGCATCGCGGCCGGCTCGTTCACGGTCCAGACGTGGACGGCCACGTTGTGGCTCCTGGCGCTCTGCACGAACTCCTCGTCGACCAGTCTCTCGGGCACCTGGAAGGCGCGGCCCTCGGGATGGAAGGCGCCGGCCAGGCCCACGCTCTCGAGCAGGACGAACCAGGCGACCTCGCCGGCGGTGGCCGCGGTGAGGACATCCGGACAGACCCGCCGGAAATGCTTCACAGCCTCGCCGTGAAAGGAGGCAACCAGGGTCTGTTCCTGCATGCCGGAGTCGCGCACGCTGGCACACACCGCCGCCGCCAGCTCCGGATCGTCCGCCTTGAGCTCCAGGTTGAAGAGCTGGCGGGGAAAGGTGGCGAACGCCTCCTCCAGGGTAGCCACGGTCAGTCCGGCGCCGCGAAAGGGGAAGCCGCCATCCGCTGCCCGCCAGCGGTAGCCGGCATCGAGCTGCTTGAGCTTCAGCAGGGTGAACTGCCCTACCGGCCCGTTGCCGTCGGTGGGGGCATCCACGGTGGCGTCGTGCAGCAACACCGGTTCTCCATCGGCGGTTAGACGGACATCGAGCTCCAGCACGTCAACGCCCCGGCCGGCGGCGCGCCCGAGTGTGAATAGGGTGCTCTCGGGACCGAGCGCGCGGCCGCCCCGGTGGGCCATAACCAGCGGTGAATCGGCCGTCAGGTAGCGATGCGGCGGCAGGGGCTCGGACGTGGCCGCCAGCCCGGCGGTCAGCAGGAGTATACTCACCGCTACCAATCCGACAACGCCGAGAAAAGGGCGCAGCAGCCGGCGGCGCGCCATGCGCCGATGGCGCCGCATCAGGTAGAAGCGACGAAGTCGCGGGCGTTCTGGAACAGCCGCAACCAGGGGGCGTAGTCACCCTGCCAGCCGGCCGGCGCGTAGGAGAGCTGGATCTTCCGGAAAACCCGCTCCGGGTGGGGCATCATGATCGTGGCGCGGCCGTCGGCCGTCGTCAGCGCCGTAACCCCGTCGGGCGAGCCGTTGGGATTGGCCGGGTAGCGCTCGGTGGCGCGACCGCGGTTGTCGATGTAGCGCAAACAGACCTGGTTCCCGTCGATCAGCTGCTGGTAACTCTGGGCGTCGGCGAACCGGGCGCGGCCCTCGCCGTGGGCGCAGGCGATGCCGAGCCGGGCTCCGGCCATCCCGGCCAGCAGTACCGAGGCGCTCTCCACGACCTCGACGGTGACGTAGCGGGCCTCGAACTGCTCGGATCGGTTGCGCACGAACCGGGGCCATGAATCGGCGCCGGGGATCAGCTCGGCGAGCTGGGACAACATCTGGCAGCCGTTGCAGACCCCGAGGCTGAAGGTGTCGGGCCGCGCGAAGAAGGCGATGAACATCTCGCGCAAGCTGGGCTGGAACAGGATCGACCGGGCCCATCCGACGCCGGCGCCCAAGACGTCGCCGAAGCTGAAGCCGCCGCAGGCGGCCAGGCCCTGGTAGCCGCCAAGGTCGGTATCGCTGCCGGCCAGGTCGGTCATCGTCACGTCCACTGCCTCGAACCCGGCAGCGTCGAAGGCGGCTCCCATCTCGATCTGCCCGTTGATGCCTTGCTCCCGCAGGATGGCGACGCGGGGCCTGGTCGTCGCCACGGCGGGGGCGGCGACCTCGGGCATCGGGAAGGTGAGCGCGAAGCTCAGTCCCGGATCAGCGGTGTCGGCGAGGGCGCCGAACTCTTCGTCGGCGCAGGCCGGGTTGTCCCGGCGCCGCTGCATCTGGTGGGTCAGCTCGGACCAGACCTGCTGCAGTTCGAGGACGGGCCGATCGAGTACGACATCGGCGTCGTGCGCGATCTCGATACGCAGGTTCCCGGCGTCGGCTACGGTACCTAGGTCGTGCGTCGAGCCTGCGAGGCTGTGCGCCTCCAGCACGCGGCGGGCGGCTTGGAGGGCAGCGGTACCGACCTGGAGGACGACACCGATCTCCTCGGCGAACAGACTAGCTAGCGGATCAGGGCCAAGGCTGCCGACATCGACCCGTAGGCCACGGCGGCCACCGAAGGCCATTTCACACAACGTCGCCAGCAGCCCCCCGTCGGAGCGGTCGTGGTAGGCCAGCACCAGGTCGTCCCGCAGCAGCTGCTGGACGGCCTCGTAGAGGCGCCGCAGGTCATGGGCATCCACGTCCGGACCCGTGTCGCCGATCTGGCTGTAGGCTTGGGCCAGGATCGAGCTCCCCAGCCGGTTGCGGCTGTGGCCCAGGTCGATCAGCAGCAGGTGGGATCCGGTCTCCGGCTTCAGGTCGGGGGTGAGGACGCGGCGCACATCGGGTACCGGCGCGAAAGCGGAGATCACCAGGCTCAGCGGCGCCACGTTCTTCCGGGCGGTGCCCTTGGCGTCCTCCCAGACCGTGCGCATGGAGAGGCTGTCCTTGCCGACCGGGATTGAGACGCCGAGGGTGGGGCAGAACTCAAGGCCGATGGCCGATACCGTATCGTAGAGGCGGGCGTCCTCTCCCGGCTCGCCGCAGGCGCACATCCAGTTACCGGAGAGCTTGATGTTGGCGATCGGCCCGATGCCGGCAGCGGCGATGTTGGTGATCGCCTCAGCCACTGCCATGCGGCCGGATGCGGGCGCGTCGATCAGGGCCAGAGGCGTGAGCTAGCCCATGGCCATTGGCGAGCCGTTGTGCGCGTGGAACGAGTGACTGGTGACGCCGACGTTGGCGATTGGAACCTGGAACGGCCCCACCATCTGGTCGCGGGCGATCAGGCCGGTGACGGTGCGGTCGGCGATGGTGATCAGGAACGTCTTGCCGGCCACCGCCGGGAACCGCAGAACCCGTTCGGTCGCCTCGGCCACGGTGACCTCGTCTAGCGCCAGGGGCATGTGCTGCTCCCGCTGCCGCTTGACGACCCGGTGCATCCGCGGTGGCTTGCCGAGGAGGACCTCCAGGTTCAGGTCGTCGATCGGTGCCTCGCCGAGCAGTGGATCGTCGAGATTGAGGACGCCGTCGCCGGTGACCTCGCCGATCACGGCGAAAAGGCAGCGCTCCCGCGCCGCCAGCTGCTCGAAGACTGGCAGGCGGTCGCGGCTGACGACCAGGACGTAACGCTCCTGGGCCTCGTTGCTCCAGATCTGCATCGGACTCATGCCCGGGTCGTCGTTGTGGATCGCGCGCAGGTCGAAGCGGGCGCCCACTTCCTCCACCAGCTCGGGGCAGGCGTTGGACAGCCCGCCGGCGCCCACGTCGTGGATGCTGACTATGGGATTGCCAGCGCCGAGCTGGGTGCAGCGGCTGATGAGTTCCTGGCAGCGGCGCTGCATCTCCGGGTTGTCGCGCTGCACCGACGCGAAGTCTAGGTCTTCCTGGTTGCTGCCCGTGTCCATGCTGGAGGCAGCGCCTCCCCCCAGGCCGATAAGCATGGCCGGTCCGCCGATCTGCACGACGTAGTCGCCGCTGCGCGCGGGCTGCTTCTCCACCTGGCCCGCGTCGATCAGGCCGACACCGCCGGCGACCATGATCGGCTTGTGATAGCCCCGGTAGCGGCCGGCGCATTCCTCCTCGAAGGTGCGGAAGATTCCAAGGATATTGGGACGGCCGAACTCGTTGCCGAAGCCGGCGCCGCCGATCGGGCCCTCGGTCATGATCTCCAGCGGGGTGGCCAGCCGCGCCGGGAACTCGCCGAAGTCCCGCTCCCACGGCTGCCGCCATCCGTCGATGCGCAGATGGGAGGTGAAGAAGGCGCTGAGCCCGGCCTGGGAATGGCCGCCACGGCCGGCGGCTCCCTCGTCGCGGATCTCGCCGCCGACGCCGGTGGAGGCACCCGGATAGGGCGAGATGGCGGTGGGGTGATTGTGGGTCTCGACCTTGATCAGGATGTGCACGGTCTCGTCCGCCGTGCCATAGGACCTGTTGGAGAGCGGGCGGAAGACCCGGGTGGCGAATCCCTCGATGATGCCGGAGTTGTCGGCGTAGGCCTTGACCGTTCCCTGTGGCTGCCGCTGGTGCGTGTTGCGGATCATCGCGAAGAGCGAATGCGGCTGCCGCTTTTGGTCCACGGTCCAGTCGGCGTTGAAGATCTAGTGGCGGCAGAGCTCGGAGATAACGACCGAGAACATCATCAGCTAGCCGTCGGTGGGGTCCCGCCGCATGACCAGAAAGGCATCGTGGAAGTACTCGATCTCATCGGCCGCCATCGCCAGCCCCATGGCGCCGTTGGCCCCTTCCAGGGCGGCGCGGCCGCGTTCAAGCAGCGGGATCCGCTGCAGTGGCTGCGGCTCCACGTGGGCGAAGAGCGCATCGACCTCGTCGATCACCGCTTCGGTCATGCGGTCGTAGAGCAGGTGGACGACCGGTTGCAGATCGGTAGGCGACAGGGCCGAGTCGCCGGTGAAGCGGTAGGTGATGCCGCGCTCGATGCGGTCGACGGCCAGGCCGCAGTTGCGCATAATGTCGGTGGCCTTGGTCGACCAGGGCGACGCGGTGCCCGGACGCGGCGCGATCAGGACCTCGCCGCCGTCGCCGGCCACCTCTTCGGGCTCACCGGTGCCGAGGATGTTTTCGAGCTTGTGGCGGTCGGCGGTGGAAATGGAACTGGAGAGGTGGACCAGGAAGGCGTAGGAAGTGGTCAGGTCCTGGATGCGGCCCAGAAGACTGCGGCACCTAGCGAGGAGGGGATCTCGGCGGAACGCGGATAGAGCTTGCGGGCCTCGGTAGGTGAGTAGCACGAGCTATCGCGGGTAGATGACCTGAACAACGGGGAATGTAGGGGAAGCACTGGAAGGTCTCAAGAGCGTCCGCCGCGGACGAGGCACAGCGACCAGCGGCAAATCGGCTAGAGCCCCGGCGCCGTCTTCTCGTGCCAATCCCTGAGCCGTTGGCGCTCCGCATCTTCGGTATGTCGTCGCGGCGGCGGGGCTAAGGATCGGGGCAGTGCTGACGCCGCAATGCCGGCGTTACTATCTTTGAGGCGGACGCGAGAGCTCGGGGAGCTTCAACTCACCCACCCGACCGCACAGACAGGGTCAGGATGCAGATCGTCGCTACAGGGATCATCAACACCGGGGAGCGAGGCACCAGCCGGGCGGTGGGGACTTTTCCAACCACCACCGCGCTGGTGGACGGTTCCATCCTCGCCACCTACCGCATCGGCACCGACAAGGATTCAGCCGACGCTACCGTCGAGCTGCGGCGCTCGACCGATGGTGGCCGCAGCTGGAGCGCGCCAGAGCAGCCGTTCAGCACCGATTTCGACGGCATGAAGGGGTCGCTGCGCTGCGGCTATGTCACCGTCCTGGGTGGGAGCCATCTCATCCTCGCAGGCATGTGGGTCGATCGCACGACCTACCCGGGGCAGCCGATCTTCAACGAGGAGACCGAAGGCTGCCTGCCGACCAAGCTGCTGTTGTCCGAGTCGGAAGACGGCGGCCGCAGCTGGTCCCCGTTTCGGCATGCGTCCATAGCCGCGGATGTCGGGCCGCCGAGCCTGACCAATCCAATCCTGAGGCTGCGGAGCGGCCGGCTAGTGCTGAGCATCGAATCGAACAAGCAGTACCACGACACCTCGCCCTGGATGCAGCGGGTCGTCTACATGTATTCGGAGGACGGCGGCCGCAGCTGGGGGGAGGCGGTCACGGTCTGCCAGGACCCGAGCGGGCGGATCTTCAACTGGGACCAGCGCGCCGGCGTCGCCACCGATGGCCGCCTGGCCACGTTCACCTGGACCTACGACAGTGAAACGACCCGCTACCTGAATATCCACCGCCGTATCAGCGGGACTGAGGGGGACAGCTGGACGGCGGCGGAAGACCTGGGTTTTGCCGACCAGGCGTCGGTCCCGGCTATGCTGCCGGATGGCCGCGTCCTGCTTGTCTGGGTCGATCGCTTCGGTAGCCAGTCGATTCGCGCCCGGGTGGCGCCGGCCGTCGACGCGCCGTTTCCGCCGGAGACCGAGGTGGAGCTCTACCGGCTCGGGACGGCAGCGGTGACGGTGGCCGGTGAAGGCGACACGGGCGAGTTGCTGAACGAGATGGGGGCTTGGAGCTACGGTCTGCCCCATGCCGAGGTGCTGCCGGACGGCGACGTGCTGGTCGTCTACTACGCCGGCGAGGATGACCGCATGGACGTCTGCTGGGTGCGGCTGGTGCCGTAGAGCAGGATTGCCGCCGAGGCTAGAATCAATCGCTTTATGAAACAAGCCCAGTCAGGTTCACTCCATCCCTGCCAGATGAATCCATGCAGATATTGATCACCGGTATCACCGGCCGCATCGGCGCCAATCTGGCCGCACACCTGTGCCGCACCGGGCATCGGGTGCGTGGCCTGGTCTGGCCTCGCGATCCCCGGGTCGACAAGCTCGGTCACCTGGATCTGGAGCTGCACGAGGGCAGCATCGTCGACCCGGGGGTAGCCGCGGTCCTCGTCGATGGCGTCGACGTGATCTACAACCTGGCTGCCGCCTTCCAGGGTGGCGGTCCCTTCACCGCCCAGGAGTACTTCGAAATCAACGTCGGTGGTCTCTTCAACATGCTTGAGGCGGCAGCACAGCAGCCGGATCTGCGTCGGTTCATCTTTGCCAGCACCGATGCGGTGCTGGAAAAGTATGTCTGGGGCCAGGACGAGATCCTGCGCGAGGAGGAGCAGCCGCGGCAGCCCGGCGATTGGTACTCCCTCTCCAAGTCGGTGGGCGAGGAGATGTGCGGCGGCTACGTTCGCATGGGCACGGTGCCGGCTGTCATACTGCGCTTCCCATGGGTGATGGGGATCGGCGAGATCCTGGATTTCCCGCAATTCTACCTCAGCAAGTGCTGGCAGCAATACGGTCTGGAGTGGGAGGAATCCGAGCGGTTGGTGATCCTGCGTGACGCGGCCGGCCGGTCCTACCGGAAACACGTGGCCGACGTGCGCGACATCGTCAATGGACTGGTCAGCGCCCTCGATGCCGAGCAGTTGGTCGGTGCGACGATCCAGCTGGCCGGGCCGCGAGCCTTCACCTGGGAGGAGGCGGTGCCCCACCTATCCCGGCACCTGGGCATCCCGTACGTGGATGCCACCGTTACCCAAGGCCCTCCCTCATTCTATGAGCACGACCTGACCAGAGCGCGTGCGTTGCTGGGGTGGGAGCCGCGCTTCGACATCCTTGCCATGATCGACGACGCTATGGCCTTCCGCAATGGCGAGGATCTGGGTGTTCTGCCGTTCTGACACACCCTGTGTCTGCGGTAACTTGGAGCCGGCCGATGATCCCTTTGCTTCACATAGGAGGCTGCGCGAGGCGATCCTCGACACCGGAGGCCGACATGCACGGCCTCATGGCGCTCTGGCGCGGACCGCAAGGTGCCGGCTGTCGCCTTCGCCTACGACGGTTGCAGCCTGGTCGATTTCCTGGATCTGTTTATCTTCGCCCCACGCCCTGATCGCCTCGACCGGCGGAGGATGATGACTCAGTACACGGCAACCGTAGAGAAGCGCTTCAAGTCACCGGGCCCCCAGCCCAACGCCCTGCAGGCCACCGACGACGGCCTGTGGATTCTCGACCAGGTCACCGTCAAGGCGCAGAAGGTCGACTGGGAGACGGGAGCCGTCCTCGCTGAGCTCGACACCGACACCGAGCACTCCAGTGGCATAACCCTGGGTGCCGGGGCGATGTGGATCAGTTCCACCTTCGGCCTGGACATCGTCAAGCTCGATCCGGCGACGGGTGAAACGCTGGAGCGTTATTCCGATCCGGGACGGGGTCACGTCGCGGCGGTTGAGGGCAGACCGGACGCGCGGGAAAGCAGCTGCCACGGCCTCGAATGGCGGGCGGGCCGGCTCTACTGCGCCTCACCGCCGACCCAGACGATCCATGTCATGGAGGTGGCCACCTGGACCGAGGTCGAGCGTTATCCGAGCTGCGGCCTGCGGGTGCACGGCGTCGGCTGGCACGATGAGCGTCACCTGTGGGTGGCCGACACCTCCTCCGGCACGGTGATGCTCATGGACACGCGGCGACAGGGCCGCGTCCGCCAGGTCTTCCGCGTGGCTGAGCCGAACGAGGTGCACGGCATGACCGTTCGACCCGGGGCGACGCCGGAAGAAGGCGAGATCTGGTACTGCGACGCGCTGACCTGCGACGTGGGCATCCTACACCGGAACTACGAGAGTCGGCCGCAGGACTGAGCGCAATCAGGTCCGGTGGTCGTAGGGCCCGAGGTCGGCGTCGACGTAGGACCGGTGGAAGTTCTTTCCCTTCAGATACTTGATTTCCAGCTCGACGTCGGTGACCGTACAGAACTGCTCGTCGAGATCGCCGTCGCGGGCCCGTAGCACCACCTGCAGCGCGTTGGATCCCTTCCGCGGCCAGTGCTCCACCTCCAGCCTGTAGATGTGCCAGTAGCCGCCCATCACCCGGTAGCGGGGTCCGTCCATGGTGTAGAGGTAGTTGATCTTGCGGCGCAGGCGGTCGGGCAGGGGCCGGCCGTTGAGCCCGACGTCGATCGCGTCGGTCTCGGTGTTACCCAGGATGCGCAGCCGCAGCAGCACCTCGTGCACGCGGCCCATCGTGCCCCAGCGCGGCAGGTCGTCGGCGATGCGCACGTCGACCTCCACCGGCTGGTTCAGGTCCATGCGCGCGGGCAGCGGATTGCGATCGCTCTGCATCCGGTTCTGCTGCGCGTTGGTGGGCACGTAATAAAACTTGTCGCCGCTGTCCATGATGCTCGGGTAGGGGAGCTCCCTGAGCTTCTCGTAGAACTCGGCCTCGTAGGGCCAGAGGTGGAACCACTCGTTCACGTAGAGGCCGTCGACTCCCTGGTCCCAGGCGCTGACCGCCTGCGCCCGGATCATGGGCAGCGGCGCGTCGAGCATGCGGTCGGAGGTCAGCATGCTGTTGACCGGCGCCAGGATGCGGCAGGATGAGCCGGCGGCGAGACGGATGAACTCGCCGTAGTCGGCCATCATCTTGATGTAGTAGTTTTGCGCGAACATCTCCGGCACCAGCGCGTCGACGATGCCGCGCCGGACCCACTCTTCCGGATCCAGCCCAATGCGCTGGCAGTCCTCGAGCCGGTCCGGCAGGTGCACTACCAGCTCCCGCTCCACCCCGCTCTTCTTCACCGCCTCGTACACCCGCCCGACCCAGTCGGTCATCACGGCGCGGCCGGTTTCCACCTCGTCCGGGTGGAAGTAGTAGGGCAGGATGTTGAGCTGTAGCTCGAAGCCGCCGACGTCGTACTCGTTTACTACCTCCTCGGCGATGGCGAAACGCTCGTCGCGGGTCTCCGGGTGTTTGAAGTCGAGGCAGCTGAAGCTCGGATGGTTCGGATCGACGCCATCGCTGTCGCCGATCTCCAGGTGCTGATTTTTCTTCCGGAAGTCGGAGCAGCGCACGGAAGCGTGATCCGGTCCCGGCCCCTGCACGGTCAACGTCGGGTAGATGAGGATGCCGAGCTCGGCAGCACGCTCGCAAAGGATCCGCAGCGGATCTTGGCCCCGGTCGATGAGGCCCTTGGCGTTTACGGCGGCGCGGCGGAAGACCTGGTGGTCCCAGACCTCGACGTTGTGGCCCATCAATTCGCCGGCACGGGTGTCGTGCAGCATCGTGCGTCCCTCGCCCAAGGTGAAGTTGATAGCCTCCACTGGCGTGCCGGCCAGCTCGTCGACCATCGCGACGTACTCCTCGCGGAACATCGGTGGCTCGTAGCGATAGAGGTGGCAGTGGCGGGCGTCGTGGTAGAACATGATGCGGGGTCTGTTCACGACTGGCTCCTTTCGTGTCTGGGCGCGTTGCCGGTTCAGCGTCTTGCCGAGGTAAAGATCGTCAGTTGCCGGTGCTGCAGGAACCAAGGGCCGCGCCCGGCGGCCTGGCGACCGGAAAATGCGCACCCGGCCGCGGCTCTGGCAGTCCCGGGCTGCCGCAGGGAGACGGCTGATTCGGCGACCACACGCGCACCTGGCCGACCACCAGGCCTTTGAGCCGCTCGCTGGAGGCGCTGAGCGCCAGCTGCTCGGGCCAGACAAAGCGCGGCAGCCGCCGCCTCTCGACGCCGGCGACCAGGCCGAAGAACAGGTACAGCAGGCGGATGATGACGGCGCCGGCCAGACGCCAGGGCAGGGGGCCGGCAGGCAGGCTGAAATCGCTGTACAACAGTCGTCCGTTGGGGGCCAGCCAGTCTCCGACGCCACCCAGCAGGCGCTCGCTCTCGGATTCGCTCAGGCAATCGAGCACGAAGTGCAGGGCGACCAGGTCGTACGGTCCCGGTGCCAGGGGCAGTTGGCAGCAGTCGGCATGGACGGCGCGGAAGCGATTGACCGCCCCCGGAAGCTCCCGCCGGATGCGGGTGCGCGCCGTCCGCAGCATGCCGCGGCTAATGTCGAGTGAGTCGACCACGATCCCGGAGTATTGCCGCAACAGCGCGCAGGCGAACCGGCCATCGCCGTCGCCGATTAGCAGGGCGCGGCGGGGTGTGGACAGGCCGTGCAGACCGAATCGGCGCACTGCATTGAGGCGGTTGCCGAACGCCAGGCGCTCGAGGAGGTGGTAGGGCCGGGCCAGGCGATCGAAGGTGGCGCTCACGCGAGGGCTGCCGTGGCGAATGGGCTCATGAGGCAGACATCGGCAAGGGTGCGGCGGGGCGCCGGATGCAGGAACCGGCGCGCCAGGTGGAGTCCCCACAACAGAGCGCACGAGGCTAGAGCGGCCTCTGGAAACAGCCGCCAGGCCGGCAGGGCGGTAGTATAGGACCAGGCGATCCCGTCAGCCAGCAGGGCGATCGCCGTCGCGATGACGGCGGCGGCACCGGCACCCTTGCCCGCCCGCTCTGCCGCCCAGCTGTCGATCAGGGCGCAGTTGAGCGCGAAGAGCGGGATCGGGACTAACATCGCCACCAGGACCGTCGTGGCGCCAGGTATGTCGGGCCCGCCGACAACGCCGGGAGCTCTCTGCGGGCTGGCCTCCCCCACTGCGCTGGGGACCCCTACTGTGCCGGCCGGGGCCGGCGGCAGGGCGAAGATCCAGGCGCCGGTCCAGACCAGCAGCGAGATCGCCACAGACTTGACCGCACCGTACCTGCGCCAGCTGCGGGCAAGCTGGGCGAAGAGAGTATACAGGAGCACGGCGCCCAGGAGCCACCAACCCCGGCACAGGGCATGGGAGGGCAAGAACACCAGGGCGGTGGCCACCGTGGTTGCGAGCAGGACGAGCCAGAGCCAGAGAACGGGCTGCCGATGGGCGCGATACAGGTCGTGATGGGCGTCCGGCCGGGTATCGGTAAACCCGTCGAGCCAGCGATCGGCGGCATAGCCGAGCCAGACGGAGAGGAAGAGCACCAGCAGGGTCGTCCACTCCAGGACGACCTCCCAGGCAGTCGCGTAGAGCTGTTGCCAGGCCAGGGCGACCAGCGGCGCGTCCAGGGACAGGATCGTCAGCTGGCGCAGGGGCCCGAGCTCGAGAGGGAAGCGATCGCGCACGCATTATAGGATCGGCGGTGCGGCGGCGAACGCCAACCGGCGCGGCGAATCGGCGACCTCAAGCGGCCACGAGGGCCTCGATGACGTCGCCGGGCCACGATCCGCTGAATACCTGTTCGCTCCCGCCGTCAGCGAGTAAGGGCCCGGTGCGGGTGGCGATCAGGGCCCGCCCCTCGTCGTACGCCCACTGTAGCCGCCTTTAGAGCCACCCAGATGTGACCGCTAGCAGCAGGATGCCGCAGATGAAATGGCTGTAACCCGGCGTCCGAGGAGATCGTCCGAGCGAATCATGCGCATATCCACGGTTGCTGGGTTGGCGCGAGGGTGGCAGCCGTCCGGTCGACAGCGCCTCCCGAAACGCTCGGTATTTGTTGCTTTAACTCCCTTATTTTACTTAATTTAATTCATCTATCGCGAGTTGGTTCCACGCCTCTTGCGGAAGTCCGGATCAACGGCGGCAGGATCGATGGAAAAATTCAGTCCCCACAGCGCCAGCACCGAGTACATCGAACAGCTGTACCACCTTTTCGAGGCGGACCCGACCAGCCTCGACGACGAGTGGATCGCCTTCTTCAAGGGCTTCGAATTCGGCTTCTGGCGGTCGGAGGAGGCATGGAGCGAGAGGCCAGTGGTGCAGGATGCGCCGGCAGGTGCCGGGTCGGCCGCAGGGCCCGCCAATAGCTCTCCGACCGGCCGCGAGCGGCGCATGCGCGAGCGCAGCAACAAGGGAGTGATCTCGGTGGTGCAGGCCTACCGCGAGCACGGCCACCGCATCGCCAACCTTGATCCTCTCGGCACCAGTCTCCGCGAGCACGCCCTTCTCGACCTGGCTGTCTTCGAGTTCAGCGATGACGATCTCGAGAAGGGTGTCGGACGCGGAGGCTTCCTCGGTGATGTCGACGGCGGGCTGCAGGATCTGCTCGACAAGCTGAAGGCGACCTACTGCCGCAGTATCGGCGTCGACTTCGAAGCGATCTTTGACAAGGCGAAGCTGACCTGGTTGGAGGAGCGCATCGAGCCCACCCTCAATCAGGCAGCGCTCGACCGCGGCCAGAAGCATCGGTTGCTGTGGCAGCTGACCGAGACCGAGGAGTTCGAGCAGTTCCTCCACACCCGTTTCATTGGCCAGAAGCGCTTCTCGGTCGAGGGCGGCGAGGCGCTGCTGCCGCTTCTGGACACGCTCGTGGAGGTCGGATCGGATATGGGTGCCGAGGAAATGGTCTTCGGCATGGCCCACCGCGGCCGGCTCAATGTGCTGGCCCACATTCTGCACAAGCCCTACGAGGCCATCCTCAGCGAGTTTGCTGGTGCCGAGAAGGCCGAGGGTGCGGAGGACGAGGGGGACGTGAAGTACCACCAGGGCTATTCCTACGACCACATCACCAAGCGGGGCCGCAGGATCCACCTCTCGCTGAGTCCTAACCCCAGCCACCTAGAGCTGGTCAACCCGGTCATCGAGGGCATGGTGCAGGCCAAACAGGACTACCTGCAAGACGCGGATCGCAGCCGGGTGCTGCCGGTGCAGATCCACGGCGAGGCCGCTTTCACCGGCCAGGGCATCGTCGCCGAGACTCTCAATCTGTCCCAGCTGGAGGGATACAAGAACGGCGGCACGATCCACATCATCATCAACAACCAGCTCGGCTACACGGCCGGACCGCATGAGACCCGCTTCACTCCCTATCCCACCGACGTGGCGCGGCAGATCATGGCGCCGGTCTTCCACGTCAATGCCGACGATCCCGAAGCGGTCATCCACGCCGGGCGGCTGGCCATGGAATTCCGCCAGAAGTTCAAGCGCGACGTCCTGATTGACCTGTGGTGCTACCGACGGCACGGCCACAACGAGGCCGACGATCCAACGCTGACCAGTCCCCTCATGTACAAGAGGATCGCCTCCCACCCGGCGGTGACGCAGATCTACCGGGACTGGCTCGTCGGTGAGGGCAGCGTCACCGCGGCCGTGGCCGAGGAGATGCGGGCGGAGGTGCGCGCGACGCTGGAGCGCTGCTACGAGAAGTCGAGCCGGCTGGCGGTCAAGCCGCGAACGAACGCCTTCTCCGGCGTCTGGCAGGGTTTGACCTGGGCGGGAGAGGACTGGGACATCGACACCTCCGTCGGGGCGGGGACGCTGCTCAAAATCGCCGAGAAGGCGGCCGAGATCCCTGACGGGTTCTCGACCCACAAGACGGTGCAGCGGGTTATGCAGGCCCGCGTCGAGATGGCCGGCGGGAAGCGGCTCGTCGATTGGGGCGGCGGCGAAATGCTGGCTTTCGGCAGCCTGTTGCTGGAGCGGGTGCCGGTGCGCCTGGCGGGTCAGGACAGCCAGCGCGGTACGTTTGCCCATCGACACGCGGTCTGGCACGATGTCGAGACCGGAGCGACCCACACGCCGCTCGCCAATTTGGCAACGGTGCAGGGCCACTTCGAGGTCTTCAACACCATGCTGTCGGAGCTGGCCGTACTCGGCTTCGAGTACGGGATCAGCTCTGCCGACCCGCGGCGCCTGGTTATGTGGGAGGCGCAGTTCGGCGACTTCGTCAACGGCGCCCAGTTGGTTATCGACCAGTACATCAGCGGTGCGGAGGCGAAGTGGCACCGCATGAGCGGGATCGTGCTGCTGCTGCCGCATGGCTACGAGGGCATGGGACCCGAGCACTCCAGCGCCCGCCTCGAGCGCTTTCTGCAGCTGTGCGCAAAGAACAACATGCAGGTCTGTTATCCCACGACCCCGGCGCAGCTTTTCCACGTGCTGCGGCGCCAGATGCAGCGCAGCTTCCGCAAACCGCTGATCCTGATGACGCCCAAGAGCCTGCTGCGCCACAGGGCCTGTGCGTCCGACATCACGGAGTTCACGGAGGGCCGGTTCGAGTCGGTGCTGGACGATGCCGCGGCGGCGCCCGCGAAGGTGCGGCGGGTTCTGCTGTGCAGCGGCAAGGTCTACTACGATCTGGCGGCTGGCCGTGACGAGCGAGGCGGCGAGGCGGTGGCGCTGGTCCGGGTCGAGCAGCTCTACCCGTTCCCGGAAGAATCCCTCGTGCGGGTCCTCGAACGCTACACCGCGGTCGAAGAGGTCTGCTGGGTGCAGGAGGAGGCCCGCAACATGGGGGCCTGGTACTTCATTGAGCCCCTGCTTGAGCAGGTTATCCGAGAACACATCCAGCTGTACTACTTCGGCCGCGACGAGGCGGCCAGCCCGGCGGTTGGTGCGGCGCGCACGCACCAGCAGGAACAGCAGGCGATTGTCGACCAGGCCTTGGACCTGGGAAACGCCAAGCTGGTTCTCGACATCAAGAAGCAGCCCGGATCCCGGGTGGCCAAGGAACGCGCCGGCGCGGGCGAATAGGAGCCCTCGAGAATGGTGACGGCAGTTGAAATTCCGGAAATGGGCGAGTCGGTGGCCGAGGTGGTGCTGCTCGAATGGCTCGCGAGCGACGGGGAATACGTCGAGCGCGATAAACCGATCTGCATCCTGGAAACCGACAAGGCCAACGTCGATCTGCCGGCGCCGGCCGCCGGCGTGCTGCAGACGCTCGTGGAAGTGGATGCGACGCTGGAGGTGGGCGACCAGATCGCCACCATCGACGCGAGCGCTACGCCGTCCGACAAAGCGCCGGCCGTGACCGAGCCGGTCGCGGAAACTGCGGCCGAGGAGCCAACACCGCGCGCTCCGGCGACGGCGCCAGCCGCAGCCGAGCCGGCGGAGAACGGCCTGAGCCCGGCGGTGCGCCGGCTCATCGAGGAGCACGGCCTCGATCCGGCCGCCATCGCCGGCACGGGCAGGGACGGCCGTCTGACCAAGGAGGACGTGCTCGCCCACCTGGAGACAAAGGAGGAGCAGACCGAGCCGGTTCTCCCGGCGCCTCGGGCTACTGCGCCAGCGCCTGCGACCCCTGCAGCGCCTGATCAAGTGGCAGGTACGCGGCGCGTGCCGATGACCAAGATCCGCCGCCGGATCGCCACGCGCCTGGTGGCGGCGCAGCGCAATGCGGCCATGCTGACCACCTTCAACGAAGTCGACTTGGGGGCGGTGATGGAACTGCGGGCCAAGTACAAGGAGCGTTTCGCCGAAGTGCACGGCGTCTCCCTTGGGTTGATGTCGTTCTTCTCCCGCGCCACCGCCCTGGCTCTGCGCGGCTTCGAGGCGGTCAACGCCAGCATCGAAGGTACCGATATCGTCTACCACGACTACGTCAATCTCGGCATCGCCGTCAGCGCCGAGCGTGGCCTCGTGGTCCCGGTGCTGCGCAGTGCGGAGAACATGACTCTGGCGCAGATGGAGACCGAAATCAAGCGCCTGGCCAAGGCGGCGCGGGACAACAAGCTGGGCATGGACGAGCTCAGCGGCGGCACCTTCACCATCACCAACGGCGGCGTCTTCGGCTCGCTCCTGTCGACGCCGATCCTCAATCCCCCTCAGTCCGGTATCCTTGGCATGCACGCCATCAAGGAACGCCCGGCAGCGGTCGACGGTCAGGTGGTGATCCGGCCGATGATGTACCTGGCGCTGTCGTACGATCACCGCATCGTCGACGGCGAGCAGTCGGTCTCCTTTCTGGTCCGGATCAAGGAGCTGCTGGAGGACCCCAGCCGGCTCATGCTGGAGATATGATGTACCGTACCCCGGGGGTGTGGCGGTGAGCGACACCTACGATCTGGTTGTCATCGGCGCCGGCCCAGGCGGCTACCGGGCGGCGGCGCGTGCCAGCCAGCTGGGAATGCGGGTGGCCTGCGTCGAGAAGGAGGCGCTTGGCGGCACCTGTCTCAACGTCGGCTGCATACCGAGCAAGGCTTTGCTCGAGTCCAGCGAGCTCTTCCACCAGGCGCAGGATGGGCTGCAGGTGCACGGCGTTCAGGTCGGCGATGTCGCGCTGGACCTGGAGGCGATGATGGCGCGCAAGGCCAAGATCGTCGCGATGATGGTCAAGGGGATCGGCGGCCTGTTCAAGGGGCACGATGTGGATCACGTGACCGGCACCGCCTCGATCGCCGCTGCCGGCTCGGTGCAGGTGCGGGGCGACGAGGAGTGGACGCTGGCGTGCGAGCGCATCCTGATCGCCACCGGCAGCGCACCGATCGAGCTGCCGGCGCTGTCCTTCGACGGTAAGCACCTGATCAGCTCCACCGAGGCCCTAGCCCTGGAGGCGGTCCCCGAGCGGATCATCGTCATCGGCGCCGGCGCTATCGGCCTGGAGATGGGCTCGGTCTGGAACCGGCTTGGCGCCGAGGTGCTGGTGGTGGAATTCATGGACCACATCCTCCCCGGCATGGACCGGGAAGTGACCGGCCAGCTCCAGCGCCTGCTGCAGCGGCAGGGAATGAAGTTCGAGTTCGGGACCAGCGCTCGGTCGGCCGCTATTGCCGACGCCAAGGTGGATCTGACGATTGCCTCAGGCGATGGTGCGGAGGCGCGCGTTGAGCGCTGTGACAAGGTGCTGGTCGCCGTCGGTCGCCGGCCCTACGTGGACGGGCTGCTGGGGCCGGGGCTGGAGCTGGAGACCGACCACCGCGGCCATGTCGTCGTCGATTCCTCCTACCAGACGAGCGTTCCTGGCATCTACGCGATCGGCGACGCTATACCCGGGCCGATGCTGGCTCACAAGGCGGAAGAGGAGGGTGTCGCAGCTGTCGAGCGCATGGCCGGGCACGCCGGACAGGTGAACTACGACGCGATCCCGGCGGTGGTCTACGTCCACCCGGAGCTGGCCTCAGTCGGCATGACCGAGGAGGGGGCGTCGGCGGCCGGACGCCAGGTGCGGATCGGCAAACACCAGTTCCGCGCCAACGCCCGGGCCCACAGCATGAACGCGATCGACGGGCTGGTGAAGGTCATTGCCGACGCGCAGACCGACCGCCTGCTGGGTGTGCACATCCTCGGTCGGCAGGCCTCCCATCTGATCGCCGAAGGCGTGGTGGCCATGGAGTTTGCCGCCAGCGCCGAAGACGTCGCCCGCTCCGTTCACGCGCATCCGTCCCTCTCCGAAGTCGTGAAGGAGGCGGCCTGGTCGACCCTGGAGCAGTCGGAGCCGCGTTGACACCGAGCGTCACCGAGCCTACTGTCTTGCCCGAGGAGATTGTCCGGCAGGCCCGGTCGGGCTGCTGGTGTTCGACCACCCGGGGAGGGCGCTCTCCCCGGTTTTTTTCGTTCTGTGCGCAGGTGCGGACGGCTGACCGCCGCCAGGTGAAAGGACAAGCAATGGGATCCCGCAAGGCGGCAACTCACGAGCAGATAGAGGAGGGCGACGCCTTCCTGCTGGACTTCGACAAGCTCGACAAGGTGGGCGACTGCGGTCATCCGCTGGTGCCGGTTGCGGTGCAGGATGCGGACAGCCGGGAGGTTCTGCTGATCGCCTACGTGAATCGGCAGGCCCTTGAGCACACTCTGCGCGTACGAGTCGCCACGTTCTGGAGCACGTCGCGCAATGAGCTGTGGATCAAGGGGGCGACATCCGGCGATTTCCTGGACCTCGCCGAGGTGCGGGTTAACTGCGAGCAGAACTCGTTGCTCTACCTGGTTCGGCCCCGGGGCGAGGGGGCGTGTCACACCGCGGACGAGGCCGGCCGGTCGCGTGCCGGATGTTTTTATCGCAGGGTGGTAGACGGCGAGCTCGAATTCGTCTGACCAGCCGCCGGGTATTCGCTGTCGCGGTGGAAGGCATCCCCGCGACAGCGGCCGGCATCTGTATATTCTGCTGCAGGAGGTAGCTCGCGATGGTCAATGCCGTCATCGTCGTCGACATGCAGAATGGCTTCATGGCCCCCGAGGGAACGTTGATCTGCGGCGCTGCGGCCCGGGAGATCATCCCCCGCATCGAGGCGCGTCTGCGGCGTGAGAGCGCAGCTGGGGCAGCCCTGTTCTTCACCCAGGACAGCCACGCCCCGGACGACGCCGAGTTCCAGATGTTTCCGCCGCACTGCGTCGCTGGCAGCGACGAGGAGGCTATCATCGCCGCGCTGCAGTCGTTTGCCAGCGAGGCCACGATCGTCAGGAAGCGCCGCTACAGCGCGTTCTTCGAGACCGACCTGGCCGCCCGTCTGCAAGCGCTGCAGCCGGAGAAGGTCGTGGTCGTGGGCGACTGCACCGACATCTGCATCCTCCACACCGTGTCCGACCTGCGTAACGGCGACTACCGGGTTGAGGTGCCGGTCGACTGCGTTGCCAGCTTCGACCCGGAGCAGCACGAGTGGGCGCTCGGCCACATGGACAGTATCCTCGGGGCCGAAATCACCAACCGGTAATGGTGCCCACCGACATCGGCCTGCCTGCCGGCACGACGCGTTTTCCTCCGGACCGCGAGACGCTTGGGGGTGGCAACGCCGACATCTACTTCGACCGCGGCCGCCGGATTCTGCGCGCCGAGGGTCTGAACCCCCGGGTGGTGTTGGAGTTCTTCGCCCGGCAACGGGGGATCTTGTGCGGGATCGAGGAGGCGACCGGGTTGCTGCGCCAGCTGCCGTCGCCGCAGGTGACCGTGACCGCCTTATCGGACGGTGACTGGTTCGACCCGGGCGAGGTGGTGATGCGCATCAGTGGCCCGTACCTGGAGTTCGGGTTGTACGAGACCGCCCTGCTCGGTATGCTCAGCAGCCAGACGGGCTGGGCCACGGCTGCGGCCGCCTGTGTCGCGGCGGCGAGTCCGGTCCCGGTGGTCAGCTTCGGGGCTCGCCACGTGCATCCGCTGGTCAGCGCCCGGATGGAATACGCGGCTGTCGGCGGCGGCTGTGTCGGCTGCGCGACGCCGGCCGGTGCGGCGCTGGCCGGCGTCGCGCCGACCGGAACGTTGCCGCACGCGCTGGTGCTGTCGATGGGGGACACCCTGCACGCCGCCGAGGCGTTCGACCGGCATTTACCCGGCGACGTGCAGCGCATCGTTCTGGTCGACACCTACGCCGACGAGGCCGAGGAGAGCGTGCGAGTCGCCGATGCCATAGGATCGAGGCTGCACGGAGTGCGCCTGGACACGCCGAGCGAGCTGGGGGGTGTGACCGTCGAGCTGGTCGAGCGGGTGCGCCGCCGGCTCGACGGGGCCGGGCACCAGCACGTGAAGATCTTCGTCTCCGGCGGTTTTGGCCCGGAGCGCATCGAGAGGATGCGCGCGGCGGGGGCGCCGGTGGACGGCTTCGGGGTCGGTAGCGCCATCAGCGCGGCGCCGCCGATCGAGTTCACCGCCGATATCAAAGAAGTGGACGCGGCGCCGGTGGCGAAGCGGGGCAGGGTGCCCGGCAGGACTGCAAGTCCCCGGTTGCGGGAGATCAACCTACATCCATAGAACGGAGCATGCCTGACATGAAGACCTACGATTTTGGCAGCGGTCGCACCGACCCGGCCTCCTTTCCGGTCGCCGAGCTGGCCGCCGCGGCCCAACAGGGCATCGAGGAGGTGGGCACCGACTTCGTCAACTACCCTGGCGAGCTCGGCCACCTCGGTCTGCGCGAGATCATGGCGATGCGGGAAACGAAGCGCGAAGGAATCGAAGTTTCCCCCGATCACCTCACCCTGACCAACGGCAGCTTCCAGGGCGTGACCATGGTGGCCGAGGCTTTGATGGAGAGGCCAGGCGAGATCATCGTCACGGAGGAGCTGACCTATTCCGGCACGATCGGCGCTTACAAGCGCATGGGCGCCCAGCTGGTCGGCGTGCCGATCGACGACGACGGCATGCGCATCGACGCGCTCGATCGCACCCTCGGGGAGCTGGCCCGGCGAGGCACGCCGCCCCGGTTCGTCTACACCCTGGCCACCTACCAGAACCCCACCGGGAGCGTGATGCCGCGGCCCCGCCGGCTCGAGCTGCTCGAGGTCGCGCGCAAGCACCGGGTCGTCGTCGTCGAGGACAACTGTTACGGCGACGTCCACTTCGAGGGACCGGTGCAGCCTGCGCTCTATGCGCTCGATGACTCACCCGACGTCGTCTATCTCTGTTCGCTGTCGAAGATCTTCGGTCCCGGCGTGCGCCTCGGCTATGTACTCGCCCGGCCGCCCATGATGGAACGCCTGCTCGATCGCCGCTACGACGGCGGCAACAGCCTGCTCGCCGCCGCTGTCTGCGCTGCCTACTTCAGGGACCGGCTCTGGGACCACATCGAGTTTCGCAACGCCCTGCTCAAGGAGAAGCGGGACGCGGTGTTCGCCGCCTTCGAGAAGTACGGTGACGGCCTGTGCTCCTGGACGCGTCCGGTCGGCGGGCTCTTCATCTGGGTGGGCTTTCCACCGGTGGCCAATCGCCAGGTCCTGCGCGAGCAGCTGGCCGAACGGCGGGTGCTCTATGCTCCCGGATCCTCGTTCCATGTGCACGGTCAGGACGTGCCGTTCCTGCGGCTGGCGTTCGGCTTTATCGACCGTGAGGACGTCGAAGAGGGGGTGCGGCTGCTGGTGGAGTGCGTCCGCGCCGCGGTCGCGGGGAAGGCGCGCAAAGGGGGGGAAGGGGGGCGACAGCGACATCGGGAGGGCCCCCCGACCTGTCGGGGGTGTCGTCCGATGATCCGCCTGGGCGCGTCCTAGAGGGCAACCCGCGGCGCGCGGGCTCGTCGCTAGGCGTACACGCCCCCGGACATCTGAC